>CAWBIS010000112.1:0-4772 GCA_963788485.1 Terriglobia bacterium
AAATCACCACATGCGACGCCTCGGCGCTCTGCAGGCGTGTGCGCAACTCGACTGCGCTGGTGATCGGCCACACATCTGCACTGACACCCGCGGCCCGCAGGCTCTTCGCGGTATTGAGCGCCGTAACTCCCAATCCGATATGGCTGATGTTGCGGTTCGCGGCGAAATTTTTATAGGCAAGGACGACTGACATCGGTTTCACTGCCCCGACGATACAGTTATGCCCACCCGCAACGCGGCAGACCAAACTCAAGTTATTGAGACGGCGAAGAAAATAGCGTGAAAATGTGCGTTACCCGTGGCCCAGCTTCATCAGCCAGCCGATGGCGAAGAGCGCGACAAGAAAACAACCAAAGCAATACGCGCCGTAGTGCAGCCGATCCTTGTCGGTCTTCTTCGAGGTGATTCCCATCACCACGGAGGAAAACAGAGCGAACAGAAACGCGGCTTCGAAATGCGAGAGATTGACCTTCGGCATTAGTCCTTCTTGCCCGTGGCGATTTCAAAACTATCGACGATCGCGAGGATGTTCAATAATCCCGCCGTCACCAGAAATTTTGTGCCGTAGTCGTGTACGTCGCCCGCCATATCCGGGGCGTTATAGCCAAACATTTTCGCGGCGATGTAAAGCACGCCGGTGGCGAGATTGCAGACGAAACCGCCGTAGTTGATCAGGGTGGTCAGAATGTCGCCCCGTTCCGGTGTGAACATCATGCCGCGCATGAACATGCCGAACAGAAACATCAGCGTCACCGAGGCGAAAATGAGTGCGCCCCGGCCGGTTCGTTTCTGCAGGAAATGCCCGCCGCCGGGAATCAGCCACGCCGCGATAAGAGGTCCGATCCACACGGTGGCCGGAACCGCGGGCTCATGGGGAGGCGCTGCCGCCTGGGTTTGTGCCATTCGATATCTTAAATTCTATCGCTCGCCCCACTTCAGTTTCTGGCGCAGGACGTCAAAGAACGTTTTATCCGGCGGCCGGATCAGCAGGACGTCGAAATTGGCGGTTTCGCATTCCACCACGTCGCCGCCCTGGAGTGGACCTCCGACTTGCCCATCGACGGTCAGATAAGCATCCTCGTCGTTCGCCCGGCAGACGATCCGGATGGCCATTTCGGAGGGCACGATTAACGGCCTGTTTGTGAGCGTATGCGGACAGATCGGCGTCAAACAAACCGCGTTCACGGTTGGATAGACGATCGGGCCGCCGGCTGACAGCGAATATGCGGTTGAGCCGGTCGGGGTGGAAATGATGAGCCCGTCCGCCTTATAGGCGCAAATGAAACTTTCGCCCGCCCATGCCTCCAGGTCGACAATGCGGGCGATGGTGGATTTTGCAATGACGACATCGTTCAGCGCGTGATACCGGGCCACCACGGCCTGGCTCCGCCGCAGAGAAACGCGCAGCATCTTGCGGCGCGTGACCTGGTGGCAACCCGCCAGAGCCATTTCCAGTTCGGGGAAAAGATCCTGCGTCGAAATCGAAGTCAGGAACCCCAGACCCCCAAGATTCACCGCGAGCAGCGGGATCGCCCGGCTGCCGACGGCCCGGGCGGCCGAGAGCAGTGTGCCATCGCCCCCCAGGACGACGGCCAGATCGCAGCCCTCGGGAACTTCGGCGCGATTGAGGCCATTTTGCCCGCGGGCGTAGACCGCCGTTTCCGTGTCGAGACGAGTCTGGATGCCGTGCCGGCCGAGCCATTCGAGCAACTCCGGAACGAGCGTCACCGCCTGTGGAGAGTTCGGTTTCGAGAAGATGCCGATGGTCTTAACGGCGGCCATAGAGCAGGAACTCCTTATTGCCTTCCGCCCCGGTGATCGGGCTCTCCATCAATCGGGTTTCGAAGCCCATCGCTTCGACCGACGCGCGCACCTTCGCGCAGACCGCCTCGTGCTGCAGAGGGTCGCGCACGATGCCACCCTTCCCGACTTCGCCCTTGCCGACTTCGAACTGCGGTTTCACCAGTATCACGACGCCCGTTCCCGGCTCAGCCTTTAATACTCTCACCATGGCCGGGAGCACGAGCGTGGCGGAGATGAAGCTCACGTCGCAGACGGCCAGATCGACGGGTTCGCCGAGATCGGCCAGTTCCAGGTAGCGGGCGTTGACGCCTTCGTGCACAACGACGCGCGGGTCGTTGCGAAGTTTCCAATCGAGCTGAGCCGCGCCAACATCGATTGCATGAACGCGTGCCGCGCCCGCCTGAAGCAGGCAATCGGTGAAGCCGCCGGTGGAGGACCCGAAATCCGCACAAACGAACTCCCTCGGGTCGATTGAAAACCGCGTCAGCGCGGCTTCCAGTTTAAGCCCACCCCGGCCGACGTAGCGAAGTCTGGCGGTGATTTCGATGGTGTTATCGGGTAAAACGAGCTGGCCGGCTTTGGCGGCCTTCACGCCATTGACCAGAACTTCGCCCGCCATGATGAGCGCCTGGGCTTTCTCGCGCGTCTCGACGAGGCCACGTTCGACCAGAGCGCGATCCAGACGTGTCTTTTCCTGCGAAGGCACTACGATTTGCGGTGAACGATCAGGTCGGCGATTTCGTGCAGCCGCCGAGCCCTGTCGCCGAAGGGTTCGAGCGCCTCGTGCGCCTGGGTGCACTGTTCCTGCGCCATGCGCCGCGAGTCCTCCAGACCGTACACCGCGGGGAACGTGATCTTTCCCTGCGCCGCGTCTTTCCCCGCGGTTTTGCCCAGAGCCTCGGACGATTCCTCAACGTCGAGTATGTCGTCCACAATCTGGAATGCGAGGCCCACATGCTCGCCGTACTTTGAGAGCGCGTGGATTTGCGCGGCATCCCCACCCGCACAGACGCCGCCCATGCGTACGCTCGCCCGCAGCAAGGCGCCTGTCTTGGCGCGATGAATGCAATCCAGCAATTCAGGGGTCGGGGTCTGCCGTTCTCCTTCGATATCCGTGACCTGGCCGCCGATCATGCCTTCGACCGTTCCGCTGGCGAACGCGAGTTCATCGATGAGGCGAATTTTCGGCGCGTCGGCGAGGCCCGCAATGCGCACCAGCGTCTGCATCGCCAGCGTGAACAAAGCATCGCCGGCGAGAATTGCCATGGCTTCGCCGAAGACTTTGTGGCAGGTCGGTTTGCCCCGGCGGAAATCGTCGTTATCGAGCGCGGGCAGATCGTCGTGGATCAACGAATAGGTGTGGATCATTTCGAGCGCGCAGCCGGCGTCGAGCGCGGCTGGCGCGTCGTCCGAAATGGCGGCGGCGCTCTGCAGGCAGAGGATCGGACGTATGCGCTTCCCGCCTGCGAACAGGCTGTAGCGCATGGCGCGATGGATGGTTGCGGGATGGGCGGATTCAGGCGGCGTGAGGCGGTCGAGGGCCGCGTCGATATGGCGCACTTCTTCGGCCAGGAAGTTTTTCAGCGTCATTATTTCTCAGGACGGAACGGTTCGGGTTGATACGTTCCCTCTTTGCGGACGAGCATCTCGACGCGTGTTTCGGCTTCTTCGAGCTGTTTACGGCAGGAATCGCTGAGCTCGATTCCGCGCGAGAAGAGCTCGAGCGAGCGGTCGAGCGAAAGATCGCCCGACTCCAGTTCCTTGACTACCTTTTCCAGTTCGTCGAGAGAGGTTTCGAAGCTCGCGACAGTCTGCGGGGGCTGTTGACCTTCGGCCATCAGTCAATTCTAACGTGCAGGGCCGACGCATCGCCAAACGAATATACTGACCTGTGAAATGCTGGATCATGCCAAAAACCAGCTGCTGACCCGAGTCGGTGTGGGGACCCCGATGGGCCGGTTGCTGCGCCGATACTGGATGCCAATCGCCGCGGTTTCGGAGTTCGAAACCGTTTCCATCAAACCCGTGCGGCTGATGGGGGAAGACCTCACGCTGTACAAGGATCTCAGCGGCGCCTGGGGGCTGGTGGATCGCCAGTGTCCGCATCGCCGCGCCGATCTTTCTTATGGCTTCGTCGAGCGCTGCGGTATCCGCTGCAATTATCACGGATGGCGATTCGATCACGCGGGCCGGTGCGTGGAGCAGCCCTGGGAAGATGTTGCCGCTCCGCAGAGCGGGTTCAAAGAAAAGATCCAAATCAAAGCCTATCCGGTGGAAGTGAAAGCGGGGATCGTCTGGGCTTATCTCGGGCCTGAACCGGCGCCGCTGGTGCCCGACTGGGAGCCCTTCACATGGAAGAACGGCTTCGTCCAGATTGTTTTCGCCGACGTTCCCTGTAACTGGCTGCAGTGCCAGGAGAATTCGATCGATCCGCTGCACTTCGAATGGATGCACATGAACTGGAGCCTGCGTCTGGCAAACAAAGGCGGTCCTTATTCGCCTCCGCACCTGAAGCTGGAATTCGATGAATTCGATTACGGGTTCACTTACCGCCGGCTGCGCGAGGGGATGGAGGATTCCGACCCCATGTGGACCACCGGGCGGGTTTGCCTCTGGCCCAATGCGCTGTTTCCGGGCGATCATTTCGAATGGCGCGTTCCGGTCGACGATGAGAATACGCTGAGCGTGACGTGGTCGTTCACGCGTGTTCCGCGGGAGCGGGAGCCTTTTGTACAGGAGCGGATCCCCGCCTGGCATGGGCCGGTGAAAGATACGGATGGCCGCTGGATATCGAGTCACGTCATGAACCAGGATTTTATTGCCTGGGTGGGCCAGGGAACGATTGCCGATCGCACCCGGGAGCATCTGGGCACGGGCGACCGCGGAGTGATTCTGCTGCGCCAGCGGTTCCTCAACGACCTGGCCGCCATCGAGAGAGGGGAAGAACAAAGACCTGAATCTGAGTCAAA
>CAWBIS010000113.1:0-50655 GCA_963788485.1 Terriglobia bacterium
GCATCGTGATGGCAAACGCACGGGCCCCGCGGCCGTGCGCATTGCCGTCGCGATGGTGGAAGAGGGAATGATTTCGAAGAGGGACGCGGTACTGCGTGTGGCGCCCGCCCAGCTCGACCAGTTGCTGCACCCGGTTTTCGATCCGAAGACGCTGAAGGATCTGGTCAAAGTCACCACGGGTATCTCGGCATCGCCTGGCGCCGCGGTTGGCCGCGTGGCCTTCACTGCGGAAGACGCGATCGAGATGGCGGCGCAGAGTCCGGTCCTGCTGGTGCGCAAAGAAACCACACCCGACGACATTCACGGCATGGACGTGGCGAAGGGCATTCTGACGGCGATCGGCGGGAAATCGAGCCATGCCGCCGTAGTCGCGCGCGGCATGGGCCGGCCGTGCGTGGTCGGCGCCAGCGGCATCCGCATCGATGAGGCGAAGAAGATCTTCACCGCGCAGGTTGACGGAAAAACCGTCACGGTGAAGGAAGGCGATTTCATTTCACTCGACGGCACCACGGGCGACGTTTTCCTGGGTCAGGCCAAATCGATCGAACCCGACCTTTCGCACGACTACATCGGGAAATTCATGGGCTGGACCGATGAGTTCCGCGGTAAATTCGGCGTGCGCGCCAATGCTGATATTCCACGCGATGCCAAAGTCGCCAAGCAGTTCGGCGCTGAAGGCATCGGACTCTGCCGCACCGAGCATATGTTCTTCGCCGAAGATCGTCTGCCGTTCGTGCAGGCGATGATTCTGGCAACCGACGAGAAATCGCGCCGCAAAGCGCTGCAGAAACTGCTGCCGATGCAGCGTTCCGATTTCGCCGGTCTGTTCAAGGCGATGGACGGCCTCCCCGTCGTCATTCGCACACTCGACCCGCCACTTCACGAGTTCCTGCCCAAACGGGAAAACCTGATGGTGGATGTCGCGCTGCTCCCGCATTCCGACATCAAGGCGAAGAAGGAGATGTCGGAGCGCTATAACATTCCGGTGAAGGATCTGAAGAAGGAATTGCCCAACCTTCTGCGGCGCGTGGAGGACCTGCATGAGTTCAATCCGATGCTGGGCCATCGCGGCTGCCGGCTGGGTGTCACGTATCCCGAGATCACCGAGATGCAGGCCCGCGCCATTTTCGAGGCCGCCGTGCAGGTGTCGAAAAAAGGCGTCAAGGTGATTCCCGAAGTGATGATTCCACTTATCGGCGGTGTCGAGGAGTTCGACAACCAGAAGAAAATCGTGGATCGCGTGGCGGCCGAAGTCTTCGAAAAAGCCGGCCAGAAGGTCCACTACATGGTGGGCACCATGATTGAAATTCCGCGCGCGGCTCTGACGGCGGATCGCGTGGCGAAGGAAGCGGAGTTCTTCTCCTTCGGCACCAACGATCTGACGCAGACCACCATGGGTCTCTCCCGCGACGACTATACGCGCTTCCAGAAGGACTATGAGAAGGAGAAAATTTTCAAGGCCGACCCGTTCGCGGTACTGGATCAGGAAGGCGTGGGCAAACTGGTCGAGATGGGAGTGAAGCTGGGGCGCAGCGCGCGCCCGCATCTCGAAGTCGGCATCTGCGGCGAGCACGGCGGCGAACCGAGCTCGGTCCAGTTCTGCTATCGCGTGGGGATGGATTACGTCTCCTGCTCGCCCTATCGCGTGCCGATCGCGAGACTGGCGGCGGCGCAGGCGGCGATCTCCGGCGATAAAGCGGAATCGATGCGCACGGCGTAAAGTTGAATGGCGATGCCGCCATCATGACCGGCCAGGAGTTCGACGCACTGCCTTACGAAGAAGGCGGCGCTGGGAACTCCTGGGCGGCGAACTGATCCCTGTGCCCAGCCCCACTCGGGGGCATCAGTCGATTCTCCAGAACATTCTGTACACGCTCATGACCTGGCTGCGCGCGCATCCAGGTCGCGGGCTTGTTTTCACTGACTTGGAGTTCGCGTTGAATGATAATCACCGCGTCAGGCCCTTGTTCCGATCGTGGCGCATTACGCCGCTCTTTGCTTCCGCCAGCCGTGGAACCACGCGACAGCCTCCGCCAGCGCGTGGCACGCGGGCGCGGGAGAATATCCGAGTTCCCGCGAGGCTTTTGCGTTTGACACCCACATCTTGGTTTTCGCCATCCGCACCGCTTCGAGCGGTACCCGCGGCGGGGTGCCTGTGAGATCTGCCCACGCAGTCGTGGCTAATCCCGCCGACCATGCGAGGAAATAGGGCAGCTGCAGCGTCGGTGCTTTCATCCCGGTGATTCTGGCGAGTTCACCGAGGATTTGACCCAGCGTCATATTCTCGGACCCGAGAATATAGCGTTCGCCCACGCGGCCTCTGTCGCAGGCAAGGAGATGCCCCATGGCTACATCGCGCACGCCAACCACATTGAGCCCGGTATCGATGAATACCGGCATGGCGCCGTTCAGATAATCGAGAACGATCTGTCCGGTCGGCGTCGGTTTGAAATCGTGATCTCCCATGGGCGCGGTAGGGTTGACGATCACCACGGGAAATCCGCTCTGCGCAAATTCGAGAGCGATCTGTTCGGCAAGAAATTTTGAACGTTTGTAATCGCCCGTCATCTGAGCCAGCGACACGGCCTGTGCTTCGTCACCGATCCCGCCGGGCGGGATGCCTATGCAACCGACGGTGCTCGTATAAACGAAGCGGTCGACTCCCGCCGCCCGGGCCGCGGTGAGCATGTTGCGCGTACCCTCCACATTCGACCGGTACAGCTCCGTCGGATCCTTCGACCACAGCCGGTAATCCGCGGCGATGTGGAACACCAGCCCGCATCCGGCCACCGCCCTTTCGAGCGAAGCGGGATCGCGCAGATCGCCCGTAACCCGCTCGACGTCCAGTTCCGGAATCGCGCTCGCTGCGCGTACCAGCGCGCGAACGCAATGCCCGCGTTCGATCAGCAACCTTGCCACATGCCACCCTACGAAGCCGGAGGCGCCGGTGACGAGGGTGGGCTTGGCAGGCATAAATCAGGCTACAGTCTGAACGACCGAGCGGAAGTAGTCAACGGTTTCGCGCATCCCTTCTTCGAGCGGGACCACCGGGCTCCAGCCCAGTACGCGCCGGGCCTTGGTAATGTCCGGACGCCGCTGTTTGGGATCGTCCTGGGGCAAATCGCGACTTACCCGGCCCGCGCGGACGCCTGTCAGTTCCTCGATCGCTTTCGCGAATTCGAGGATCGTCATCTCCCGTGGATTTCCCAGATTCACCGGCAGTTCTTCCGTCGAAAGAAGCAGACGGTAAAGCCCTTCGACCAGATCGCTGACGTAACAGAAGCTGCGCGTCTGCGAACCGTCGCCGAAAATCGTCATCGGTTCGCCGCGCAGGGCCTGATCCACGAAGGCCGGAACCACGCGGCCGTCGTTCAGTTTCATGCGCGGTCCGTAAGTATTGAAGATCCGCGCAATGCTCGTGCGCACCCCTCGGGAGCGATGATAGGCCATTGTGAGCGCTTCCGCGAAGCGCTTGCTTTCGTCATAACACGAGCGCGGGCCCACGGGGTTCACATTGCCCCAGTAGGTTTCGACCTGCGGATGAACGTTTGGATCGCCGTAGCTCTCTGAGGTCGAAGTCAGCAGGAATTTCGCATTCTTCGCCTGCGCGAGTTCCAGCATCCGGCGTGTCCCGATGGATCCAACGTCGAGCGTCTCGATGGGATATTCAAGGTAGTCTTTGGGGCTGGCGGGCGAAGCCATGTGCAGTACAAAATCCACGTGGCCGTCAATCTCGAATGGTTCGGTTACATCCTGAAACCTGAATTCGAATCTGCGCTCGCCACGCAGATGTTCGACATTCCGCTCCGCTCCGGTAAGCAGATTGTCGAGGACGATCACTCTGATTCCTTCTTTCAGCAGGCGGTCGCACATATGCGAGCCCACAAAACCCGCTCCTCCGGAGATGACGGCGCACTTTTCGGTCGGATTCGTCACAATTTCGACTGTAGCACTCAAGCCGTGGAAGAACCGGTTGACAATGAAGTTTAAATGCCCTTTCCCAGCCCGCCGGAAAAAGCCATTCTTGCGATCCTGATCTGCGCGTCGGCGCTCGGTTTCTGGCTCCGTTTCAGAAGGGTTTTGCGTATTATTTCGGCCGCCAGACCGGACGCCGGCTACCGTCTCGGATCTCTCGTGCCTCGCGCCGCAGACTTCATCCGGGAGGTGCTTTTGCAGGAGAAGGTGATCCGGCAGCGTCCCCTTGCCGGCATCGCTCATGCCTTCGTGTTCTGGGGATTCTGCGCCTTCGCCCTGGTCACGGTCAACCACCTCGCCACGGGATTCGGCGTATCGTTGTTCTCGCGCACGGGCGCATTCGGCCGGTTTTATTTCGGATTCGTCGCGCTGTTTGCCATCGCGGTTGCGATTTCAATCGCGTATCTCGGGGCGCGCCGGTTCATCGCGCGGCCGGTCTGGCTGGGGAAGGTTGCGCCCGAGTCGGGCCTGATCGCGGGATTGATTTTCCTGCTCATGGTCACGTACCTCGCGGGGCTGCAATTGCCGGAAACCGTGCCCGCGGGACGCGCAATGTGGTGGGCCCATACGCTCACGCTGCTGGTTTTCCTGCCGCTCATCCCGCATACCAAACACTTGCATCTGATCCTGAGTCCGGCGACGATTTTCCTGAAACGCGATGGCTTCAGCGATATCCCGAAACTCGCGGGCGACGAAGATTTCGGGCTCGTGACGGGCAAGGATGTCACGCGCATCGAAGCGCTGCAGACGTTCAGCTGCGTCGAGTGCGGCCGCTGTACCGAGCATTGCCCGGCGTCGAACACGGGCAAGATCCTCAACCCGAAGGAAGTGATTCTGGGGCTGCGCGGCTACCTGAATAGCGATGGGCCGGCATCGGAGAAGCCGCTGCTGGGCGAGCACATTTCCGAGGAGGCGGTGTTCCAATGCACCACCTGCGGAGGCTGCGAGTTTCAGTGTCCTGTCGGGATTCAGCATTTGCCCATCATCGTCGGGCTGCGGCGCGGAGCCGTGAATACGGGCGCCTGGGAGGATTCATACGGCACGAAGCTGTTCCTGACCATGGAACGGAACGGCAACTCTCTGGGGCTGCCTTCCAACGAGCGGCAGAAGTTCATCGAGAAGAATTCCCTGCCGATCTTCGATGGCTCCCAGGAGTATTGTCTCTGGCTGGGCTGCATGGGAGCTTACGATCCGGCGGGACGGGAGACAATCCTGGCGCTGGTGAAGGTTCTGAATCATCTCGGGATCACTTTCGGCGTACTGAAAAAAGAAAAGTGCAATGGCGATCCCGCGCGGAGGCTCGGCAACGATCTGCTTTTCACCACGCTGGCGGAAGAGAACATCGAGACAATCGCGCAAAACAAGGTGGTGAAACTGCTCAGCATCTGCCCCCATTGCGTGCGCACCATGGGAGTGGACTGGCGCGAGGCCGGCACGACCGTCGAGATCGAGCACCACTCCGAATTGCTGGATCGCCACAGGATGCGCTTGCCGGTTCTGGCGGAAGCGGCGCGAGAGAAGATCGTTTATCACGATCCCTGTTATCTCGGACGTTATCGGGGCGTTTACGATCAGCCGCGGAAAGTGTTGGAACGTTCCGGCGATCTGGTGGAAGCTGAGCGTCATCGCGAGAGATCGTTCTGCTGCGGCGCAGGTGGCGGACAGATGTTCCTCGGCGAGGAAAAAGGTAAACGCATCAACATCGAACGCGCGGAACAGCTGGTCGCGACTGGTGCGGAAACGGTCGCGGCCGCGTGCCCATTCTGCGCTTCCATGTTTCGCGACGCGTTGAAGACGGTTTCCGATGCGCCGCCGCGGCTTCTCGACATCGCCCAGATCGTGGCGCGCGGTCTGGATGACCACCGCTCCTTATGAATTTATGTCCGGACATATCATGAAAACCACGCTAAGGCTGGATGATGGAATGCTTCGACAGGTAAAGGCGGAAGCGAGACAGCGGCGCAAGACTCCGACGGCTCTGATAGAGGAAGGGCTTCGTCTGACGGCGGTTGGTGCGGGGCGAATGCCCGTCGCATTCGGCGCTTTCTCCAGGTGTCCCTCCCCAGCTGCAACTCGTGTTCGATCAGCCCATCTTGTGCTAACGTGGAATCGTAGTTTGACAGTCCGCTAATTAGGCTCCTCGCATAGTCCGGCAACAGCCGTTCTATCCTGCTCCCGATTCGTTGCTCTGCAGATTCCAGAAAGAAGATTCATTGAAAAATATATTTGTAGGAAACCTCAGTTTCGGAGCTACCGAAGACGGGCTTCGATCCCTTTTTGAGGCGTACGGGACGGTTGATCGTGTGAATGTCGTAACCGACCGCGATTCCGGACAGGCCAGAGGCTTCGCATTCGTGGAAATGAGCAATGACAGCGAAGCCGTAAAGGCTATTGCCGCTCTCAACGGCCATGAGTTGGATGGCAGAGCGCTGAATGTGAATGAGGCCCGGCCGAAGGAAGACCGCGGAGGCGGCGGATATCGCAGCAAGGGCGGTGGCGGCGGCAAAAACAGGCGCTGGTAACAACGCAGGACTGCAAAGATCGCGACGTTTCGAGCCGACGGCGACATCCCGCCGGCTATCGCCGTTGAAGGCTGCCACCGCAATTTACCCTGGAAATGGAAACGGTATTCCGGGACGGTTTTGAAGGCGTCCCACGACTCGCTTGCCGTTCGATTCCCTGCGCCACAGTCACAACACCACAGACGGTCTGCCAAATCCCAGGCATCGCAGGAGTTCGAGAATCCGCAGATACCGCGTGCGGATCTCTCCATAGAACACAGAACTGAACGGGCGTGAATTCCCGGCTTGTAACGGCGAAAACTGAGAAGCCTGCCGGTGCGATCCGAGTATCGCTAAGCACGGGACCGTCCCGCCTCTCGTGTCACTGGACCGACAAAACAACCTTCGATTGAGTTTGCACGCCGCCGACCAGTGCCTCAAGCGGTACGTCCCCGGTGCCCAGACCCGCCGGAAGCGTGAAGTTGATCTGATAAAGGCCTGCCTCGGTGAGACCAGCGAAAGACGGAGTAATCGATACCCCGTTGACGGTGAGTTGAACAGGGCTGGTGGTGGCGGCCGCGCCGCTATACAGTTGACCGGACATGACCACGGGACTGGTGGGGCCGAAGCCAACGCCGTAGAGTTGAAGGATGTCACCGGCCTTCGCCGGGACCGTGGGATAGCCAAGAGAATTGCCGGCCGGCCCAACAATGTCGTAAGTTCCGCCGCCATAAGCGCCCGTGCCGTTCTGGCGGAGGATGATTCCGGCGACATGCGTCGCATCAAGCAGGCTGAAGGACGGGGCATAGGTGCCGAGAGTGACCGAAGAAGTGGTCGAAACGCCATTGTTGGTGACCACTACAGCGACGGTTCCGCGGGCGCTGTCGTCGGGCGCCTGCAGGTTGATCTGACCGGGGCTGACATACCAGAGGTAGGCCGGTTTGCCGTCTATGGTAACGCTTGTTCCATTGAGAGACGTGGGAAAGTCGCCGTTCCAGACGGCCGTGCCGGTGGCGAGATCCGTGCCGTAGATCGAAATCCATGACCCGGGCTGGATGGTGGTGGAAGAGCTGTAGATGGGGACGATGCCGCCCGAGGTTATGCTCGGCTGCGGGGCGGCAATATAGAGGCTTTGGGGAGCGGAGGTGTAGCCGCCGATCGAAACCACTGTGGAGTGCGCGCCCGCGGCCAGGTCGGTGGGAACGTTGAAGACGACGTCGTAGCCGCCGTCGGAGAACCCGTCGCCCGAAAGTGCGATTCCAGTGGCGGCTTCACCGCCGACGGTGACGGTGATCTGCGAGGCAGACGGGTTGGCGCCCAGACCCAGAACTACGGCGCCGGCCTGACCCCCGGCGCTGGCGGGGTTGGCGGCGTTGATGCCGGGCGGTTGGATATTCAACAGCGTGAAGCATTGAGAGCAGACCGGGAAGAAGAACGCGGAATTCAACTCTTCGTATTCGGGCGCGTAAGGAGCGAGATTGAGCGTAACTGTATTCGAGGTCTGGCCGTTGTAACTCACCGTGAGAGTAGTCGGACCGGGTTCGAGAGTCGACGGAATCACGGCGAGGATGAAGGCGCTGTTCGGCTGAATGACCGTGGCTTGCTGGCCGCCCACCGTGACCACGGAGGATCCTGAACTCGGTTCGAGGTTGGTGCCGCTGATGAGGATCTCGAGTCCTGGACAGAATCCCCCGGAACTGTTCCCCCCGTTGTAGACATGTGTGATCGTCTGCGCGGCCGCGGGTAGAGCGATTGCCGCTGCGAGTAATGACGCTGTTAGTAATGAATGGATAAGTGAGCGTTGCATAAAAATTGAAGGACCTCCGAAGCATGCTGCGCGATCCGGCGGCGTTTTCCCTCACGCACGGCGATTATTGCGTCGGTACCTGACGGATCGGTTGCCATCCGCCCCCTGGAGGCGGCGTGGGACCGCTGGTTTCCGCGGTTCTGCCGTCGGGGGCGAACCAGTGGTACGTCTGTGTGTTGCTCACGCCGCTATAGATGTGTCCGGCCCCGTCACTGAAGGTGCCGGTCTGTGTCTGGACGTCGTGGAAATCGTTGTATTCCTGGCGCATGGCCTGCTGCTGGGCTTTGGCGTGAGCCAGCGACGAATCGAAGGCGCGCTGCTGGGCGGCGGTGATGCTGTTGAGGGTGCGGGTGGCCTGGTCGACATTCGCCTGCTGGCGGCGATTCCAATCGGGATCGAAGCGCGAGGACTGCAGCATATGAAGCACGATGGCTTTGACTTCGTCGACGCGCGCTTCGGGGGCGAGAAAACCGGCGAGCAGATTCACACCCCAACTGCCGGGCATAGCCCGCATGCGCGCTGCGTAGAGAAAGGTTCCGGCAACCATGAACGCCTTCACCGGTTTGCCGTTATGGATGCAGGAGAACGTGGCATCGCCCGCGTCGTGCCGGGCGTATGGCGTGCCCTGGGCGAGGGGTCCGCTGGCGATCTCGGGGCGATCCTCGGCGGAGATGAATTGCGCCGAGGAACACAGAGCCGGCAGCGATTCTTCCAGATACTGCCGAGCGTAAGCCTGGCCGGCAAGGTATGGCCGGGCTTTGGGACCGGCGCCCAGGCCGGGAGTTCCGAAGTAAGCCGGGGCGGGGTCGCCGAGGATGAGCATGACGGAACCATCCGGCGAGAGAGCACGCAGAAATACTGAAAGGTCCACCGGGCCTCGACGTACGAGGCCGCCTTCAGTCTTCCAGCCCGCGGGGACATCGAGAGAGAAGGCATGTTCGTTCGGGTCTTCGAAGCGCGTCCACTGGGTGGCCGGCGCCGCATTAGCGGTGCAGGCAAACAAGAGAAGCGTCAGGGTTTTGGTCGTCTGATATAGGGTCACGGGATAAGGCCTCCCGCTGAATACTGCGCTGCCGGACGGGAAAAGCCCTCACCCATTCCGGTACCTGAGATAATTCGAAGAAAGTGTCGGACGCTGGCGATATCACCCGCCTGCTGCAGGCGTGGTGCGGAGGGCAGACCGGAATACTGGAGGAACTTTATCCGCTGGTATATCCGGAGCTCAAGCGCATCGCCTACGCCTATCTGCGGCGGGAGCGCTCCGATCACACCCTTCAGGCTACCGGCCTCGTGCATGAGCTGTATCTGCGGCTCTACAACCAGCGGCAGGCCGGATGGGAAGACCGGGCGCACTTCTTCACGTTTACGGCCAAGGTGATGCGGATGATTCTGTCGGACCACGCGCGCCGCGGCCTGTGCCAGAAACGCGGCGGCGACGCCAGGAAGGTGCCGCTCACGGAGTGCGAACCGGCGAAACTGCCTTGGGTAAGGCTGGATGGTCCGGAGTTTCTCGACCTCGATACCGCGCTCGACGAGTTGGAGCAGATCGACCCGCGCAAGGCGCAGATGGTGGAACTTTGCCACCTGCTGGGATGCACCACCCAGGAGTCGGCGGATGTGCTGCAGATTTCCATGGCGACTGCCGAGCGCGACCTGAAGTTCGCACGCGGCTGGCTCTATCGCAGGCTGTGTACGGGGGTGGCGGCGAGATGACCGGGCAGCCGGGAATCGACTGGAAACGCGTGGAAGAAATCTTCCATAACTCGCTCGAAGTGGCGGCGGATGAGCGCGCGAGCTATATCGACGAGTGCTGCGGCGGCGCTGCGGAACTGCGCCGGCTGGTGACGGAACTGCTCGACGGTTACGAAACACAAGAGCGTCTCGCCGCGGCGCAGGGGCCGGACACGCTCGAAGGCGCGCGCTTCGGAGCTTTCACCATCGTTCGCAAAGTGGGCGAGGGCGGTATGGGCGCGGTTTATCTCGCCGAGCGCGGCGGCGAGTTCGAACAGCGCGCCGCGGTGAAGGTGATCAACGGAACGCCGGCGGCGGCGGTTCTCATGGCCGAGCGGTTCCGCGAAGAGCGGCGCATTCTGGCCGGCCTGGAGCATCCGAATATCGCGCGTCTGCTCGACGGCGGCATCACATCCGGCGGCCAGCCTTTCCTCATCATGGAATACGTGGAGGGCCTGCGGCTGGATCGCTATTGCGAGGAGCATCGGCTCTCCATTCCGGGACGGCTCGATCTGTTCCGGCGGATTTGCGGGGCAGTTCATTTCGCCCATCAGCACCTGGTGATCCACCGCGATCTCAAGCCGGGTAATATCCTGGTGGACGAACGCGGCGAACCTAAGCTTCTCGACTTTGGTATTGCGCGGGTGCTTGCGCCCGAGGGCGCGTCGCCGGCCGAAACGATGACCGGCGGCATGCTGATGACGCCGGAGTTCGCCAGCCCGGAACAGATTCAGGGTTTGCAGTGCACGGTAGCGAGCGATGTGTGGTCGCTCGGGATGATCCTTTATCACCTGCTGGCCGACCGGGGCCCGTTTTCAGCGGATGCCGCTTCGCCTGGAGAGATGATTGCTGCGGTGGTGACGCGCGCCCCTGCGCGGCCCGGATCCGTTGCACCTCCCGATCGCCGGCGCGAGATTCAGGGCGACCTCGACGGCATCGTGATGAAGGCTCTGTCGCGGAATCCGCGCGACCGGTACGGATCGGTGGAACAGCTTGCCGACGATGTGCGGCGACATCTCGAAGGGCTCCCGGTGACCGCGGTGGAAGGCGGGCGGTTTTACATCGCGCGCAAGTTCATCGCGCGGCATCGGGTCGCGGTAGCTTCGGCGGCGCTGGTGCTGGTGTCGCTGATCGGCGGGCTCGGCGGCACCTTGTGGCAGGCGCATGTGGCGCGGCGGGAACGCGCGCTCGCGGAACAGCGTTTTTCCGATGCGCGGAAACTGGCGAATTATCTTCTTTTTCCGCTCTACGATTCGGTGGAGAGCCTGCCCGGATCGCTTCCGGTGCGTGCCGCCATGGCCGGGCAGTCGCTGCTTTATCTGGATCGCATGGCCACGGCGGAAAGCGACGATCCTTCGCTGCGGCTCGAACTGGCGGAGGGCTATCTGCGGCTGGGTGGCATCCTGGAAGCTCCCCTCGGCGGCGGCGACAGTCTGGGCAATACGCAGAAAGCGCTCGAGAGCGATCGGAAGGCGGTTGCGATTCTGGAGCCGCTGAGTCGTCAAAATCCCGGCGACATGAAGGTCCGGCAGGATCTGGCGCGCGCGGATTTTCTGCTGGGTCCGGCGCTGAACTTCGCGGGCAAGCCGAAGGATGCGGTGAAGCGCCTGACTGACGCGACCGCGATCTTCGACGCACTGGCCGCGGCAAAACCCCGCGATGCGGATCGACAGGTGGATGCCGGGCGGGCCTGGGTCGCACTGATGGATGTGTATGGAAGCCCGGGCGGCGGGCTTACGGACGCGGGCAGCAAGGACAGAGTGCTGGCTGCGGCCGATAAGGCCGTGGCCCATTTCAACGCGGCGCTGGCGGTGTCCCCGAACGATGGCCGGGCGCTGCCGGGTATTGCGCGAGCCGAAAATCTGGCGGGTACTCTGCTCATTTCAACCGATCCGCGGGCGGGGATGGCGACGATTCAAAAGGGTCTCGACGCGCTGCGCCGGATGCCTCCGCCTATGCGCGATGCGCAGTCGACCCGCATTGACGAGGCGCGCATGGAGACGATGATCGGCTTCGCCCAGGAGCAGATCGGCGAGCATGCGGCGGCGCTGGCGACCCTCGCCGGGCCGGTCGCGGTTTATGAGCAGATCGCGACCGTGGATCCGAAGAATGCGACCAACGACCGGCGGCGCATGAATGTGTATCGCACGCGCGGTCTGATTTATTCCAATCTGGGCAATAAAGCGGGCGCGCTCGCCGACTACCGCAGGTTCATCGCGCTCGCCGATGGCCTGATCGCCGTGGATCCGTCAAAGACTTCGAACTTCGTGCTGCGCGGGGAGGTGCAGGGCAAGGTGTCGAAGATCCTGGCGTCGGAAGGGCGAATGCAGGAAGCGGCTCAATATGCCAGAGCCAGCATCGATTCGCTCACGGCTATTGCGGAACGGCCGGATGCGGCGATGCAGAATTTGTGCGAGGCGGCCTTCATGCTGATGACGGCGCCGGTGGAAAGCCTGCGCAATTATTCGAGAGCGCTTGCGTATTCGAAGCGGGCGGATACGCTGGCCGGGGGCAAATCGCCGGAGGCGATTGCCTATCTGGCCCAGGCGTACGCCAACACGGGCGATGCAAACAATGCGATGACGACGATTCAGCGCGGCCTGGTTCTGGTGGCCCCGCCGCCGCCGGGCGAAAAGCCTTCAGATACACGGCAGACGCTGGAGGATGAGGCGCGAGATATCAAAGTGCTGGCGCAGACGGGGCATTTGCCGGCGGGATTCAACCAGTAAGCGCGGGGCCGGCTGGGATAGCCGAAGACGTCAGAGGTGGCCCGCACCCGGGCGGCCACGGGGCCGTACCGACAGCTTCCGTTCTGTGTTAAAACAGGAGGGCTCCCGATGTATGAAGATGTGCAACCTCCATTGTCCGGCTCGCGCGGAATCAGCAATAGAGACAGCGAAGAGGAAACTCCGGTGAAACGGCGGCGCGATCACCCCAGGCCGCGATACCGCGCAACCCTCGGCGCGGCAAGCGCGGTGGCCCTTGCCCTGATGCTGCATTCTCCGGCAGGCGCTCAATCCGCGCCAATCACAAAATCGCTTTCGCACGCGATCCACGCGGTAGACGACCTCGACACTACGCTCGCATTCTATAGCAGCGTGTTCGGTATCAAGGGCAACCCGCAGGATTTTCCCAATGCCGCGGTGCCCCTCCTTACCAACGCACCCGGAGTAAAGCTGCGCCTCGCCATGCTCGCTTTGCCCGGGAAAATGCGTCTCGAACTGACACAGTTCACAGGTCTGGAACGTAAGCCCGCACAAGCCAGGTACACAGACCCTGGCGCAGCCGGCATCGTCTTCCATGTGCGCGATATCGATACTCTCGTCGCCAATGCGAAGAGAGCGAATGCTCCCATCGTTACCGAGGGAGGCGCTCCGGTCGAGATTTCCACCGCCGGCGGAAAAACTCGTTCCATCATCCTCCGCGATCCCGACGGCTTTTTCATCCAACTGCTTGAGGAAGCTCCCGCCCCGGGCGCACCGGAAGGCAATGTGCATCGCGTTTCGCTGGCATACACGATGGAAAGCGCCGAAAAAACCGCGGCATTTTACACCGGCCTGTTGGGCGTCGAACTTTCGGGACCGTCCGCGTTTTCGAAGGATACGGCCATGCTGAAGCTTTACGGCGCGCCGGCCGGAAGCGAGTTTCGAAAGTTGTCCGGCGTCCTGCCCGGGCCGCCCGCCGAAGTCGAGTTCACCGAATTCCGCGGCGTCCCGCGCACCAGATTTCATCTCAGAGTCCGCGATCCCGGTGCGCCGGCCATGTGCATCCAGGTGAACGAAGAAAGACCCACCATCGCTCGTATGAAAGCGGCGGGAACGAACATTATCTCGGCTAACGGAGAGATCGTCGACTTCGGCGGCGGCACCTTCACGATTTTCGTGGAAGATCCCAATGGCATGAATCTCGAGGTGTTCGAACGCAATCCGCCGCCGGGAAGAAGCAACCGCCAGAAATAGATTCGAAGCGGGTGATCGCTTCGTCTCTGCCCTTCAACCGGACGATTAAATGGGCCACGCCAGGGCCGACGGATATTCGGTGCCCCCCTGCCTGACTCACGAGGGCTGCGTCTCCTCGCGACAATAGCGCAGCTTTCTGCGTGAAAACACGCAGGGCCATCGCGAAAACCTCGTGTTTTGTTGGACTTTTCCTGCAATGAATCTACAAAAGTATTTTCCCGGAATTCCCGATAAGAGAAATGAGGGATGCGGCCCGGCCTTCAATTTCGCAATCGTTCGATCCGTTTCAAACTCTCGGCGCTGGCGGTATTCAACAGCGGCCTTGCGATCCTCCTCGTCGGCCTTTTCCTGCTGGTCTACGAGAAAGTCGAATTGCATCAGGCCGCGGCGCGGGACCTGTTCGCGCAGGCCGGCATTGTGGCCGACGGCAGCACCGCGGCGCTGAGTTTCGCCGACGGGCAGGCAGCATCTGAAACCCTCAAAGCTCTTCGCAGCGATCCCACTCTGGCCGAGGCCGCAATCTACGATTCGAAGGATCGACTGTTTGCGTGGTATGAGCGAACGCCTTCCGGTGGAGCGCGCAATGCGCCACTGCAAAGCGCCGTCCCGGCTGGCGCGTCCTTCAGGGACGGCAATCTACTCGTCTCGCGGGCTGTCGTTCTCCGCGGTCAACGAATCGGCACTGTTTATCTCAAGGAGAGCATGGCCGAACTGGATAGCAGGCGGCGGCGCTACATGGGCGTCGTCGGTCTGGTTCTTGTCGCGGCTTTCGGAATCGCCCTGATCCTCAGCACAAAGATGCAGGCAAGCATCACCCGCCCGCTTGCGGAGTTGTCCAGCCTTACCCGGTTCGTCTCCACGCAAAAGGATTATTCCGTCCGAGCCAGGCGTCACGGCGGCGACGAAGTCGGCGTACTGGTGGATTCGTTCAACGAAATGCTTGCGCAGATCGGCAGCCGCGAAGAGGCGCTGCGCGAGAGCGAAGAGCGCTTCGCCCTCGCAGCAAGAGGCGCCAACGACGGGTTGTGGGACTGGAAGCGTTCCACAGGTCAGCTCTATCTCTCCCCGCGCGGCAGTCAGATGTTGGGCTATCCCGAAGTGGAACGGTATTGGAGCGTCCGCGAGTGGACGGACCACATCCACCATGCGGACCGTGAGCGGGTGATCGCGGACTGGACGGATGGCGTCCTTATCGGGAAGGAACAGTTCGTATCGGAATACCGCGTGCGCCACGCCAACAACACGTCCATCTGGGTGCTGAGCCGCGGTAAAGCGGTGAAGGACGCCGCCGGACAGGTCGTGCGGATAGCCGGATCGCTGACCGATATCACCAAAGGCAAGATCGCGGATTCCCTCACTGGTTTGCACAGCCGCTTCTACTTTCTCGACCGGATGGAAAGCGCGATAGACGCGTTCCGCCATGGCGGATCGCGTTTTGCGATTCTCTTCCTCGACCTGGACCGTTTCAAAATGGTCAACGACAGCCTCGGCCATGCAGCCGGCGACGAACTGCTGATAGAGATCGCCCGGCGTCTGCGGCAGGGCGTTCAGCATGCGGGCCGCCTGCTGGAACAATCCGTGGTGGCCCGGCTCGGCGGCGACGAGTTCGCGGTGCTTCTGAACGGAGCGGGGTACACCGATGCAGCGGACCTCGCACAGCGCATCCTCTGTGCCCTGAGCACGCCCTTTCGCCTGGGCAGCCGTCAGATATTTCCAGGCGTCAGCATCGGCGTCGCGCTAAGCGGGTCGGGTGATACGCCGGAGGACCTGCTGCGCAATGCCGATACGGCTATGTATCAGGCAAAGCAGTCGGGCAGAGGCAGGGTGCAAGTCTTCGACGAACAGATGCGCAATCGGGCCCTGGCCCGAATGGAGATCGAAGCCGACCTCCGCGCGGCGATCGAAGGGCGCCAGCTGGTGGTGTTCTATCAGCCGCAGGTGCACGTTCCCAGCGGGCGCCTGCACGGGTTTGAAGCCCTGGTGCGCTGGCGGCATCCGGATCGGGGACTGATCTCACCGAGTGAATTTATTTCGATTGCCGAAGAAACCGACTTGATCATTCCACTGGGCCGCACTGTATTGACCGAGGCTTGCCGGCAAATGGCGGCATGGCAAACGCAGTTCCAGCTGAGTCCGCCTCTCACAGTATCGGTAAACGTCTCGTACAAACAAATGAAAGACCCTGGCTTCGTGCAGGATGTGCGGAGCATCCTGACGGCCAGCGGCCTCGCACCGCACTCTCTGCGACTCGAAATGACCGAGAGCACGGTTATGTCCAACGCCGACGAGACCAATGAAACTCTTCGCGAGCTGAAGGCTATGGACATCGGATTGGAGATTGACGATTTCGGCACCGGCTACTCGTCTCTCAGTTGCCTCAAACGGCTGCCGTTCGACACGGTCAAGATCGATCGCTCGTTCGTTCGGGAGTTGGGTGGCAACGAAGGGGCGGGTGAGATCGTCCGCGCCATTCTCGATCTGGCGGGCTCGATGAGCCTGGACGTAGTGGCGGAAGGTGTCGAGACAAATGCGCAGTTGAAGGAACTGAGCGAACTCGGCTGTTCCCTGGTGCAGGGCTTCCTGTTTTCGAAGCCCGTTGGCGCCGGCGCGGCTCAGTTACTCGTTGAGGATGAGGCCTTCGGGCGCGGACTCTCGGGTATTGGGGCACGGATGCAGGATCGCCTCGAGGTCTCGGCGGACGTCGGAAAAGAGGTTTGCCGCAAATGAGAAGCATCGTTCTGGGCCTTGCGCTCCTTGCCGCTCTGGTTCCGGGCAAGCTATGGGCGCAGGCGTCGCCCGATTTGAGTGGCACCAGCCTCGACGATCTCATGAATATCGAGGTGACCTCCGTCTCAAAGAAAGAGCAGACGCTGTCGAGGACGGGAGCTGCGGTTTTCGTGATCAGCCAGGACGACATCCGCCGCTCCGGCGCCACCAACATCCCCGACCTGCTGCGCATGGCGCCGGGTGTGGATGTGGCGCAGATCGACGCCAATCAATGGGCGATCAGCATTCGCGGCTTCAATACTCTCTATTCGAACAAGGTCCTGGTGCTGATCGACGGGCGAACGGTATACACGGATAGTTTTTCCGGTGTGTTCTGGGACCAGGTTAATGTGCCACTGGCGGATATCGAGCGGATCGAAGTCATCCGCGGACCCGGAGGCACGGTGTGGGGCGCGAATGCGGTAAACGGCGTGATTAACATCATCACCAAAAGCTCGGCCGATACCAAAGGCGCGCTGATCGCCGGCGGCGGGGGTACAAAAGAGACCGGCGAAGCCATGGCGCAATATGGCGGAGACGCCGGTTCGGACGGCGCATATCGAGTCTACGCCAGATATTTCAATACGGGTGACGGCAAGCTCCCCGGCGGGCTGGCCGCGAACGACGGATGGCATACCTGGCAGGCGGGGTACCGCTCGGACTGGCGCCCTTCCTCTCGCGACACGTTTTCCGTACAGGGAGACTTCCTCGGGTCCGGCGGCGGAGCCACCAGTTCTTTCGTATTCACAGATCCGCTGGGCGAGCATGTGCTGAATAACTCGCTGACGAATAACTCGGGCGACGTGCTCGCGCGCTGGGTTCACACTTTGGCGAATGGATCGGAAACTTCCCTCCAGGTTTACGAAGCCGTAATGGGGCGCCGGGAGACGGACGTGGATATCTCAAACGATACGCTCGATGTGGATTTCGAACACCACTTGGGGGTCGGCTCACGGCAGGACATCGTGTATGGGCTGGATTACAGGGTGTCCCGCGACGGCTTGCGTCCGCTGACCGGTTACTCGTTTCGAGCCGATCCCGCGGTCCGCATGGACAATCTGTTTGCGGCTTTTGTACAGGACGAGATCCGGCTCGCACGCCGGCTCTTCCTGACCGCGGGAACGAAGCTGGACCATAACGATTACACGGGGTTCGACCTTGAGCCCAGCCTGCAATTGGTTTGGACGGCAACGGACCGGACCAGTTTCTGGGCCTCCGCGGGGCGAGCCGTCCGGCAGCCGAGTCATCTCGAATACGGCGCTCAATTCAATCAGGCGGTGGTGGATGTTCCCGGCATCGGCGCAGCTTTGGTCAGTGTCGTCGGAAATCCACATATCCAGGCAGAGCACGTCAACGATTACGAGGCGGGGTATCGAGGTCAGTTGAGTTCCCGGCTGTCCTTCGATGCGACAGGCTTTCTGAGCTACTACGACCGGTTGGAAACCTACGAACCCCAAACGCCCGTCATTACGATGGATGGCGACGCTCCGATGCTCACGCTGCCGCTCATGTTCGGCAACCTTGGACATGCCCGCGATTACGGAGTGGAGTTCTTCGGGCGCTGGAACGTCAACCGGCGCTGGGAGATCAGCACGGGCTTTTCACTGCTTCAGATGAAGACTGGCAAGGCGCCCTCGAGCGGAGATACATTCCTGGCCGGGGTGCCCGGAAGCTCGCCGCATTCTCAGCCGCAGATAAGGTCTCGGTTGAATTTGCGAAGTAACGTTGAATGGGACGGCAGTGCGAAGTATGTTTCGTCGCTGCCGGATCTGCACGTGCCAGGATACCTGCGGGTGGATGCGCGTCTGGGATGGCGGCTGGGACAGTCGTCCGAGATCAGCCTGATCGGGCAAAACCTTACCAGCGGCCGGCATATTGAGTTCGTAGATCTCTCCGGGCTGTTTCTGACCACCGAAGTAACGCGCAGTATATTCACCCGGATCGCCTGGCGATTCTGATTCCCATGCGGAGACATCTCAGCTTCGCATTCGTCTTCGGCAACCTTCTGGTGGCCGCCGCGGCCCAACAAGCGGATGAGTATCAGGTAAAAGCGGCGATTGTTTCGAACCTCGCCAATTTCGTGGAATGGCCGGCGGCAGCTTTCCGCACTCCGCGCGATCCGTTCGCCATCTGCGTCTTCGGGCGCGACCCATTCGGGCCGACGCTGGTGAGCGTCACGGAAGGGAAAACGCTCGATGGCCGCGCGTTTTCGGTGACCGACGTCGCGGACGTGGCACAACTGAGCGGGTGCCAGATCGTGTTTATCAGCGCCTCGGAGCGGCTGCGCTTCCGCGCGATTCTCGCGAGCCTGAGGAACAGCAGCGCGCTCACCGTCGGGGATACGACCGATTTCATCACGGAGGGTGGCTTGATCGCGCTTCGGGTGGACAACGGCAGGGTGCGGATGCAGATCAACGCCCAGGCCGCCAGGGAGCGGAGTCTGCGCATCAGTTCACACCTCCTGAACCTCGCGGAACGCGTCCGGTAGGTCTGACTCACAAATTCCCATGTTGGCGGCATGAGCTCTAAATGACAGCCATCGCGGTATGATCGTCCGATGAAGCCGACCGGCGTTCTGAAGTTTGTTTTGATGTTTCAGGACCCGGACCAGATTGCGTAGATCTGGCGGCGAGGGAAAGTGTTCATGAAACGTTTATCGATCGGAATCGCGTTACCCATTCTGCTGTTCGCACCGGCGGTTGCCTGTGCGCAGATTCTTGTTGCCGGAGAAGGTCCCGTCGTGTACGGGCACCACCACCTGAATACGACGAACATGGCCGCACAGAAAAAGTTCTATGCCGACACGCTCGGCGGCACCGTGGCCACGATCGGTTCCGGCGACCGGCGGCAGGAGATCATCAAGTTCCCCAATGTGCTGATCTTTTTCCGGCCGATGCAGGCGCCGACGGGCGGCTCGATCGGCACGACGGTGAACCACATCGGCTTCTCCGTTCCCGATCTCAAGCCGCTCGTGACAAAAATCAAAGCGAACGGCTTCAAAATGATCACCACCGAGTCTGTCGCCGCGAACGTCAAGGTAACCGACGACATCGCCGCCGCCGGGCCTGCGACAAACATCGCGTTTGCGCTCGGTCCGGAGGATGTGAAAGTAGAGTTCGTCGAAGTCAAATCGCAGAAGGCTCCCATTCAGCTTCATCACATCCACTTCTTCGGGCAGATGAACACCGAGATGCAGGCGTGGTACGCAAAAACATTCGGCGCGACAATGCTTCCGTCCAATCCGCGGTCCGCGTTCGTGGAGGATCAGCTGCCTGGCGTGTTCCTGAACTTCAGCCCGAGCCCGACTCCGACTGTCGGCACGACCGGCCGCGCGATCGATCATATCGGCTTCGAGGTGAAAAATCTCGAGGCGTTTACGAAGAAGCTCGAAGCCGAGGGCATCAAACTGGATCGCCCCTACACGAAGGTGCCGCAGCTTGGCATCGCGATCGCCTTCATCAAAGATCCCTGGGGCACGAATATCGAACTGACGGAAGGACTCGCCGACATCAAGTAGGGACAGGCGTAATGAAAACGGCTATCGTCGCGTCGGGGGCCTCCAGCCCGATCCTGTATTTAGCTGC
This sequence comes from Terriglobia bacterium, assembly GCA_963788485.1. Taxonomy (GTDB): domain Bacteria; phylum Acidobacteriota; class Terriglobia; order Bryobacterales; family Bryobacteraceae; genus BOG-234. The sequence continues at coordinate 20,324 of CAWBIS010000113.1, forward strand.
GCTGCTGTCATTCGCAGCGACGCCTGTTTACGCGCAACTCGTCAGTCATCCCGACGCACCGATCCGCATCGGTCACTATTACCTCAACGTCACGAGCGTCGAAGCCCACCGGAAGTTTTGGGCCGATACGCTGGGCGGCAAAAGCATGAAGTTCGGGAGCATGGATGTAATCGAGTTTCCCGACGCGTTCATCTTTTTGCGCGTGCAGAAGCCAACCGGGCCGACGCGCGGCACCGCTTTCGATCACATCGGCTTCGCAGTGCCAGGCGTACCGGCGATGGCGACGAAGCTGGCAGCCGCCGGATATCGGGAAACCACCGGGCGGGAGCCGAAGCCCGGTGACCCACCCCCGGCGGCATCGGGCACTTCGGAGGTGTATGGACGCTTTGCGTATTTTCTCGGCCCGGACGGAGCGAAAATCGAGCTGGTGACCAGTGATCGAAAAGACGCGCCGCCGATCGTGGCGCATCACATCCATTTCATCAACAAGCAGTATGTCGAGATGCAGCAGTGGTACATGAAAGCGTTCAACGCGACTCTGCGTCCAGGCCAAACCGACTTCTTCATCGGCGCTGACCTGCCGGGCGTCGGATACAGTCTCAACTTCTTCCGCTGGGAAGGCGACCAGTCCATCACTCACGTCCCTACGGCCGGCCGCGTTGTAGATCACGTGGGATTCGAAGTGAAAAACCTGGACGCGTTCTGCAAGGCGCTCGAAGCGAAGGGCATAATGCTCACCCGGCCGTACAGGAAAACAGACCCGGCCATGAACAACATCGCCACTGCAATGATCGTCGACCCCTGGGGCGTATCAATCGAACTGACCGAGGGTCTGGACAAGATCAACTGACTTCATCGTCACCGGATCGACTATCTGGACATTGAATCGGCGCGCCGTTATTACAAACATCCTGGCCGTAGCCGGTGTTGCGCTGCGGCGATGACAGGTGTAGCAAGTCACAGGCTGCTTGCCATCCCGGAGGCGCGCGTTGATTTCACGCACCATCAGAATCAGGTTGCGCGCAACCAGCTTCTGCATCTTCTCGTCGGCACTGGAGGTCGGCTTCGATGTATTCCTGACCTCCGCTACAATCTGACTGTGCTGCGTGTCATCTCCGCGACTCGCTACGTGACTCCTCTGCGCGAAGGTGGTTCCTTGCCGGCAATCGTAGAGGCCGACGATTGCGGCCTCTACGTGCTGAAGTTCCGCGGTGCCGGGCAAGGCCCTCTGGCGCTGGTTGCGGAACTGGTGGCGGGCGAGATAGGCCGCGCGCTGGGATTGATGATCCCGGAGCTTGTCCTCATGGAAGTGGATGCGACTCTTGGAAGGAACGAACCGGATCAGGAGATCCGCGAGTTGATGCTGGCCAGTGAGGGTTTGAATCTGGCCCTTGACTATCTGCCCGGCTCGGTTATGTTCGATCCCGCAGCCAAACCCCTTGTGGACCCGACCGTAGCTTCCACCGCTGTCTGGTTCGATGCTTTCGTAACAAATGTGGACAGAACGGCCCGAAATCCGAATCTGCTGTGGTGGCACAAGTCCCTGTACTTGATCGATCACGGCGCGAGCCTCTATTTCCATCACGACTGGCAGGACATCGAGCGAAAAGCCGCGAGTCCGTTTGCGGCAATTCGCGATCATGTGCTATTGCCAAAAGCCACCCGGATCTCCCAGGTCGCGGAAGAACTGGCGTCGCGGCTGACGCCGGAAGTCTTCAGCGAAATCCTGGCAAATGTGCCGGATGCCTGGCTGCTTCCGGTCCCGGGCGCTTCCACGCCCCCGGAAAAACGGCGCGGGTATTGCAGCTACTTTATGCAGCGATTGAACGCGGCATCCGCTTTTGTGGGAGAGGCTTTGCGCGCGCATGCCGGTTCCGTCTGAGAGTTTGTCTTTCGATTACGCAATCATCCGGGTGGTCCCGCGGGTGGAGCGCGAAGAGTTCGTCAATGCAGGCGCGATTGTTTTTTGCATGGCCAACAAGCTGCTGCTTTCGAAGATCTTCATCGATGAGGCAAAACTAAGCACACTTTGGCCGGAAATCGACCTCGCGGCAGTCCGTCAGCATCTCGAAGCCATCCCGAGGATCTGCAGTGGCGCTCCGGATGCCGGGCCGATTGCGGAGCTGCCTGCAAGGGAGCGATTTCACTGGCTGGTTTCTCCGCGCAGCACCATGATTCAGGTCTCACCCGTCCACGGCGGCCTTTGCGTCTCGCCGGAGGAAGCTCTTCATGAGATTCTGGAGCGATTCGTTCGATGACCTTTGGATCCGAGCGGTGAAGATCGCGACCTTCAACATCAACAATGTGAATAAGCGGCTGAACAACCTGCTTGGCTGGCTGGAGCGAGCGGAGCCGGACGTCGTCTGTTTGCAGGAGCTCAAGGCCGACCAGCGGGCATTTCCAGCCGAAGCTCTGCGCGCCGCCGGCTACGGGGCGGTCTGGCGGGGCGAGCATTCCTGGAACGGCGTAGCGATTCTGGCGCGAGGGTGTGATCCGGTGCCCACCCGGTCGAACCTGCCCGGCAACCCGGATGATACCCAGGCGCGCTACATTGAGGCCGCCGTGAACGGCGTTTTGATCGCTTCTCTTTACTTGCCGAACGGTAATCCTCAGCCCGGTCCGAAGTTCGACTATAAAATCGCCTGGTTCGAGCGCCTGATCGCCCATGCCGCCTCGCTCCTGGCGGCCGGTGTTCCCGTCGCGCTTGCCGGCGATTACAACGTGGTGCCGACGGTGCACGACATCTACCCAACGCGATCGCTCGACGATAACGCATTGATCCAACCCCAAAGCCGCGAGGCCTTCGCGCGCCTGACAGCTCAAGGCTGGTCCGATACTCTGCGGACGCTCTACCCGGACGGGCCACTCTGGACTTTCTGGGATTACAAGCGCAACCGCTGGCAATCCGACAAGGGGATGCGGCTCGATCATATCCTGCTTTCGCCGGGATTGTCCGCCCGATTAATCGATGGAGGTGTGGACCGATGGGTGCGCGGCCAGGAAAATGCGAGCGATCACGCTCCCGCCTGGGCAAGCCTCGATCTTTGACGGCCCCATCGACCACTGTACCCTGGCCCGGCAGCGAAAAATGCGCAAACCCGCTGCCGTTCCGTGGGAGTCCTTTCGCGTTTTTCTCCGGATTTACAGCGGCAAAAAGGACGTTGTATCGTATAAACTACCCAATTGGACGACGCAAGCCATCCGGCTTCGAGGAGACGATGCGAATGAAGGTACTGCAAAAAGTTTTAATCCCGGCAATTGCCGTTCTGGCCTTGTCGGTGCCGTCGATGGCGCAGGCACCCGCCGGCGGGCGCGGCGCTGGTGGCGGACGGGGACCTGCCCCACCCCGGCTGGTGTTCTCGGTCACCTCGCCCGCATGGCCCGACGGCGGCGAAGTTCCCATGCACAATGCCGGGCGCGGCGAGAACGTATCGCCTGCGTTCGAGTTTCACTGGACGCTCGGAACCAATCCGGGTATGGCCCCCGAAAATCTGCAAACCTACGCCGTGATCTTTCATGACGTGGAGAATTCCACGAATAAAACGACAACCGACACCCTGCACTGGTCGGCGTTCAATATTCCCGGAACTGCCAAAGGACTGCCTGAGGGTTTGGGCACCGGCGATCTGGCGGACGGAACCCGGAACGGTCCGGGGATCAGGGGCCGCGGCGGGAATCCTCCCGGTTATTTCGGGCCGGGCGCCGGACCGGGCCCAATCCATCATTACCTGTTCGAGTTCTATGCGCTGGATACGAAGCTGGATCTGCCGGCCAATACCACGCGCGAAGAACTGCTGAAAGCGATGGACGGGCACGTCATCGGCAAAGCGGCTTACTATGGCCGCTTCCACGCGCCATCCACGCCGTAATACTCCTGGCCGGCTATCGGGCCGACTCGGTTTTGGCGGCCTTCTTCAGGGCGACGGCATTCATGCAATAGCGAAGCCCGCTGGGAGGGGGGCCGTCGGGGAATACGTGCCCGAGATGCGCTTCGCAGGTGTTGCAAACGGTCTCGACTCGAGCCATGCCGTATGAATCGTCAACGTGATACGCGATTGCATTGGCTTTGACCGGCTGGGTGAATGAAGGCCAGCCGGTCCCGGATTCGAACTTTTCCGTTGCATCGAAGAGTACCGAGCCGCAGCACAGGCAGGAATAGATTCCGGGTTCAAACAAAGCGCACATGGCGGAGCTGAAGGCTCGCTCGGTGCCGGCTTCGCGGGTGACGCGGTATTCTTCGGGGCTCAGTTCTGCGCGCCATTGCGCTTCGGTTTTCACGACTTTGCGGTCCGGTTCCGGATTGCCCTGACGGGCGAATTTCAGTACGTCATTCCATTTGAGTATCATTGCGGCATCCTTTCCTGCACCCATGTATACACGAGAGACGGCTGCAAACCCAGCTTACACGCGGCGTTCAGGCTCTGTACTCGGGAAACAACCGCAGCGCGTTGCCGGTTTGAACAGCACGGAGTTCTTCCGCGTTGAAACCGCATTCGCCCAGCCCTTGCACCTGCTTCGCCGCCGTCGCTCCGAACGGATAGTCGGTGCCGAACACGATCTGCGAGACGCCCGCAATGGTCTTCAACGCCTGCAACTGAATCGTGTTGGTGGATTGCGCCGTGTCGTAGTAGAAACGTCTCAAGTGAAAAAGGCGGGAGTTCGGCTGCGCTGCACCGCGGAGATTCGCGGCGATGGTGTCGGGATTCCCCACGCCGATGCGATCGATAACCGACGGCATGGTTCCGCCGGCGTGGGAGAAGATAAACCGGGTGTCGGCGTAGCGAGTGGCGGCGTTGGTCGCAAGCAGGCTGAGGATGGCGCGTGTAGTGTCGGTCGGATATTCGAGCGTGGTGGGATTCACGCCCGGCATGAGGTCCTGACAGCATGGGGCGTCGATCGGATGCGTGTAGACGACAGCCTTGCGGCGGTTCAACTCGTCGAAGATCGGCTGAAACATCGGATCGCCCAGCCAGTGGTTGCCATAGCTCGTCAGAATGCCGACGCCCGCGGCCCTGAGGGTGTCGAACGCATACTCGATCTCCTTCAGGCTGTCGTCCACGCGCGGAATCGGGAGCACGGCGAGAAGGCCGTAGCGCCCTTTGTAATCGGACGCCATTTTCGCCCCATATTCATTCAATTCGCGGGCGAGGTGGCGGGATTCTTCCGGATCGCCGAACCAGACGCCTGGCGCGGTGCAGGACAGCAGCGATGTCGCCACGCCGTCGCGATCCATCAGTTCAACGTCCTTTGCGGGCGAGTAATCCTTCCATAATGCCAGCGGGAAGAAGCTGGTGAAGCCTTCGGTTTTGTGGCCCTCCTTTGCCGTCAAAGCTTTCAGGAAACCCGGCGATACGAAATGATGGTGGCAATCGATCAGACGCGGCGACGCCGGGGTTTGCGCGTGGGCCCGGTCGGACGGAAGCAGGACGCTTGCGCCCAGGGCGGCAAGCGCGTTGAGAACATCGCGGCGGCGAGGGTCGGAGTTTACGATCGGCATGGAATAGGGCGATGCTATCGGGGACTCCGGCCCTTGTCAAGCAGGGAGCGGGTGTAATTGGCGACCTCAATTGGTCGCCGCTTTCTTTGCCGGCTCCGCGCCGTGGGCAGCGTGCGAAGTCAGCGTCAGGAAGAAGCTCCGACCGGGCTGCGGCATCGTATCCACGGTACTGGTCAAGCCGACGGGATCGAGGTAGCGGGTATTTGTCAGATTGCGCGAGCCGAACTGCAACTCGAACGCGCCGGAAGACGGTTTCCATACGAATGTAGCTTCGGCCTGATACACATAGGGCAGTATCGCTCCCGCGAGCGTGGCCCGTTCGCTTTCGCAGAGCAAACCAGCCGAAAAGAGGATTTGTTTGCCTTTGAGCGGAACCAGAACGCGAAACTTTCCGATGTCCGCGGGAGAGTTTGGCGGTGAACCTCCGTCGAGCAGCGCTTTCTCCCATTGATAATTGCCATTGATCTCAAGGAAACGGAGCGGTTTTCCCGTAATCTCGATACCCACGCCCGTTCCGCGAAAGTAACCGTCGTTCACAAATTCCTGCAGACCAGCCGGCGTCGTAATCGGCACGATGACGCGGCGATCCCTCATTTCATACGCCGACACAGTTGCATCCCAGGACCTGCCGAATTTCCTTTCCGCCGCGATCTCCACGTTATCCGCCTCCTCGGGGCGCAGCGCGGGATTACCCAGATACTGCTTTCCGTCGCTGAAAAAGAGCTCGTTATCGTTGGGATTGCGGAATCCGCGGCCATAGAGGAACTTCAGCGAGGTCTTCCGATTGGGCTGAAAAACGATCGCGGCGCGCGGCGACAGCGCGCTGCTGCGGTATTGCGACCAGTCGTAGCGAGCGCCGAGATTGAGATTCCAGCGCCGGCCGGGGCTCCACTCCTGCTGTACGAACCCTGCCGCATATTTGTCCAGCTTGTTGACGTAGAGATCCTGCTGGAAGACAGGGAGCACGTCGGCTACATCCTGGAGCGCCCGCAGATCGAACCTCGCTTCCGTTCCCGTCGTGAGTTCGCCCTTCATCCATGGGAAGCGATAGGTGACCTGAGAGCCCACCCAGTCGCCCGCGTCGAACTCCCTGTTGGTATCGATCTGATCGTCGGCGAGAGGATACCGGTAGTCGCCTTTGTAGCGGTAGTTATCGTAGGTGATGCGCCAGCGAAGGACATGCCTGGAATCGAATTCCTTCGTGTAAAGCGCGTCGTACATCCCGCGCTGGTCGGTGGCCCGGGTACCGCGGTCGTTGAAAATGGTCGGCGCCCATGAAATCGGCTGGATCTTCTGCCGCGAGACATCCACCGCTAGAAACTGCCAGTTCCCGAGCGTGAAGTTAGCGAAGAAACGATACCCTTTCTCGCCATCCATATCGATGGCATTGCCGTTGTTGCTGGCAGGGGTATTGAGATCGGAGATATACAAATCGCGCTGCCCGATGTTGTTGAAGACCGTTCCCGAAATCAGCAAAGCGTCGTTGCCGGCGAAATTCAGCGACTGCGCAAGCTGCAAATGCCGCTCACCGAGGGTGTCGGTCTCGCCGTGGACCATGCTCGCATTGTCCCGGGCCGGCCTTTTCGTGATGACGTTGATAGTGGCGAGAATGCCGTTACTGCCATATAGCGCTGACGAAGGCCCGCGGACGATCTCAATGCGCTCTACCAGACTCAGATCGACGACGGCGTCTTCGCCGTAATAGCTTGCCGAACCGAAGATGTTGTCGGCCATCGGGTGGCCGTTCAGCAGCATCAGGACCCGCGTGGACCAATCGCCCGGCAGCGAAAACCCCGCGACGCCGATTTCATGGTAGGTGTAATCGTACGTGACAAAGATACCCCGGACATGGTTCAAGACCTCGGCAAATGTGCGCCATCCATAAGTCTCTATGTCTTCGGCCGTAATCACGCTGATCGCCGCGGGAGCGGATTCGATCGATTCCTCGTGCAGAGATGCTGTCTGAACTTTGACCCGCGTAAGGTCCTCGATCGAAAGCGATCCCACGTCCTGATCGTCGGCGAGTCCGGCGCCGGGTAGTCCCCAAAGCGCAAGCCAGCCCAGAAGCAAGATGGGAACACGTCCACCAGCCATCTGCGGTTCTATCGGCAGGCAAAGGGAAACCCATTAGCGCGACCCCCGGATTTGCCGGGGGTTCAATCCGGCAGCCTTGACTCGGAAAGCCGTTATTGATAACAAAGGAGCGTGCGTTGGGCCTGGCTGGCAGCAAGTGGTGGAACTCGCGCGAGGCCGCGGGAGTTCCACCACTTGCTGCTGGTGCTGTTCGCGGCAGTGACGGCTCAAGGCCAGACGGCGCCCGCGCTGCTCTCGCAGCGCGTCGTCCTCGATCAATACTGCGTCCCCTGTCACAATCGGAAGCTCAAAACCGCCGGCCTGATGCTCGACCAACTGGATCTCGCCCACGTTGGCGATCATGCCGGGGAATGGGAAAAGGTGGTACGCAAGCTGCGCGCGGGAATGATGCCGCCATCCGGTCTGCCGCGCCCCGGCGCGGCCGCGTATGAAGCCCTGACCGTCGCTCTCGAAAACGAACTCGACCGCGCCTCGGCGGCCGCTCCGCACTTGCCGTCCCCCGGGGTGCATCGCCTCAACCGCACCGAATACGCCAACGCCATTCACAACCTGCTGGGTCTCGACATCGATCCCGCGGCCTTTCTTCCGGCGGACGATTCCAGTTATGGCTTCGACAACGTCGAGAGCGGCCTTGGCGTCTCGCCCGCGCTGGTCGAAGGTTACGTGGAAGCCGCCGCGAAGATCAGCCGTCTCGCTATGGGCCGCGAAACCGCGCCTGCGCGCAAGGTATATCACGTGCGTGAGGATTATTCCCAGGAACAGCACATTCAAGGTCTGCCGTTTGGTACGCGCGGCGGCATGCTGATCCACCACTACTTCCCGGCCGACGGTGAATACCTGATTTCGTGGGATCCCGTGCGGACCACCGTCGGTGGTTTGTACGGCGGCGATAGCGAGGACGAACAGGCAGAAGTCCTGATCGATGGCGCTCGGGTGAAGTTGTTCAAGATCGGCAAGGTTGTGCCGATATCGAGCAACCACGATAAGAACGAAGTGCGCGTACCGGTGAAAGCGGGTCAGCGGACCGTCGGCGTTACTTTTCTCGCTACCACCTACGTGCCGAACGTGGATTTGAACCATCACTACCGTCGCAGCGTCCTCGACGACAACCTGATCGAGGGCTTTACGTTTACGCCCCAGATCAGTTCCGTCACGATTTCCGGACCTTATGAAGGCAAGCCCGCGAAAGACACGCCGAGCCGTGCGAGAATTCTTCTCTGCCAACCCGCCGATTCAGCCGGCGAATTACCCTGCGCCCGCAGGATTCTGACGGCGCTGGCGCGGCAGGCTTACCGCAGGCCTATCGCCGAATCCGATACGGAGATCCTGATCGGCCAGTATCGGACGGGTCGCAATGCGGGCGATTTCGAGGACGGAATCGAACGCGGCCTCCAGTTCATCCTGGCGCATCCCGAATTCGTATTCCGCGTTGAAAGCGGGCCCGCAAATGTCAAGCCGGGCCAACCCTATCGCATCAGCGATTTGGAACTGGCTTCGCGGCTGGCCTTCTTTTTATGGAGCAGCGGGCCGGACGACGAATTGATTCGCCTGGCCTCGGAAGGGAGCTTGCATCAGAGCGCCGTGCTCGAACAACAGGCACGGCGTCTGCTGGCCGATCCGCGATCGCACGAGCTCGTGAAAAATTTCGCGGGCCAGTGGCTGCAGTTGCGCGTGATGCAAAGCTCGACGCCCGAGGGGGTCGATTACCCCGATTTCGACGACAACCTCCGCCAGGCCTTCCGCACGGAAGCCGAGATGTTCTTCGAGAGCATCGTGCGTGAGAACCGCAGCATTATGGACCTGCTCGACGGCGACTACACGTTCGTCAATGAGCGACTGGCGCAGCACTACGGAATTCGGAACGTCTATGGCAGCCAGTTCCGGCGGGTGAAGCTGGAGGGCGATCTCGACGTGCGCCGCGGTTTGCTGGGGAAGGGCGGCATCCTGCTGGTCACTTCCGTATCCGACAGAACCTCGCCGGTGCAGCGTGGCAAGTGGGTCATGTCGAACATCCTCGGGGTGGTTCCGCCGGACCCGCCGCCGAATGTCCCGGCGCTGAAAGAAGCCGCTGGCGGTGGGAACGGTCTCGAGACCATGCGCCAGCGGATGGAAGCGCACCGTTCCAACCCAGCTTGCGCGGGCTGTCATAAGATGATGGACCCGATCGGTTTCGCCATGGAGAATTTCGACGGTATCGGCAAATGGCGCACGACCGATGCGGGCCAGAAAGTGAATGCGACCGGGCAATTGGTTGACGGCACGCAGATCGACGGTGTGGTGGATCTGCGGAACGCCCTGATTCGCTATTCGCCGCAATTTGCCCGAACGGTCACGGAGAAGCTGCTCACCTATGCGCTGGGGCGTGGCGTGGAATATCAGGATATGCCGGTGGTACGGGCCATCGTGCGGGAAGCTGCGGGCGATAATTACCGGTTCGCCGCGCTGGTGGATGGAATCGTGAGGAGCGAACCGTTTCAGATGAACCGCAAACCGGCGCCTCCCGTCCAGGCGTCAATTGGCATAAAGTAAAGGCATGTTTATCACCGGTAAACATCTTCCCCGGCGAACTATGCTGCGCGGACTCGGCGTCTCGCTGGCGCTGCCGCTGCTGGATTCGATGATCCCGGCCCTTCAGCCCTCGGCCAAAGCTGCAGCGATTCCAAAGATTCCGCGCTTCGCCGGCATTTTCAGCCCGCACGGCTGGGCGCCGGATTATTGGCGGATGCCGGCGCAAGGTTCGGTGAATGAGTACCCGTTTGTTCTGAAGCCGATCGAAGACTGGCGGGAACACATCACGGTGATCAGCGGTCTCGACGCCACATCGTCGATGCCTCCGGCGGGCATGGCCGGCGGCGACCACTCGCGCAGCGCGGCGGTATTCAGCGGCGTGCCTCCGAAGAAGACCGTCAGCGACGATATCTACCTCGGTACGACCATCGACCAGATGATCGCGCAGAAGCATGGCCAGGACAACGCGCTGCCTTCCATCCAGCTGGGAATCGAAGATCAGAGCGCGCTGGCCACGTGCCCCTGGGGTTATAGCTGCGCTTACGTGAATTCGGTTTCGTGGTCGAGTCCTACCAAACCGCTGCCGCATGAATGTAATCCCCAGGTGGTTTTCGAGCGTCTGTTCGGCGACGGCGGGACGCCGCAGGAGCGAGCGGCCCGAAGACAGGCGGAAGCGAGTCTCCTCGATGCGGTGACCCGGGAAGTCGCAAGGCTGAACGGCAAACTGCCCGGCACGGATCGCACGCGGTTGAACGAATATCTTGAGGATATCCGCGAAATCGAGCGGCGGCTGCACAACGTGGCGAAGTCGACGGACCCGGCGCCCGACGCCCAGGTGCCCTTCGGGATTCCGGAATCGTTCACCGATCACATCAAGTTGATGTGGGATCTCCAGACTCTGGCTTTCCGGGCCGATATCACGCGCGTCGCCACGTTGATGTACGCGCACGACGTGAGCATGCGGAGCTACCCCGAATCGGGTGTCACGACCGCGAACCATGCCGCATCCCACCACGGCGCGGTGCCGAAGAAATACGAGGATTGGGCGAAGATCAATCGCTATCACATTCAATGCCTGCCGTACTTCCTCGATAAATTGAAGGCCACGCCCGATGGCGACGGCACCCTGCTCGATCACACGCTGATCCTGTGGGCCAGCAACATGGGCGATTCCAACCTGCACAGTCATAAAGATGTCGGCCACCTGTTGATCGGCGGGGCGATGGGGCAGCACAAAGGCGGTCGGCATATCCGGGCTGAAGGTTCGACGGCGAACCTGCTGCTGGCTGCGCTGCGCATGTTTGACATCGATAAACCGAGTCTCGGCGACAGCACCGGACCTTTGTCGCTATGAAGTGGATGTTGCTCGGCGTGCTGTTTGTGCATGCCGCGGGCGCGAGTGAAATCGCCGACGCCGTCATGAACCGCGATGCCGCGGCCGTTCGCGCTTTGCTGGCAGCAAAGGCGGATGTAAACGCGGCGCAGCCGGATGGCACGACCGCCCTCCATTGGGCGGCGCATTGGGGCGATCCCGCAACCGCCGGGCAGCTGATACGTGCCGGCGCCAACGCCAAAGTGGCCAACCGCGAGGGTGCTACGCCGATGTTTCTGGCAACCCGGAATGGGGACACTGCAATGATCGCGGAACTCCTGAAAGCGGGAGTGGACGTCAATGCGCCGGTGCTTTCCCATGGTGAAACGGCGCTCATGATGGCGGCCCGCAGCGGAAACACGGAAGCGGTGAAATTGCTTCTCGATCATACGGCGCACCTCGACGCGAAAGATACGCTGCGTGGAACCACCGCGCTGATGTGGGCCGCCGAGCAGGGTCACGCGCCGGTGGTGGAGTTACTCGCTGCTCGTGGCGCCGACTTGCGCGCCCGGTCCGGGATCCTGCGCCCGCTCAAGAGGCGCGGTCTGGGTTTCGCGCCGGCAAGCCAGCAGGGCGATCCCAACGCGCCCGTGAAAGGCGGGTTGACCGCACTGCTGTTCGCGGCGCGCGAAGGTTCTCTCGATTGCGTGCGCGCGCTGATCCAGGCGGGCGCCGATGTCAATCAAACCTCGGCTGACGGAAGCGGTGCGCTGCTCGTCGCCGTGCAGAACGGCTATTACCAAATGGCGCTCTACCTGATGGATCATGGCGCCGGCATCAATCTGGCAAATTCGAAGGGCTGGACGCCGCTGTATCTTGCGGTGAAGAACCGGAATCAGGAAACCACCGCCATCCCAGGTCCCGGCACAGACGGCGTCCTTGATTTCATCAAGGCGCTTCTCGATCGTGGGGCCAATCCAAACCTGCGTATCACTGCCGATACCGAAATTCATCAGGGAATGACGGCGGCCTGGCTGAAGGAAGCGGGCGCGACGCCTCTGCTGCGCGCGGCGCTCTGCGGCGATCTGACCGTGGTGCGTCTTCTGCTGGCCCATAAGGCCGACCCGCTGATTCCAACGTTCGACCACACGACGCCGCTGATGGTGGCGTCCGGCGTGGGTTGGGCCGACGGGATGTTGCGCGAATACACCGAAGCGCAGACGCTCGAAGTGGTGAAGCTGCTGATTGAGCTTGGCGCGGACGTAAATGCGGCCAACGATCACGGAATCACCGCGCTGCATGGTGCGGGGTTTAAAGGAGCGAACAAGGTCGTGCAACTCCTCGTTGACAGTGGAGCCAGGCTCGACGCGCTGGACAAGGGCGAGGATTACGGCTTTGGCGTCAGCACCGTTCGGATGACTCCGTTGAACTGGGCCGAGGGCGTGCCGATCGGGATGTCGTCACCCATCTATCACACCGAAACGGTCGCACTCATGGCCCGGCTGATGAAGGCGCGGGGAATCCCGGTGGTCTACAACTCCTTCAAGGGACAGAAACCGCCGACCTACGGCTTCCCCGATCCGCAGGTTCCGAAATAAACAAGAGCTGCATCAATAGAGATGCATCAATAGACATGCATCAATAGAGCCGCATCGAGGCTTTCGCCTGTTCAACCATCAGCCCGTTCGGCAGGACGGCTTCCTCGGTTCCCGTGATGGCGTCGATCGATTGCGGCTGCAAAGGCGCATCCGCCGCAGCGGTGAACTGCACGGTCAGCGACGTTGCGCTGCTGACTGTAACCACTCCGACCGTGACGCCCGGTATCGGCGCGAGTACCGTCGTTCCCTCGACGAAACTTGTGTTCGCGCCAATGATGGTGAAAGTCCCGGACGTGCCCGCAGCCAGTATTGCAGGGCTGATCTGCGTGATCGCAGGCGTGCCCGCCGGCAGGAGCTGATTGAACAAACCCTTCACGATGAAGGCCGCCACCTCGGCCCGGGTCACTGGATCGTTCGGGCAATAGGTTGTCGCTGTACATCCCGCCGTGATCCCGTCCATCTTCATCCTTTGCACGTAAGCGAAGTCCACATCCGCGGGATCCTCGCTGGGAGGCGGCACATCGGTGAAGTATGGCGTTGAAGGGTAATTGAAATCCGCCTGCGCGCCAAGGCGGCCATTGATGATGAACACGGCCGATTGCAGACGGGTCACCGAGTCGTCAGGGCAGTAATCGATCCCTCCGTTGGGATCGTCGCCGCACCCTTTGGTGATCCCCAGTTCGTACATGGCCTGTATCCACTGGAACCCGAAATCGCCGGCAGCCACGTCGGCGAAATGCGGCGTCGCTGAATACGCAAAATTGTTCCCGCCGAAGATCGACCGGATGATGAAGATGGCCATCTCGGCGCGAGTCACATTTGCGTTGGGGCAGAAATCGTCCACGGCGCAACCGGATGTGATGCCATATTGCGCCAGCAGATCGATCGCCGCGGCCTGATCCGTGGGATCGACCGACAACGGCGCTACATCGCTGAACAGCACCGTGAACGTTTGCGTAACCGGAGCGGCGGGGGCATAGATCACGTCACCGGGCTGGCTGGCGGTGAGGGAACAGCCGCCGCTGACAAGGACGCTAACGATGCTCCCGGAAACGGTACATACGCTGATGGTATTGGACGTCAGGGTGACCGGAAGTCCGGAGCTTGCCGTGGCGCTGATGCTGAACGGCGCGGTCCCCGGGCTGACGTCGCCGAGAGGAGCGAACGTAATCGTTTGCGCCAGAGTGGTATTCAGCAGCGCATTGGCGTCCACAGAGCCCAGACCCGTAACCGGGTCCCAACCCGGCCCGGCGCTGTAACCGTCTTGCCCGGGAACGTTGTTGTTCCCGGATACGACGTCGTGGAATACATTGGTGGTCCCGGCCGACAGAGCGTACAGGTTTGGGCCCGCATTGCCCTGACGCTCACCCGCGTGCTGAACCATCAGAGCCATGATCCCCGCAAATACGGGGGCTGCGACCGAGGTACCGCTGGCATAGACGGCGCTTCCGCTCGCGCTGGTGCATTTACCCGGCGTTGTGTTGCAGACCAGATAGGCGTCATGCGAAGCGGAAGAAAACGCCAGATCGGGAACGCCCCGGTTCGCGTTTGTATTTTCGGTTTGCCAGGCTGGTTTTGTATATATCGAGCTGTAACCCCCACCCGTAGCCCAGAGGCCGGAACCGCCATTGGCGCCGCTCTCGTTCCACGCCATTTCCGGAATATACTGGAGCGCCGCTCCGGCCGTGGACCAGTAGATTGATGGGTCGGAATCTTCGTTGAATTCGGTGCCACCGAGGCAGAGCACGTAAGGTGGGCTGCACATTCCGTTGACGGCGAGACCGTGAGTCGCGAAGGTTTGGCTGTCGGGATCGTCGCAACCGGCCGCGCCCGCGTCTCCCGCGGCCACCATCCCGGTGATGCCGTTCAATTGCGCCTGCTCCCACAGGTTCGCCCACATCTGATTGGAAGTTCCCAGGTCCTGTTCGCATTCCAGATAACTGAGGCTGAGTACGTCGAAGGCGATTTGCGTATCGTTGACCGCACTGTTCAAAGCGTCGTAAACGGAATTCGCCGCGACGAGATAAACGTCGGCGTTCGGGGCGACTGCGAGCGACCATTCGTAATCGAGATAGGCTTCATCCGCTTCGTCGCTGCTGCATGGTGGAACACCGCCGTAATAATCGGGAAGAAAAATCTCCGGCAGACCTTCGAGCGTTTCGAATGCATTGATGGTCGCCGAACTGACGGAGCAGGGCTCGATAACGCCCAGAGTCGTTCCGCTGCCGTTGATTCCGCTCGAATAGAGCGGGTTCAGATTGTAGATCGTGGCGAAGTCGGCGGGGGCCAGATAATGCGATCCGTCGGGGCCGTTCAGGCGGGGCTTGAGCATCCGTGCCGCGGGCCGCGGACGAAACTCGTTCAAGCCGGTGATGCCGAAGACCATTCCGGCCAGCGCCTCCGGGATGCGCGGTGCGCCCGCATTCGCGAAATGAAGCTGCCCGCCTGTCCGGAAGTAGCGAATGGGCACATGAAACGCGGATTCCACCTGGCCGGCCGTGCCGCTGAAAATGACGCTTGAATGCCCGGCGGGAACGTCCACGATCGTGAGCCCCTCGCTTCGCACCCAGTTCACGATTTTATTCAGATCGTTCTGCGAAGCGCCGAAATGGGCCCCGAAGGATTGCGGAGTAAGCCATTGATGGTAGAGAGGCGATTTGGGATCCTGCTGGGCGGCCGCAAGCGCGTCCATGGCTGCCTGCTGATCGGCGTCCGGCCGCAGCCCCAGAGTCATGCGCGGCAGTTTCAGGCTGCCCGGTACCGGGCCGGCATCATTTTCGGGCCGCGCCAAAGGATGAATGTTCCCCACAAGCGGTACGGTTACGCTGTCGCTGATCGATTCGGTGATCCTGTCCCGCGGAAACATGGCAAGTGGGTTTCTGACAATCGTCGACTGCGAGTTTGCAGCGATTGGCAGTAATGCTATCGCAACCTGCGCCAGCCACGGATGGTGCGGTCTCATCACACTCCACTTTCAGCAAAGCCGATTTCAATGTACGACGCAGGCCGGGGCAACCCTGGTTCCAGGCGCCTGGCGAACCAAGGCGCGAAATTGTGCCGCCGCGCGCCTTTCAGACTCCGGATAAAAACAATTTACTTGGCCCATGTTTCTGTTGTATTCTGAGGGTGCTCTGGTCTATTGAAATCCGCGCGACTACGAGAGGATGCTTGCCCCGCTTAGCTCTCTGACACGCGAAGATATGGAAACTCGCCGTCTGGCAGCCGCAAATGAGCTGCTCAACGGCGCCACTCAATCACAGGTTGCCCGCAGGTACGGCGTCAGCCGGACCACTGCCTCGCGTTGGCATCGTTCGATCGTCCATCAGGGTTTCGAAGGGATGCGCAGACGCCGCGCCACCGGACGTCCCTGCCGGTTGAAAGCCGATCAGGTCGAGGCCATCCGGCGCATGTATTTCGAAGGCGCGATGGCCCATGGTTTTGCCAACGATCGCTGGACCACCGGCCGTCTGGCTGCCGCCATCGAAAAACAGTTCGGCATCCGCTACGATCAGGACCACGTCGGACGGCTGATGCATAAGTTCGGCCTGCGTGAAAGGCGGTTCGTCTACGCCCCGGTCGCAGCGTACGTACCCGCTGGCGAATTAGCCGCGTCCGCTTCGGCCTGAGGGCTACGCGGCTTCGCGGTACTCGCCGAAAACGCGCCGGAGCGTATCCGAAATCTCTCCGACCGTGGCAAAAGCTTCCGCGGCCGCGAGAATGCGCGGCATCAGGTTTGCGCCCCCGCGCGCCGCGGCTTCAAGATCGTCGACGCTTTTTTGCCAGCGGCCCGCATCCCGGGTCGCCCGTACCTCCCGCACGGCGGCGATGCGCGCGCGTTCATTCGCCGGATCGATGCGGAACACAGGCGCTTTCTCCGCTTCGTCGCTTTGGAATCGGTTCACCCCGACGACGATCCGGCTTCCCTTCTCGATCTCCTTCTGAAACTCGAATGCCGCATTCTGAATTTCCCCCTGAATGAAGCCGGCCTCGATGGCACGCAGTGCGCCGCCCATCGCATCGATGCGACGGATGTAGTCCATGGCATCGCTTTCGATCCGGTCCGTCAGCTCCTCAATGTAGTAGCTGCCGCCAAAAGCATCGGGCACGCCGGCCATGCCGGATTCATACGCAATCACCTGCTGCGTGCGCAGCGCGAGTTGCGCCGATGCCGCGGTCGGAAGTCCCAGCGCTTCGTCTCTTGCATTGGTGTGCAGAGATTGCGTGCCACCGAGGACGGCAGATAAAGCTTCGAGCGTGGTACGAACCACATTCACATCCGGCTGCTGCGCCGTCAGCGTGGATCCGGCCGTTTGTGTGTGGAATCGCAGCATGCAGGAACGCTCGCCGGTAGCGCCAAAGCGGTCGCGCATCAACTTCGCATAGAGGCGCCGGGCCGCGCGGAATTTGGCGATCTCGGTCAGGAAATCCGAATGGGCATTGAAGAAAAAGGAAAGACGCGGCGCAAACGAATCCACGTCCATGCCGGCTGCAATCGCCGATTCGATATACGCGATGGCGTTGGCGAACGTGAAAGCGACTTCCTGTACGGCTGTCGACCCGGCTTCGCGAATATGGTATCCGGAAATGGAAATCACGTTCCATTCCGGCACCTCGGTCTGAGCCCAGGCGAATAGGTCCGTGATGATGCGCATCGCGTGACGAGGGGGATAGATATACGTGCCGCGCGCGATGTACTCTTTGAGGATGTCGTTCTGAATGGTTCCATTCAGCTTCGAAGGGCTCACACTCTGCTCGCGCGCCACCAGTACATAAAGCGCCAGCAGAACGGCCGCCGTCGAATTTATGGTCATCGAGGTCGAAACCTCGTCTAACCTGATCCCTTCGAACAACTTGCGCATATCGGCCAGCGATGCGATGGACACGCCGACGCGGCCCACCTCGCCCACGGCGAGCGGATGATCGGGATCGAAACCCATCTGGGTCGGAAGGTCGAAGGCGACGGAAAGGCCGGTAGTGCCCTGGCTCAGGAGATACCGGTAGCGCTGGTTGCTCTCTTCCGCGCTGCCGAATCCGGCGTACTGCCTCATGGTCCAGAGCCGGGAACGATACATGTCCCGATAAATTCCGCGGGTGTAGGGAAACTCGCCCGGGCTCTCCGGTGTTTGCATGGATTCAGGAGCGGGAGATGCGGCGGGCCTTCAAAAAAGACGCAATGCCGTATACGAGCATGACGGCTATGAAAAGACCGAGGATCGCAAATTGAACGGGGCTCAGATTGGCGGAATTGCGCGCCACCTTCCAGATCGCGATGACCGCGAAAAGAAGGAAAACAAAGCCCAAAATCTCGTGCCACAGCGAGTGCACCGGCTTGACGGCGGCGGGAACGACATGCTTGACGAACTTCCCGGCTTGTCGCGCCAGATCCCTTTGGGCCACGAATTTATCCTACCAAAAGCTAAACTTGTACCCGTGAACGGCCAACTGTACAATCAAGGGAAGATTTGTCCGGCTCCAAAGGCCACGGGAACCGATGGCCCTGCAGTTGCATCTCAGGATTAGGGAAATGCCCGGGAGGGCCGATGAAAGGGGCAGAATGGAAGAACGGCTCAAAAGCCTGATGCAGGATCTGGGAAACGCGATCAATGAATCGCTTTCCGACTCCGAGCGCATAGCGGAGGCGATCGGCGAAATAAAACGCGCCGGTTACGATGTCTTCCTTGTTCTTGAAGCCACCATCGGGTTCAACAAACGCGACGAAGACGAGTCGGACGAAGAATCAGCCGGGGAGCCGCGGGAAGTCGGGACGTCGGGTAGAGTCCGGTTTACCACGCAGGATCAGCGATTCCTGAAAGCCCTCCGAATCGCGGTAAACGAGGAAGTTTAGTCCGGGTCCCCGGGCTTTCTCCCGGTCAGCACCGCCTCAGGGTTTCGCCTGAGGGTGTCAATGCTTCGAGCTGGAATTGGCGGAATTGCCGTTGCGAACCGCCATCACTTTGTCTTCATCGGCGTCGGGGCTCACTACAACGCCAACCCAGGCGAAAATCATTTCATCCCATGTCTGGTCGCCCCATTTGACGGTGGCTTTGGGATCCGGGTTGTATCTGTTGTTCGGAGAATTGTCCCAATGCGCGTCGAGTGAAATTCGGGTGCCCTTCGGTAGATTGAGCGGTTTGTTCTCGTAGTAGATCAACTGCCACCCGAAATCGAAATGCGGCACGCTCACCAGCATCTCGGATTCGCCCGTCGGATATTCCAGCCGGATATTCATGTCCTTCCCGCGCAGATGCATATGCGGTTGTGCATACACCAGTTTTACCGGCTGATCGAACACAGCTTCCGCATGCCCTGCGTAATTCGGATCGCCCGGCGGGATGGCGAAATCCAGATTCGCCACGGGCAGCGTCAGCAGCCGCTGCTTCGGTGGAGTCTTTGCCAGGACGAATCCGACCTTGCTGCGGTCCTCCACCGGTTCCTTGCCATTCGGCGTATAGTGCATCTCAAACACAAGGTCGGACCCGGCCGGAATCAGTTTTGCCGCCTGGTGGTCGATATCGAAATATTCGCCGTGAACTCCCGGCACATAACCGAGCAGCCATTCATTGCGCACGTCGACCGGCGGCGCACCGGGCTCAGGCGGCGTGGCCGAGGCTGGCGGGGGAACGAATGGCTCACCCGGCTTTGCGTCCTTGAGCCATTGCGATCCGGGCGGCCGTACGTGCACGCTGGCATGATGCACCACCGACCGGTTTCCCGGCCTCACTTCGCCGTCGATCACCCACGTGTCTTTCGTGAACCCGCTGGGCACGACGAAATACGTATACTCAACCGTGCCGGCTTTCGGAACGGTATAAGCCTTGGGCATCTCAAACACAACGTCGGGCTTAACCGTCCAACCGTCGGGCCACTGGACCGCCGCGGGCTTGTCTTTGGCTTCACCCTCCGGTGCACCGCCATCGACCCACGCCACAATTCTGGCAATTTCGGAATCGCTGAGCGTTCTCTCGTTGGCGAAGTGGCCATACTTCGGATCCGCAAACCAGGGCGGCATCTTCCTGGACAGGACCGCTGCTTTGATCGATTTCGCCCAGGGCCGCGTCGAATCGTAGCTGAGGAACGACATGGGGCCGATCTCGCCTGGCCGGTGGCACGTCTGACAGTTCTTCTGGAGGAGGGGCAGTACGTCTTTATTGAAGGTGGGTGTCCCGGAAACGGCGGCGGCACTGGCCGCGGTTACGGCGACGATTCCGGCGATCAAGCAGCGCATTGCGAAGAATCATATCAATTTTCGCTGCACCACGCGAAGCAACAGCCATGCCGCCAGGACGCCGATGGCGTCGTCGCGCACATCCCACCATTCAAACCGCACGTTGCGGAACATCTGATGCTGCCGCCACTCGAGGCCGGCGGCAAGACTGAAGATCACCAGGACAATCGCCGACTCCTGCACGCGGCTGCGGCCCAGCGGCAGAAGGAGCAGCGCCAGCACGGCGAACGCAACCGCGTGTTCGAACCCATGGAACAGCGTTCCCGGTGGAGCGTGCCGCAGAATCCGGCGCAGGGAAAAATACGCCATACAGGCGATCCAGAGAATTGCCGCGCCCGATAGCAACGCCCTGGTTCGGGAAGTGAGCTGCAATACGCAGTATACTGAGGGCAAAGTTTTTTTGGATGCCCTGCCGTTGAGCGATGTTTCGAAGCCAAAGACGCAAACTCAAGATCCTGTTTGGTTTTGCCGACGCTCTTTTGACGGCCGCAGCTTTTGGACTTGCTTACCGCGTTCGCGAATTCCTGCCCTTCCACTTCAAGTTTTATTTCACCGCCGATAACGGCCCCCCGTTGCTGGCCTTCTGCGTCCTCACCTGGGTATTACTGGGCTACTGGCTTGACGTTTACGGAAAACTCGAGTCCGTCCGCATCCGTGCCATTTTGCGCGATTCGTTCCGCCAGGCGGGCTGGGGCGGCCTGGCGCTCATCGTAATGGTTTTCGGCCTCAAGGCGGATATCAGCCGATTCTTTCTGGGGTCGTTTATCTTCACCAGCTGGCTCTTCCTGACCTGGTTCCGTATCGCTTCGCGCAACTGGGTTTCTTCCATTGGCCACCGGCTTCACGTGGAACGGAACATCCTGATCGTCGGCACCGGTCTCGGCGCCGAGACGCTTGGAAAAAGCCTGGAGGAATACCACGGGCACGGGGTTCGCATCCTGGGTTTCATAGCCACGCCCGAGGAGGAGCCGGCGCCCACCGTGATCCGGCTCGAGAGGGTCTATCCCGTTTTTCCTCTGGAAGATCTGCGGCCGGTTCTGGCCCGGGAACACGTCATCGACGAAATCCATTTCGCGGTCGAATCGCGTTTTTTATCGGCATTGGAGCCGATCTTCCGCTGGTGCGATGAGGAAGGCGTATGCAGCCGGATCGCGGTCGATTTCTTCCCAAGGATCAACAGCTACGTCGACCTGGAGCAGATCGGCAACACGCCTCTGCTCACGTTCTCCGGCGCCCCCGCCGATGAAGTGCTTTTGCTGGTCAAAAGAGGGATCGACATCGTATTGGCATCGGCCGGGATCGTCCTGCTGAGTCCGATTTTTCTCCTCGCCGCCGTGCTGATCAGGCTCACTTCACCCGGTCCCGTGATTTTCCGGCAGCTGCGTTGCGGCTTGAATGGCCGCACCTTCACCTGCTACAAATTCCGCTCGATGGTGCAGGACGCCGAAGCGCGGCTGCACGAAGTGAGGCACCTCAACGAGAAGGAAATTGCGATGAAGATCAAAAACGATCCGCGATTGACTTCAGTCGGCAAGTGGCTGCGCAAATCGTCGGTTGACGAACTGCCGCAGCTTTTCAACGTGCTCAAAGGCGATATGTCGCTGGTGGGCCCGCGTCCCGCCATTCCAACGGAAGTGGCCCAGTACCAGCACTGGCAGCGGCGCCGCTTGCGCATGCGCCCCGGTCTGACGTGCCTGTGGGCGCTGCGCGGCCGCGACCGCATCGATTTCGAATCCTGGATGCGCCTCGACCTTCAATACATCGACAACTGGTCGCTCGGCCTCGACGCGAAGATCATCCTGCTGACCATCCCCCAGGTGGTTTCCGGCCGGGGCGCTAATTAATCAGGCGCCGGCGCACCCGGAGCCGGCTGTGGTTCTCCCACCCGAACCGTCCGCCAGCCCCTCCGCAATAACTGATACCAGGCAATACGTGCCATATCGGCACCGAAGCGGAGGCCGTCGACGGGCTTGTCGGTCATCTGAAAATCCAGCCATTTTCGCTTGAGCCTGGTTGCCAGCGGAAGCTCGCGGCCGGGATCCGAACAGCGCTCGAATTCCTCGTAAAGGCGTGCCGTCAGCCGCCCGCCCAGCCATGTCGGCTCGATCGGTACGTCGGGCGTCAACATCGGCTCACCCCAGCGGGAGCGGAAAGCGATATCGGTCATCGCAAACACGCCCGCGAAATGATGCCGGACGGCAGTACGCACCGCCTCCCGGCGGATCTCAAGCGGCGCGCATCCCCAGATTCTGCGAACTTCATACAAATGGAACAGCGTGGCGAAACGGCCGGATGCGCGATGCAGCACGAGGTGCAGGATCTCGTCCGCGGGAGCCAGGATGCGTACCGTCCGCCCCCCCCCTAACGGATATTCCACCGTGCGCTCCAGAAACTCCTCTGCGCGAATTCCCAGCGCTCTGTGGGTCAGCCGGAAATGCAGCTCGAGTGCCGGCCTCGACCCATGGTTCAGCGCGATATGGTGGCCGATGGCTCGCGACTCTCGATTCCCGGCGTCCGGCACATAACCCAGCTTGGCCAAAGCGCCACACGCACGGTCGAGATCGGCTTTCTTCAGGGCCAGATCCAGATCGCTCGAGGGCTTGCGCAGGAATGTCGGCTGATAGTAACGGCAGGCGAGAACGGGGCCCTTCAAAGCAATCACCGGAACTCCGGCCTCGTCGAGTACCGCGACCACGTCGGTCAGTTGCCGCAGGTTGTGCAAATGCCGGGTCCAGCTGGAGGTCAGGACCCGGTCGCACCACGCGCGCTCGGCAGGGTCAACATGAGGACGCGCCACATACGCAATCAGCGGCGCTACGCCATGACGCCCCGCGTTCTCCCGAACGATCTTCCATGAGGCTGAATCGGCGACAATCCCGAGGTCCGGAGGGTCGGAGAGGAGCCTTGTCAAAACGTCCAACGAAGGCATCGGCCCCATGATTCAGAACCAATCTAGCATCGCCGTCGATCAGGTTCTGAACCAGGGTAGACGGCCGGACCCGTGTTACCGAATGAGAGCCTCCAGATCGACCGGAATAAACGTCGCTTCGACTCGCCTCGAAGCCGCGATTGTCGGCGCCGAAACTGGCGCATGCCACTCCGGAACCCGGATCGGATCCAGCATTCCGAGGATCTCTGTGCGCCGGTGTTCGAACCACGGCGGCAGGAGCAGGTGCGTCCCCAGCTGATTGAAAGCTTCGTCGCGCGCGAACCCGCCCGGGGCCGTCGCCGCGCATTCCACCAGAATGCCTCCGGGCGACCTCACGTAGATCGAGTGGAAATAGTTCCGGTCCTTGATCTCCGAGCAATCGGTGTAGCCCAGTTCCTCGTAAAAACCCTTCTGCCGCGCCAGCGCTTCATCGTCGGCCACATTGAGTGCTACGTGGTGCGCGGTGCCCGCGCCGAAACCCCAACTCCCGCCGGGACGAGTCGGCTCGTGCAGCAGAACGAGCGTTTTGCCCGCGCCGCCCGATCCAATCTCAAACCGGTGATAGGCGCCGTCAACGCCGGTCTTGCGAAAACCTATGGCTTCCACCAGGAAGCGCTCTTCTTCGTCAATCTCCCGCACCGACAGCAGCGGCCCATGAAAACCGCGCACGGATTCGCCGTGGTTGATCTCTTCCGTGCTCCAACCTTCGCGCGTCTCGTTGGCGTCCTCGATCACTTCGATCGCCAGCCCCGATGGATGCTCGAAATGAATGAACCGCTGCCCGAAACGCTCGTGGATCCCATGATGCACGACCCGGTGCCGGTTCAGATGATCCGTCCAGAACGGCAGAGTTCCCTTGCATACCGTGTAAACCGTGGCCTGAATCTGGCCCGAACCCGGACGTCCCTTGACCCGGTTGTACGGGAAGGTTGTCATGACAGTTCCCGGTTCGGCTTTTCCATTCGCGTAATAGAGATGGTAATGAGCATAGCGGCCGTCAAACAGAATGGTCTGTTTGATCAGACGCTGCCCCACTACCTGAGTAAAGAAATCGACGTCTTCCTGGGCGCCGCCGGCGCACGCAGTGATGTGGTGCAGCCCTGTGACTGGGTAGTCCATGTGAATGCTCCTTCGGGTGTGTTGATACTGCACGCGCCGCGCCGACGGAAATTCCCGATTTATGAGGGCTTCCGGGCCGCCTTCTGGCGCCGGTTGCGCGCTCTGGCGCAAAGCCGTGGGTGATTACGCGCGAGCGTCGGTCAGATCGACGCTTTACAACGATAGCCAGGTGCCATTTTGCGCCGATTTCCACGCCGCCCGGCTTTGGCCAGCCGCTTGCCGGAGTCCTCGCCGAACAAGGAGATCTCACGAAAATGGGGAAAATTGTCGCCGCCATGGCCACCGTGCACGCACCGCAGCTCTTCACGCGGCCGCCAGAGGAAGACCCGGCGCAACTCGACGCCGGAATCGCAGCCATGCGCGAACTGGGCAGGCGCCTTGATGAAGCGCATCCCGACGCCCTCGTCATCTTTGGCAGCGACCATATGGAGACGTTTTTCCTCCAGTCCGTGCCAACGTTCTCAATCATCGCGGGCGACCAGGCGAAAGCCGCTTTTGCCGGAAAAACCTGGACCCCTCGCATTCACCAGGTTCTCGGCGAAGCCATTCTGGAAGGTCTGGTCCACCGCGACTTCGATATGGCCTATTCGCAGGACGCGGTACTCGGCCATTCTTTCGCCGCCCCCTTCGAATGGGTTCTCGGAGGCCGCGATATTCCGGTCATACCGATCTTCATTAACACCTATCTCCCGCCCCTGCCGACGGCCCGCAGGTGCGCCGCGCTGGGTAAAGCCCTCGCCGAAATTGTGGCGGCCCGGCCTGAGCGCGTCGCCCTGCTCGCCAGCGGAGGCATGTCCCACTATCCCGGGACGTGGAAATACTATAAGCCCGCTTACGATTTCGACCGCTGGTGCATTCAGGAACTGGAAAACGGCCATAACGATTCCTTCCTGAACCTGTCCTGCGAGCAACTGGACGAGGTCGGCAACACCGAAATGCTTCCCTGGGCGCCGGTGCTCGGCGCGATCGGCGAGCAGCATATGGAGCTGCTCTCCTATCAGCCGACCTCGCACCACGGTCATGCGGTAGTGCATTTTCATCCGGGCCCGAAACCGGGGAACATCCTCCCGCCGCAGCGGTATAAATTCCATAACGAGCCGTTCCACTTTTACGATCATCCGCCGGTTTCCGCTTACAAGCTCAATAAGCTCCTCTACGATTCCCGCTTCAAACCGCAGCTCAGGCTGCGCATGCTGGCCGACGCCGCTTCGGTGGGCGCCGAGTACGGATTGCTGCCGAACGAAATCGAGGTCCTTTCGAAGGTCTGCAAGCTGGAACACAACCGCACCGAACGGCCCGCCGAGGACGCCGACCCCCTCGTCCAGCTCGGCGCCCATCCGATTGGGGCTCTGATGGCGATCCACGTCCTGCAGGCCGAGCAGCGCCGGGTTACCCGGCAATAAGGCGAAAAACGAACCAATCATCGGGTCGCTGTGCGCGGAAGGTTTCCCATCGGATAATAATGCTGTTTGGGAAACCATGAATAACAGGGAAAGGATTGCGGCCATTGTTGGCCGAATTTCAAATAAGCGCACGGCGCCGGATTCCGACGAGTCGCTCTTCGACGCGGGCTATCTGGATTCGTTTGCGCTCACGGACCTGGTCAACGCGCTCGAGAAGGAGTTTCACATTCGCATCCCGGATTCCGACCTGAATCCGGCGCGGTTTGAATCCATCGCGCGCATCGAAGAATATATCGGCAGCCACGCAGTCTGATGCCTTCGATTCTTTCGTTCGGGCGCTATCTTCCCGAGCGGGTGCTGGGAAATCGGGAGCTTGCCGGCCGGCTCGGCCGCGAGCCGGAGTGGATCCTGCAGATGAGCGGGATCGAAGAACGGCGCATTGCCGATGCCAGCGAGACAGTTGTCACGATGGGCGTTCGCGCGGCTGAAGACTGCCTGAAAGGCCGCAGGGATGTCGGGATGCTGATCGTCTCGTCCGGCTCCGCGGAAAGGCGTTTTCCGGGTCCCGCGGCGGAGATCGCTTCCATCATCGGACTGCCGGGCGTCCCGGCCATCGATCTGCCCGTCGCCAGCGCGGGATCTCTCTTCGGCCTCGCGCTGGCGTCCCACCTCGCACCGTCGTATGGAAACATTCTGATCGTCGCTGCGGAACGCATGTCCGGTCCGGCGCTGGCTGACCCATTGAACTCCGACGTGGCAATTCTCTTCGGAGATGGCGCCGGGGCGTGCCTCACAGGCGCGGACCGCGGTCTTCTCGAAATCGAAGACTCGGTGTTGCACTCCGACGGAACCTGGTGCAAAGATCTTCGCCTTGAACTCGACGGCCCCATTCAGATGAAGGGCCGAAGCGTCATCATGCAGGCTTCGCGCAAAGTTCCGGCCGTCATCACGGAGACTCTGGCACGCAGTGGTCTGAAACCCGCCGACGTGCCGTTCTTCCTGCTGCATCAGGCGAATCGGAATCTCATCGACCGGGTCGCGCAGATCCTGAACGTTCCGCCGGAACGCTTCCCTTCCAATATTCACCGCTACGGCAACACATCTTCGGCTTCTCTGCTGATTGCGGCGGCGGAATGGATCGAAACCGCCCATCTGAATTCCGGGGACCCGGTTTGTTTCGCCGCCTTCGGCGCGGGCTTTCACTGGGGCGCGCTGCTCGCACGAAAAGCCTGACGATTTGTATCAAAACGCCCCAACCCGCGTCTTCAGGCATTTCCTATCCGCGGAGCCTGAGCCCATCATTGGGAGGAGGAAGCATTCATGCCAGGCGACAGGATTTCCCTTCCAGGGAGCGAACGTAAACCGATCGGCACGCGCGTAGGAGATCAACCGGGAAACGAGAACATCGAGGTTTCGGTGATTCTGAAGCCCAAATCGCGCGCACGCGTTCCCGGACCGGGTCACGCGGTTATGACACGCGAAGAATTCGCGGAAAAGCATGGCGCCGATCCAAAAGCCGTCGAAAAAGTCCGGGAATTCGCTCGGGAATACAAACTGAAAGTCGCCGATGTTTCCCTCGCGCGCCGGACCGTCAAACTCGAGGGCACCGCGGCGGAAATGCTGCGCGCTTTCGGGGTGCAACTCGCTCGCTATGAGCATCAGGGCCATCAGTACCGCGCGCGCACCGGCATGATCCAGCTACCCGCTGATCTCGCCGAATCGGTGGAAGCAGTGCTCGGACTCGATAACAGACCCCAGGCCAGAGCGCATTTCAGGATTCGCAAAACGCCGGCGGCCGGCTCCGCACAGGGCGTTTCCTACACGCCGATACAGGTTGCGGCCCTCTATCAATTTCCAACGGACGCGGACGGCACCGGCCAGACGATCGGCATTATCGAACTGGGCGGCGGATACAAAACCGCCGATCTGCAAAACTACTTTTCTTCGGAGGGCGTCACCGAGCCAACGGTCGTGTCGGTGTCGGTTGACAGCGCGAAGAACGCGCCCACCAATCCGAACGGCGCCGATGGCGAGGTGCTTCTCGATATCGAAGTCGCCGGGTCCGTAGCCCCGGGCGCGCGCATCGTCGTTTATTTCGCGCCGAACACCGATCAGGGCTTTCAGGATGCGCTCACGACGGCGGTTCATGACGCGACCAACAATCCATCCGTGATTTCGATCAGCTGGGGCGGCGCCGAATCCACATGGACCGCGCAGGCCATGACCGCCTTCGATTCCGCCGCACAGGATGCGGCCGCTATGGGGGTAACCGTCTGCGCGGCAGCCGGCGACGGCGGATCGAGCGATGGTGTGACCGACGGCATGAACCACGTGGACTTTCCAGCCTCGAGCCCGCACATCCTGGCGTGCGGCGGCACGACGCTCAACAGCGCCAACGGCGTTATCCAGAGCGAGACGGTTTGGAATGACGGCACGCAAGGCGGTGCCACCGGCGGCGGATTCAGCGTTCAGTTTCCGCTGCCGTCTTACCAGGCCTCCGCAGGCATCACTCCCCCGTCGGGTGGCGGGCGAGGCGTGCCGGATGTGGCCGGCGATGCGGACCCCCAAACGGGCTATCAGGTTCTGGTGGACGGCGAATCGCTGGTGATCGGGGGCACCAGCGCGGTCGCGCCGCTTTGGAGCGGACTCATCGCATTGCTCAATCAGAAGCTGGGCAAACCCGTGGGATTACTGCAGCAGCAAATCTATCCCTTACCCGCTGCGGCCGATGCGTTTCACGATATTACGCAGGGCTCGAACGGCGCATTCTCGGCCGGACCCGGCTGGGACGCCACCACCGGACTGGGTTCCCCGGATGGGGTGAACCTGTTGCAGGCGCTCTCCGGCAGCGTCACCGAAATATCGGAGACGAGACGGCGGCGGAGCAGCGGGGCTTCCTGATCGTCCCGGATTACTGCACGGCGCCAGGGTTCAGATCGTTTCGCACAACCTTGCCGTCCTTCATCACGAATCGGACTCGTTGCAGTTCCGTGATATCGGCCAGGGGATTGCCCGACACCGCTACCAGATCGGCGTACTTGCCCTTGTCGATCGACCCGACCCGGTCCTGCCATCCGAAGATTCTCGCGTTGACCGTTGTCCCCGCCTGAATCGCCCGCGCGGGCGTCAGGCCGGCGCGCTTCACCAGGGCCTCGAACTCGAGCGCCTGCGTTCCGTGCGCGAAGGTAGATCCGTCCACGCCGCTGCCCATCATCATCCGCAGCCCCTTCGTTGCCGCGGCCACGCGCGCCGCATGCTCGAAGATCGGAATGATTCGGAACTTGCCGCCGGTATTCTTCGCATCCACATCGTCCATATAAGGTTCCATGTAGCGAACCAGCGTCGGATCGTAATAGAGTCCCTTCTTCACCATCGTGTCGATCTGTTCCTGATCGAGTCCGAACCCATGCTCGATGGTGTCGCAGCCCGCGTTGATCGCATTCTTCTGCCCCTCGCCGCCATACACATGGCAGCCGGCCTTGTGGCCCAGCTTGTGTGTTTCGTCAATCAGCGCCTGCAGCACCGGCCAGGGATAAGTCACCACATACTCGTCTTTCCCACTGGGGTTGAACGAATACGCGCCCGCGGGAAACAGTTTGATCCAGTCTGCGCCATGCGCGATCTGATCCCGGACAGCCGCGCGCGCGTCCTCCACCGAACGCACCACGCTCGACGCCAGCGGATTGTCC
The DNA here is from genome assembly GCA_963788485.1 of Terriglobia bacterium. Classification (GTDB taxonomy): domain Bacteria; phylum Acidobacteriota; class Terriglobia; order Bryobacterales; family Bryobacteraceae; genus BOG-234. Next base: position 49,698 of record CAWBIS010000113.1, read on the forward strand.
GGATGCGCGGGATCCGCCGGAGTCGCGCCCCAGACGATTCCGCGGGTCGACACCTGGTATCGTGGACCCTCGATGCGGCCGCCGTTGATCGCGTTGCGGATTTCGATATCGCCGTAGCCGTTCCCGTGCGTGCTCATATCGCGCGCCGAGGTGAAACCCGCGCGCAGATCCGCCTGCGCATTCGAGACCGCGATCAGCATGGCGGCTTCGGTCGTCATCTTCGGCCCGCGGTTGTCGAACATATGCGTGTGCGCGTCGATCAGGCCAGGCAGCACGGTGGCGCCGCTCAGATCGATCACGGGAGTTCCCGCCGGAATGCGCACCTTCCCCTCCGGCCCGACATCGGTGATGCGTTCGCCCGCGATCAGCACTACCTGCTTCGTGAGCATCTGTCCGGTGTTGCTGTCGAACAGACGGCCCGCGCGCACCGCGAACGTGCGGGGCGCAGGCGGGCACTGATAGATGCCGCCATCCGACCCCACGCACGGCGTCGGCCCAGCGCCGCGCCAGGGAGCCGGTGGAGGCTGCACCTGCGCCCAAAGTCCGACCGCAAAAAGGAGAATCGCGCCGAGTCGCATCGCCACCAATGTTATCCGAATCGCTCGGAAATGTGACATAGTTTTCTCTATGCAACGCCTTAAACCGGTGGATGTGGTGATCGTGGGAGGCGGATTTACCGGCCTCCTGATGGCGAAGGAGATCACCGCCCGTACCTCACATTCGGTGACGATTCTGGAACGCGGACCGGCGCGCACCAACGGCCAGTATTCGGCGGGTATGGACGAACTGGATTATTCGGTTCGCCTGCGCATGATGCAGAATCTCGCCGACGAAACGCTGACCCATCGGCATTCGACAAAAGCCAATGCGGTGCCCGTGCGGCAATATGGATCGTTTCAGCCCGGCACCGGAACCGGCGGCGCGGGCGAGAGCAATACGTACTTAGTCGAGCAGATAG
>CAWBIS010000114.1:0-17288 GCA_963788485.1 Terriglobia bacterium
TGCCGTTCAACCTCGCGTATGGTTCGCGGTCGCGTGGCTGCCAGGTCCTCAATCGAAGGCGCGCAGTCTCGATCAGAATCACAGCGGATATGTTAGCCCCGGCACAAACGCGGCTGACATCGGATTGCAACAAAATTTATCACCAAATGGTCGTGGCGACGAAATCGTTGCGCACCATAGAATGGTTTCGCGAACGGAGTTACAGTTGTCGGATTCCGATAGAAATTCAGCAGGGGAGCGGGAATACCGCTTGCGGTTGTCGAAGGAAGCTCTGTCGCCGGAGTCGGCGGTCTCCGCGACTCGAATGACGTCGCCGGCTCTCGACGAAGACCTCCCTCGATACACTGGAGGTTGATCAGAATGCACCAAGGAGCGCACGACCCGGAGCGCCGGGACGTGTCGTCGGAAACGACAGTCCTGACTGAACTTCTACTCCCGCAAAGAGTTACAAAGCCTGGGAACAGCGTATTGCCGGGCAGGCGAATCGGACCGTACGAAGTTCTGGAAGAGATCGGCCATGGCGGCATGGGAACGGTGTATCGAGCCGTTCGCGGGGATGACGATTTTCAAGTCCAGGTCGCAGTAAAAGTGATCAGCCGGGGAGCGGACGATCCCTTGCTGCTGGACCGTTTCCGAGTAGAGCGGCAGATTCTGGCGAAGCTGGAGCATCCGAACATAGCGCGGCTTCTGGATGGCGGGGCCACGGAGGACGGGCTGCTGTATTTCGTGATGGAGTACGTGGACGGCAAGTCCCTGACACAGTATTGCGACTCGAAGAATTTGCCCGTTTCCGAGCGCATTCAACTGGTCTCGAAAGTATGCGATGCGGTGGCGTATGCACATCGGAGTCTGATCGTGCATCGGGATTTGAAACCGGACAACATTCTGGTGACCGACGACGGCATCCCCAAGCTGCTCGACTTCGGAATTGCCAGAATTCTGGAATCCTCGGCTGTGGGAGACGGGGCCGACCAAACCGTGACGCTGGTGCGCATGGCAACGCCCGCATATGCCAGCCCTGAGCAAATCCGCGGCGAGCCGGTGGGGGTCGCGTCCGATATTTATGCGCTGGGCGTTGTGTTGTACGAGTTACTGACCGGACGCTGCCCATACCAGCTGGAGCCGGCGTGGGGAAAATCCGCGCGAATCATCTGCGAGCAGGAGCCGACGCGTGCGAGCGTGGCTGTCGTGAGCGACACCGATGAGGGGATGGAGCAAGTCAGCGGCTGCCGCAACACCACTGCCGAAGGGCTGCGGAAACGGCTGAGCGGAGATCTGGACAACATCCTCGCAGTGGCTTTGCGCAAGGAACCGAGCCACCGTTACCGTTCGGTCGACCAGTTCCAGCAGGATCTCGAGAATCACCTGAAGGGCCGCCCGGTGATGGCGCGCGGCGATTCGCTGCAATACCGGACCAGGAAATTCATCGGTCGGCATAAGCTTCCCGTTGCGGCGGCAGCTTTGGCAGTCGTTACGCTTTGCGTGGCGGGAGCGTTCACAATTCGGGAATCGCGGAGACTGGCGCTGCGCGTGGCGGCGGATCGAAAACTGGCAAGCTCGTTTCTGGTAGACATCCACCAGGAGATCGCGCGACTGCCGGGTTCGACCCCGGTGCGCCAGGAGTTACTGGCGAAGTCGCTCGACTATTTGAACGGACTGGCGCGCGAAGGCTATGGGGATCGCGAGACGCAGATGTCGCTGGCTCTGGCGTACGAACGATTTGCGGACCTGCAGGCGGGAGTGGGCGGAGCCGGATTGGGCAAACCGGCGGAAGCGCTGAAGACATACGAGTCGGCGAAGAAGATACGCGAGCAACTGGCGCACGAGTTTCCGCGGGATGCCCAGGTGCAATCGGACCTCGCATCCAATTACATGATGGGCAGCTACATCGTTGGCCGCATCTCCAGCGTGGATCAGCGGCTGCAGTACGATCGCAGAGCTCTCGATGTGAGCGAGGCGCTGGCCCGCCGGTATCCGGCCAACGATCAGTATCAGGCGCTGCTGGCGGCGGCCTATAGCGGCCTGGCTTATTCTTCCGAATTGGATGGAAAGCTGGCGGAAGCGGCAAACCTCTACCGGAAAGCCGTTCCCATCCGGGAGCGGCGCGCGCGCGAGGCCCCGAGCGATCCTGGCGTCCAACGCGACCTGGCGAACATCCATTACCGAATCGGTGAGCTGGAGGTGCAGTCCGAGCGGCTGCGCGAGGCAATGCCCGAGCTGCGGGAAGCGCTGCGGATTCAGAAAGGCTTGTTGAGCCATGATCCGGATGACCGGCAAACCCGCTTCGAAATAGCCGGAACCGATCACTTCCTGGGTGTGGTGCTTGGTTCTACGGGAAGTTTTACCGAGGCGCTGGCATCTTTGCAAGAGGCCATTTTCATTCGTGAGGCGATGCTGGCGACAGACGAGCGCGATGCCCGGACTCGCGCGATGCTGGCGGGAAATTACGCCGAAAAATCCACTGTGCTTCTGCAGGCGGGTAGCAAAGAATCCGCACTCAAGGCTGTTGATCGATCGATTCAACTCGAGGGTGAGTTACTGGCGCTCGACGCCCGTGCGGTTCCGGTGCGGGTTTCGCTCGCCGATTACGAAGGGCGGCGAGCCGCTATTCATGAATCGATGGGCCGGACGCGCGACGCAGCCGGGGACTGGACCCGTTCCGTGGCGCTATGGAACGCGCTCGAGCGGGAAGGGTACCTGCGTTCACCGGACCTGAAGCAAGCGGCGGCGCAAGCTCGTGAAGCGATGCAGAAGTCGAGAAATGCCTCGCAGACAATTTTATCCGCCTCTCCGAATAACCATCGATAATCTGGATAATCCCCTCCTTTTTGTTTAGATTTGTGAAGGATATCGGCGAGCAATCGCCGAATCCGGCACTTCGCGCTTCCTGTTAACCGTTCCAGTGACAGCAACCGAAACAAAATGTCTTGTTCGAAACTGAATCTTACCCCTGCCATCTGGCTCGCAGCACTGGTTTCCGCTGCGCTGGCCCCGCCGGGCGCCTTTGCTTCGACCGTTTACGTCTCGACCTCAACGGGACTTTTCGGGACGCTGGATATTCAGACCTGGTCCTTCAGCCAGATCGGCAGCTCAGGCAATTCATACAACGAAATGGCCGACATTGGCGGGGTGTTGTATGGCGACACGGGTACAGAGCTTTTCAGTATCGACCCCGCCACTGGAAACGGTACTTCGATCGGCCCGGATCCGCTGGCTTACTCGTTCACCGGTGCGGACCTGAATAACACGTTCTACGTGAGCGGCTGGCTCAGCAGCGGGCCGTCGGATTTCTATCTGGCGGATGTAAATCTGACGTCCGGCGGCGGTACGAATCTGGGTTCTCTGCTCAATTACTCCAACTGTGGCTCCGATGGGATCGAGGCTCTGGGCAACGTTGGCACCGTACTGTACGCAATCTCTTCGGCGGATCCCGCCGGAATCGGGGGCGAGTGCGGCAGCAGCGCGCCGGACGGCGAGGAAACGCTCTACACGGTGGATCCATCGACTCTGGCTATGACCGCGATCGGCATCACCGGTCTCGACGTTGGCGCTGCGGAAGGACTGTTTTCCGCGGATGGTGTGCTCTACCTGCTCGACGACGTAAACTCCGATCAGGACATTTATTCGGTAGACGTTACCACAGGGGCTGCGACCGAAGTGACAACACTTCCATTCCAGATCGAATCGGCCGTCGAGACGTCCGATTCGGCGGTTCCGGAGCCCGGAAGCATCGCGCTGACGTTCGCGGGTCTCGCCGGCTTGCTGGTGGCACGAAGAAGGCGAACGTAGTCAATTAAATCGATGGCGCCGGTGTTGGGTAATTGCAGGCAAGTTCATGAGCCGTGCGGAAGATCGCTTCCAGGCGCGCGCCACCATCACGGCTGTTCGCCGGCCGGGATGGAGAAGAAAAAGACTGCACCCTCGCCCGGCACCGCCGTGGCCCAGATGCGGCCGCCGTGGCGCTCGACGATTTTCCTGCAGATGGCAAGACCCATTCCGGTGCCGGCGAATTCGGTGCTGTGCAGGCGCTGAAACACGCCAAAGATGCGCTCCGCGAACTTCGGATCGAAACCGATGCCATGGTCCCGGACCGAGATTACCCATTCGCCCGCGGTGCGCTGAACCGAGACGTGAATCTCGGGTTGAGTATCTTTTTTTCGATACTTGAGGGAGTTCCCGATCAGGTTCTGGAACAACTGCGTCAATTGCATCGCATGACCGGATATGGCTGGAAGAGAGTCGCGCGAGATGACGGCTCCCGTATCTTCGATTTCGACTCTCAGATTCTCCAGAGCGGCTGTCAACGCATCGTCCAGAAGGAACTCTTCGCCAGCCCGGTTCTCCCCCGCCAGCCTGGCAAACTGCGTCAGGTCGTCGAGCATGGCAGTCATGCGGGCGCCGGCCTCCGCGATCCAGCGGGAGAGGCGCAGTCCTTCCGAATCCAGTTGCGTTTGATGGTCCCGCCTGAGTAACTCGGAGAAGCTGGTTATGGCTCGCAGGGGTGCGCCCAGATCGTGGCTCGCCGCATATGCAAAATGCAGCAGATCCTGATTGGCGAGGGCAAGCTGAGCGGCGCGGCGGTGAAGCTCCAGCTCGGCGCGTTTTTGCTCCGAGATGTCCCGGATCACGGCAACCCAACCGCCGCCCAGCGCCGGCGACAAGCGGGTCCAGGTGCAACCCACCACGACCTGAGTGCCATCCAGACGCAGATGGATCTTCTCGCCGCTCCAAAATCCGCGATCGGTCATGCTGGCCGAGGCGCGCGGCTCGTCGGCCGGATCGAGCCATTCCGCCGCATAGACCGCCGACCGGGGTTTTCCGATCACGTCCGGAGAGCGAATGCCATAGATGCGTTCGACGCCCGCATTGCACCATTCAATGAGATCGCCCGGGCCAAACACGATGACGGCGTCGTTGATTGCGGCGAGGACGTCGGCCTGAAACTGCAGCCGTTCGCGGCTCGCGGCAAGGTCCCGTTCCAACTGCTTGCGGAGAGTGACATTCTGGCCGTTGCCGACGAGCCGGACCGGAGCGCCGGTCTCGTCGCGCACGATAATGCTCCGGTCATAGACGTCGACCCAATGGCCCGCGGCGTGGCGTACCCGGTATTCCGCTTCGAAGCGCTGCCGGTCCGGCGCGACTGACGCGAGATTCCCGCTGGAAAGAGCCAGGTCATCGGGGTGAATTCGCTCCCTGTACCATTCGATATTGGGATCCGCCTCTTCCGCGCTCACGCCAAAAAGGTCTTCCATGTCCCCGGCGCGGTGGACAATTCCCGAGCGCACATCCCAATCGTAGAGAACCCCCTGCACGGCGCGGAATGCCAGATGGAAGCGTTCTTCGCTTCTTTCGAGCGCTTCCGCGGCTTTTCTGCGGTCGTGAACGTCGGTCGAAGTGCCGATCCACTGCCTGATGTTTCCGTCCGCGCCGCGCAGGGGAAGAGCGCGCGCCAGGTGCCACCGGTACTCGCCGGCCGCGTTCCGTAACCGGTAAAGCCGTTCGAAGCGTTTTCCGGTCCGGACGCACTCCATCCAGTCGGCCGCGTGCCCCGGAACATCATCCGGATGAACCCAGGCGAGCCAGTTGAGTTCGGCACACTGGTCGGCCGGAACGCCGGAGTATTGCTCCCAATAGCGGTTCACCAGTTCGGTTTTGCCTTGCGTGTCGGTGACAAAGACCACCTGAGGCATGGCATCCGTGAGACATCGGTAGCGCTCTTCGCTTTCGCGCAGTGCCTGCTCGGCGCGCTTCTGAGCGGTTACGTCGATGGAGACGCCCAGCATCCCGCAGGGTCGACCGGAGTCGTCGCGCAGCAGCGAAAGCGAAAGCCGGATGTAGCATTCTTCGCCCGATTTGCGGCGATTGCGGAGCTCCACTTGATGTATACCGTCGCGCAACAGAGGCTCGAGCACCGCCGGGCCGACCTGGGCGCGATCCTGCTCGAAATAGAGCACGGAGACCCTCTGGCCGACGATTTCTTGAGCCGCGTAACCGAAGATCCTTTCCGCGCCGTGATTCCAATAGGTAATGACGGCGTCGAGGTCGGCTGCGATGATCGCGTCGTGGATCTGTTCGAGAAACTGGGCCTGCCGGCGAACCTCCGCCTGGGCGCGCTTCTGCTCGGTTATTTCCCTCCAGTAGATGGCGAGACCACATTCCGAGGTCGGATAAATTTTGCTGTAAAACCAGCGATCCCACGGCGGATGATAACTCTCAAACTCAACGGTTGTGCGTTCTCTGAGAGCCTGGCGGGATTTCTCCTCAAAGACAGTGCCGGCAATATCGGGAAAAATCTGCCAGATGGAATTCCCGAGGAGCCGATCGCGCGGGATGCCGAGCAGCCGTTCCGCCTCGGTGTTTACCCAGATATAGCGAAAATCGCGGTCCACGGCCACGAAGGCCTCGGTGATGCTTTCGAGGATAACGCTCGGGAGGCGAAGAGAAGCCGGCAAAGCACGATGTTCCCGGAGAAGCCGGTTCGCGGTCTCCAGTTCATCGATTTTGGCCCGGGCGCGCGCAAGTTCCGCGGCCAGTTCCAAAGCCGGAAGTTCGGTCGCCATAGATCCCCGTGAGGTGAGCCGAGAGGCCCAAAAGCCGTTTCTAGTAAGTTACCAGAATCGCTTTGAGTGCAGGTTGCGAACTGTATTCCGGCTCACAGTAGGTATTGAGCCATCTCGTATGCTGGTCTGGCGGGAAGCGAGAATCAAATGGCTGAATGGACGGCAGGCGAACTGGCCGCGCACCTCGGGCTGAATCTGCGCGGGGACGCTCGACGGAAAATCGAGGGAGCGGCGACGCTGGAAGACGCCGGCCCCCATCAACTGGCCTTCGCCGGAGGGCCAAAGCAGTTCGATGCGGCCGCCCGCTCGAGCGCCGGCTGTATCATCGCCGCACCGGAATTCGCCGGCGCCGAGGGGCAAACGATCCTCGATTCGCCTCAGCCGCGGGCCCATTTCGCCCAGGCGCTGGGTCTGCTCTATCCGGTGCGAGAGGTTTCCCCGGGGGTACATCCTTCCGTTGTCGTGGACGAAGGCGCGCGGGTCCACCTGACTGCCGAGATTCACGCGTTCGTCGCTATCGGGCGAGGTGCGCGGATCGGCGCGCGCTGCCGGATCGGCGACGGATGCACCATCGGCGCGGGCGCGGCCATCGGAGAGGATTGCGTGCTGCATCCGCGGGTCTCGATCTACGGCCGGGTCGCCATCGGATCGAGATGCGTGATCCATTCGGGCGCGGTGATCGGCGCCGACGGATTCGGGTTTGAGATGACTGCCGGGGCGTGGAGCAAAGTTCCGCAGATCGGCACGGTGACGATTGGCGATGACGTGGAGATCGGCGCCAACAGCTGCATCGATCGGGCCACACTGGGCGCCACGCTGATAGGCGATGGCACGAAGCTCGACAACATGGTCCACATCGGGCACAATTGCCGGATTGGCAGGCATGTGGTGATCGCGGCGCAGACGGGGTTGGCGGGCGGCGTGAGCATCGGGGATTATGCGGTAGTTGGCGGGCAGGTTGGCGTGGGGGACAAGGCGCGAATCGAGTCGAAGGCGGTTGTCGGGTCCGGCGCGGGCATTCTGACTTCGAAGATTGTGCGGGCAGGCGAGCCGGTGTGGGGCACGCCGGCGCGTCCGCTGCGCCAGTATCTGGAGCAACTGGCGACATTGTCCCGTTTGTCGAAACGGCGAGGAGCCGGATAACGGCCGTTGTCGCCGCAGGGCTAAAGAATGGCTCGTTTTCCGCCGATCATCTTCGCGGATGACGGAACAGATACAGGAACGGACCCGGGTCGCGGTTCAGCCCATCGTCGGGACGCGCGCGGGAAAATACCTGACTTTCAAGTTGGGCAAAGAAGAGTTCGGCGTACAGGTGATGCATGCACGGGAGATTATGGGCGTGCAGGACATCACGGTCGTGCCGGGAACGCCGGCGCACCTCAAGGGCGTGATCAATCTGCGCGGCAAGATTATCCCGGTGGTGGACCTGCGCCTGAAATTCGGCTTTCCGGAAGCGCCGTATACGCAGACGACGTGCATTATTGTGGTGCAGGTCAGACAGGAAGGCGAGGCCGCGATGATCGGCGTCATCGTCGACTGTGTTTCGGAGGTTCTTACTCTCGCCGAGACCGATATCGAAGACGCGCCGGATTTCGGGGAGGGCGTGGAAACCCCGTTCGTTCTCGGCATCGCGAAAGTGAAGGGAACCGTCAAGATCCTCTTGAAGATCGAGGATGTGTTGACCCTGAAGGAACTGCGGGGAATCGACGGTCTCGGTCAGTAACAGTTTTTTTCGGGCGAAAGCTCTTTGACAATCAAGCATTTGTTTCCCACGCTCTTCGATTGCCTGGATATATTGGGCTCGCATGAACTGTGGCGATCCGGTAATCGACGGGCTTCTGGCTGGAGAAGCTTCCGTCCAGGCATTGACGTCAGGCGCGAGCGGCGTGCCGGTGGGGTACCTGCAGGAGTTATTGCGTGGTCACGGCTACGCACTGCTGGGCGACCCCCGCGGGACTGCCTACGGCGTTTACGGAACTCAGACCTGCCATGCGGTGAGCGATTACCGGGCGCGGCACGGCCTGCCGGCCGGGGAGCATGCCGATTCCGCATTGATCGGCGACATCGTGCGCCGGCCCGCACCCAACGCGGTGATCGGTCCGGCGTATGTTCCGCTGGTTCTCAACGTCCCTTTCACCCCGATATTGCGATTCATCTGGCTGACGGCGATATACGAGACCAACGGCGCTTTCGCTACGTTGAACCTCAACACCGACCAGTGCGGCGTGTCTTTCGGCATTCTGCAATGGTCGCAAAAGCCGGGTCAGCTGCACGCAATTCTCGAAGCCTGCATGACAAGTGAGCCGGCCGAATGGAACACGATCATGGGCGGCAACGGGATCCTCGACCATACGGCCAAACCAAACGGCGGAGTCGACGGCAATGGCGTTTCCATCGATGCGGCTTTCGAACTCACGAAAGATCCATGGAAAAGCAGGCTTGAGGCGCTGGGCGCAAGCCAAGTCATGCAGCGGGTCCAGATCGATGTCGCTTCCAATGCGTACAGCCAGCGACTGGTGGGCATGCGGGAGTTTGCCACAGAGATTGCGTCCGAACGCGGATTCGGCTTTTTGCTGGACCTCGGCAATCAGTTCGGCTGGGGCCGCGTAGAGAGCCAATATCAGATCGCCGCCCAGCCCGGCGTCGCGGAGTCCGGGATTCTACAGCACCTTGAGGATTATTTCACCAGCATCGCGAAGCCGCAATTCCGGCCGCAGGTACGGGCGCGCCGGGAATTCTTCCGCACAACTGCCCTGCTCTCGGATCAACCCCTGCCGCGATAACGGAATGCCGGGGCAATCAAATTGCTTGCCTTCAACGGTTGATTCGAATTGGCACTTCGGGCTGGCACTACAAACATTGGGTGGGGCCGTTTTATCCTGCGCGAACCCCCGCCGCTCAAATGCTCAAGTTCTACACCGGATGTTTCGACACGGTGGAACTGAACAACAGCTTTTATCGCCTTCCGTCCAAAAGCGCGCTGGAAAAATGGCGGGAGGAAACTCCGCCGGGCTTCTGCTTCGCCGTCAAAGGCAGCCGCTATCTGACGCACGCGAAGAAACTCAAAGACCCCGCGGAGGGGATTCGACGGCTCTTCGAGCGCGCGGAAATTCTGGACCCGAAGCTGGGGCCCGTTCTGTTCCAGTTACCGCCGCAGTGGCCGGCCAATCCGGAGCGGCTCGGGCAATTCCTGAAAGCCTTGCCCGCGGGACACCGCTACGCGTTCGAATTCCGCAACGAAACCTGGAACACGGACGAGGTTCTCGCGATACTTCGAGCTCACCATGCCGCATACTGCATCTTCGATCTCGCCGGATATCAGTCGCCCCTGAGCGTGACGGCAAATTTTGTTTACGTCCGTTTGCACGGCCCGGGAGGCAAATATCAGGGATCGTACTCGGACGAAGCGCTCGCAAGCTGGGCCCAGAGAATCGGGGACTGGCGCGCGCAGAAGAAACAGGTGTTCGTTTATTTCGATAATGACGATTCCGGGTACGCTCCGCGGAACGCGCTGAAGCTCAAAGGTCTGCTGGGCCACGAGCCGTAAGACAAAACAAGCCGGTTTACAGAACCGGGGAATCGTTGCCCAGCATGGCGCGGCGCACGATCTTTATCGGCGGAAATCCCTGCTTCAGAAAAGTGTCGTGGAACTCCTGCAGCGTAAAAGACGACCCGCGCAGTTTCCGGTAATCCTCGCGCAGCTTGAGGATCTCCAGCTTGCCCAGCGTGTAGTAAAGATACGTCGGATCGGAGGTGCCGCGCTTCGTTTCCACTTCGGCGACGCTGTGCGTCTGCATGCCTTCCTTCACGAAGAAATCGACGCCCTGGTCGAAGGTCATCTTCCCCGTATGCATCTGGATGCCGACGATGTAACGGGCATCGCGCAGCAGCGCGTCCTGTAACTGTCCCAGGCGCAGCTTCAGATCGCCGCCGCCGTAGCCTTCGTCGATCATCATCTGCTCGCAATAATGCGCCCAGCCCTCCGCATTGGAATTGGCGCCGAGCAGCTTGCGCACCTTCGACGGCGCGCTCGGCACCCAGAGAAATTGCACGTAGTGGCCCGGATACACTTCATGAATCGAGGTGCTGGCGATGGTTCCCCGATTGAACTGTTCCAGATGTTCCTCGATATGTTCGCGCGTCCAGTTTTTCTCGGGCAACGTGACGTTGAAGAAGGCTTCCTTCGCGACTTTTTCGTAGGGCCCCGGCGTATCCATCGAAGCCGATGTCAGCGCGCGCATGAAGGGCGGCGTCTCTTCGACGATCGGCGGCACCGGCGAAGGAATGGTCACAATGTGATGCTGGTTGATGTAATCGCGCAGGCCGCCCAAAGTGTTGCGGAAAGCGTCCAGCAGCTTGTCCGCCGTGGGGTGATCTTTTTGCGCGAGGTCGAGAATCTGGCGCGGCGTTTTGCCGGGATCGATCTTCTTCGCCGTATCCCGGAAAGCCTGCTGGTTCTGCCGCAGATTGGCATAGCCGATCTCGAGCAGACGGTCAAGCGGAATGTCCACCATCTCGTCGTAGAGCAGTTTCTTGCGATAGTTCTCCGCACCGAGCCGGAAGTCGCCGTTCGCGCGCGGCAGCAGGTCTTTCTGGAGGAACATCTGGTATGACTGCAGATTGGCGATCACGGCCGAATTCGCCTGGCGGAACTGATCGAGCAATCCGCGATCCTTCGCGGCGCGGAAGGCGAGCGGCACGTCTTTCTGGAAGAAGCTGACGATACCGGGCAACTGCTCGATCGCGATCTCGGTATAAATTCGAGGCGAATTTCGCAGGTTGGCGCGGGCGGCCGCAAACATGGCCGGCATCTGCCGCTCGCGCGCGATCACCGATTTCAGCCGCTCGTCCGGCGGCGCGAAATTGCGGCTCATGACGACGAAGACCGCGTTGGTGGCGGTGCTCGAATAATTATCCGGATTCGTCTCCCATCCGCGGATGGATTCAAGATCCAGCAGTTTCGACCGGATGGTTCCCAGCACCAGATTGCGATCGGCCGCCTGCTCCGGGTTCAGCCGGGCGGCCGGGAAATTCTGAAACTCCGCCTCGAACTGGTGCATGGCGACGATCTGCCGCCGGATGGCTTCGGCGGAGAAATCTTCCAGCTGCGAATCGTACTGATGAAATCCCGCGGAAGTCCCCGCGCTGGGATTGAAGTGGAAATAAGCCTGATCGAAAAAGCGATCGACCAGTGCGTCCCAGGCCGGCTGCTGCGCCTGTGCGGCCGCCGAGAAGACGAGCGTCAGCATGATCCCGATCCTCACCTGCCCCCCAACAACATGGCCAGCAGCTGATCTTCGCTGATGACCGGGATTTTGAGCGAGCGCGCCTTATCCAGCTTGGAGCCTGCTTCCTCACCCGCAACCACCCAGGTCGTCTTCCGGGTCACGCTGGCGGTGACCTTGCCGCCGGCCGCCTCGATGGTAGCTTTGGCTTCGTCGCGGGTCATGCGGGGAAGGCTTCCCGTGAGCACGAATGTCATGCCGGTAAAGGGCCCTTCCCGGCGCTGTTTCACGGTGTGCTCAAACACGAGGTTGGCCGCTTTGAGCCGCTCGACCAGGTGATGGTTATGCGGTTCGCGGAAGAACGCATAAATGCTCTCGGCCACCTTGGGACCGACCTCCTCCGCCTGCTGCAGTTCCTCGATGGTGGCGGCTTCGATCTTTTCCATGGAGCCGAAATGCTCCGCCAGCAGTTCGGCGGTGCGTTCACCCACGAACCGGATTCCGAGAGCGGAAATCACTCGCGGCATCGGCAGGGTCCTGGACTTGTCGATATTGCGCACGAGATTGGCAGCGGACTTCGGACCCATGCGGTCGAGGCCTGAGATCTGTGCCGCCGTCAGGTCGTATAAATCGGCTACACTCTGCACCATCCCATTGTCGACGAGCTGGTCGATCAGCGCGTCGCCCAGACCGTCGATGTTCATGACCCCGCGGGAGGCGAAATGGCGGATCGATTCCTTCAATCGCGCCGGACAATTGACGTTGATGCAGCGGCTGGCGGATTCGCCTTCCTCGCGGACGACCCGGCCTTCGCAAACAGGGCACGTCTTCGGCATGCGGAACGGCTTGCGATGCGTGCCCTGCATCTTTACTCGCACCACTTTGGGGATCACGTCGCCGCTGCGCTCGACGATCACGGTATCGCCGATCTGGAGGCCCAGACGCGCGATTTCGTCTTCATTGTGAAGCGTGGCGCGAGAAACCGTAACGCCGCTCACGACTTTCGGCGTGAGATGCGCCACAGGGGTGAGAGCGCCCGTTCGCCCCACCTGCACGGTGATATCGATTACTTCAGTTTCGACCTGGCGCGCCGCATACTTGAACGCAATCGCCCAGCGCGGCGCCTTCGCCGTGTAGCCGAGCCGCCGCTGCTGCGCCACGCTGTCCACCTTGAGAACCACGCCGTCGATTTCATAAGCCAGCGTCTCGCGCTGCGACTCCCACTCGCGGCAGAACGCCAGCGCCTGATCGATATCGGCGCACAGGCGGCGTTTGGGATTCACCTTGAAATGATGATGGTTGAGCCATTCGAGCGATTCCCACTGCCGATCGAAGACGTTCCGGCCCTGTTCGTCGAGCACGAAATAGGTGTAAAACTCGAGCCGGCGCGAAGCCGTCACGCCGGGTTCGAGCAGCCGCAGCGACCCGGCGGCCGCATTGCGCGGATTGGCGAACCGGGTCAGTCCCTGGTCCTCGCGCTCGGCGTTCAGACGATCGAAGGCACGCCGGTTCATGACGACTTCGCCGCGTACTTCGAACGGCCGGTCGTAATCGACGCGCAACGGGAGCGAGCGGATGGTGCGAGCGTTCTCGGTAACCTCCTCGCCCGTGGTTCCATCGCCGCGCGTGATGGCCTGCTGGAACAAACCGTCGCGGTAGCGCACGGCCATCGAGAGACCATCCATTTTGAGTTCGGCAACATAGCGGAAAGGCGCGCCGGCCAGCAGATCGCGCACGCGGGTATCGAAGGCCCGCAGTTCCTCCTCGTCCAGAGCGTTATCGAGGCTCAGCATCTGCGTGCTGTGGCCGATTTTTTGAAATCCCTCGCGCGCCTTGCCGCCTACGCGCAAGGTGGGCGAGTCGGGGGTGATCAATTCGGGATGCTCGCGTTCCAGCTTCTGCAGACGCCGCATCAACTCGTCATATTCGGCGTCGCTGATTTCGGGCTGATCCAGAACGTAATACTGGTACTCGTGATGGCGTATCGCTGCACGCAGATCCTCCGCTTCTCTGGGAGGGGTGGCTGAGGTTTTGGCGGACATTTCGCTATAATCAGTGGCTTCAGACGGCCGTAAGCTTATTTCCCACTTACCCCATCGTATCGGAATTGTCTACAACCCTTTTGCAGGTGGCCTCAAAGGGTCTGGACGCGCGCGTCTGGACAAGGCGGTGCGGGTGCTCGAGGACGCGGGCGCGCATGTCGACATTTTCGCAACTCCGGGTCCGCAACAGGCGGGCGAACTGGCGGCGAGGGCCGCGGCAAGCGGCTGCAACCTGGTGCTGGCGGCCGGCGGCGATGGCACGATCAACGAAGCGGTTAACGGCATTGCCGGCTCGGACGTGCAGTTCGGCATCCTGCCCGCCGGGACCGCAAATGTGCTGGCGAACGAAATCGGATTTTCGAACCGGCCCGATCACGCGGCCCGGCAACTTCTGCACGCGGTGCCGGTGCGGATTGCGTTGGGTTCACTCGAAAGGCCGGACGGCTCGCGGCACTACTTCGTTCTCATGGCCGGCGTGGGACTGGATGCGCGCATCGTTTACGAACTGGATCTCGACCTCAAAAACAAGCTGGGCAAGCTGGCATATTGGCACGGCGGTCTGCGCCAGTTCGGCCGGCCGGTGCCGCGATTTCACGTGGCGGTGAACGGATCGAACTACTGCGCGAGTTTTGCGCTGATTACGCGCGTGCGCAATTACGGCGGCGATTTCGAGATCGCGCGGCGGGTTCGGCTGACCGACAACGATTTCGAGGTGATCCTTTTTCAGAATCATCAGTGGCAGGATTATATTCGGTTCTTCGGCGCGGTGATGACGAATCGCTTGTACAGTACCGACGGCGTGGCGATCACCCGCGCCACGCGGGTCGAAGCCGACTCGGGGCAGGACCAGCGCATCTATGTACAGGTCGACGGGGAGTCGCAGGGAGCGTTGCCGGCGTCGATCACGGTGACGCCAAACGCCCTGACATTGCTGATGCCGAAGCGTTACGCTAATGCGTAGGTGAAAGCGATACCGATCGTCCTGGCCCTGGCGGCGGTTGGCGCGCATGCCCAGCAGGTGCGCAACGCGGTGGGGCAAACCGTCTCGCCGCAGCTGCAGCCGGCCAGCTTCGACTGCGCTATTGACGGCTCGGTGGTCAACGCGCTGACCGGCGAACCGATCGTGCGTGCGCATGTCGGCCTGCAGGGTACCGGTGTCGCCTCCACCAGTACGGACTCTTCGGGCAAATGGAGCTTCTCCAACATCGCCTGCGGACCGGCCTTGATGGTCATAACAAGACCTGGATTTCTGCAGCAGAACCATCGGGGCGCGACGCTTCTATCGGGATCCCCGCAACACGACGTGAGAATCGGACTGATGCCGCAAGCCGTCTTCTATGGCAAGGTCGTCGACGACCAGGGCGATCCGCTGATGGGGGTGGAGGTCGGGGTTCTGGCGGCGCACGTGGTGGACGGGAAATTCGCTTATCAAAGAAGCGGCGGCGGGATGACGAACGATCTCGGCGAATACCGGGTCGCAGGCCTTACGCACGGGAAGTACATCCTCTGTCCCACGCCGGTGAACGGCGCCGTGCCCGGCGAAGGCTTGACGGTGATGTTGACCGGGACCTGCTACCCGGGACCGGTTGAGGGCGGCAGCGCCAATGCGATGGAACTTGAGGCCGGCCGCGAAACGAAGGTCGATTTCACCTTGACCGAGGCGCCGGTGGCGCACGTGCGAGGAACCATATCCGGTATCCCGGATGGACGCGGGGTCGGAATCAATCTGGTTCCGCGTACGGTGATCGGCGGCGCCGGCGGTGTCGTTGGCACTCCTGTCCGCGAGGGCCGGTTCGACTTCCGCGCCGGGCCCGGTGCGTACATGTTGACGGCGGACTACTTCGAAGCGGGCAAACATCTCTACGCGCGCGTGCCCGTGGATGTGGGATCCTCCGACGTCGAGAACGTGGCCGTGAGCATGGAGAGCGGTTTCGCTCTTGCAGGGACGGCCCGCATCGACTCGCAATCGCAGCAGAGCGCGAACAAGCCCAATTTCGGCATCAATCTGCGTCCCTCGGATCCGCACAACCCGGCGGGCCAGGCGAGGTGGGAAACGGACCGCACGTCATTCGTTTTCGCCGACATGCTGCCGGGCAGTTATCGGCTGGATGCAACGCCTCCTCCGCCTTACTATTTGAAGAGCGCTACGCTGGCCGGGCAGGACATTCTGAACGGCGAGTTCACCCTGGCGCCGGGCGCGGGTCCAATCGAGATGGTACTCGCCGACGACGGTGGTTCGATCGAAGGCGACGTTGTAGACGGCGATGGGCAACCAACTTCGGGAGGCGTCATGGCGGTGCGAAGCGGCAAGGCAGCCATAGTTATGGCCTCAGTCAACGGCCATTTCAAACTGCAGAATCTCGCGCCGGGCGAATACAAGGTCTATGCGTGGGACGATACATCGCAGGTGCCGTATGCCGAGGACGATTGGATGAAGCGCTACGCGGGCAGCGGTGCAGACGTGACAATCTCGTCCGGTCAGAGTTCGCAGATCAAGCTCACGCTGCAGACCGTACCCCGGTAGGTGGATGGATGCGGCGCCTGTGTCTGGCTCTTTTTGCGTCCACGGGAGTTTTTGCGCAGGTTGCGCCGAAGCCTGGTTGCGCGTTGAATGGCTCGGTTCTGAACGCGATCACGGGCCAGCCGCTTCCGCGAACAGGTGTATTGCTGATCGACAACAACCACAGGGTCACCACCGTCACGAACAATTCAGGCAAGTGGGAATTTTCCAACATCGGCTGCGCCGGCGTACGCGTGAATGCCGACCGCCGCGGATTCGTGCAGGGTTCGTGGACGGGCGTGCCCGCTCACGATGTCGAGATTCGTCTGATGCCTTCCAGCGCGATATCGGGGAAAGTCGTGGACGACCAGGGCGAACCGGCGGCCAACTCAGAGGTCTACGCGCTGGTCTCACAAGTGGTTGACGGCAGGCGCAGGCTGGACCCGGGCGCTTCGCCTTTGACACACACCAACGATCTGGGCGAGTATCGTCTGGCAGGACTGGCAGCCGGGAAATACGTCGTCTGCGCGCGTGCCAATGGCGCTCTGCCGCTGCCATCGGGCGCAACGACACTGTACGCCGACCGTTGCGGTGAAGATCCGATCCAACTCGCCCCCGGCCGGGATGCCACGGTCGATTTCACTCTGATGCAGGTCCCGGCCGTTCACGTCCGCGGCGTTGTTTCCGGTCTGCCGGACGGGGCAGGTGCCGGTGTCACCCTCACGCGCCCGGGAAGCAATCTCAATTTTTCCGCCGACCGGGCCGGAATTGCTCGCCCCGATGGCGTGTTCGACATCGCGAGCGTGGCTCCCGGGACATACATTCTGCGATCGGGCATCACGCGCGAGGGAAGGCATCTGACGGGCTATTTGCCGATCACGGTGGGGCCCGACGGCGCCGACGGTATCGCATTGCGGCTCGAACCGGACATCACGTTGACCGGTGCGATAACCGTGGCGGA
>CAWBIS010000115.1:0-18434 GCA_963788485.1 Terriglobia bacterium
GCCAGCCGCTCGCTGACCTTCATCTCATCGAAGCATTCGTCGCATCCGAGATAGTGCGCCTCAAATTCCTCGACGGCGTCGGCATTGAGCGATCGCGAAAGATATCTGGCGATCACCTGCTCGCGTTCTATCGGTTCTTTTTTACAAACCATGCCTTCATCCATTAACCTAGTGCTCCGCAACCGTACTTCGTTTCATTTCCGTGTTGTAGACGCGCCGGAATCGTTCCTTGGCGCGAAACAGGACCACCCGGAACTGGGCGTCGCTCATTCCCCATTCCTGGCAAATGACTTCTTTATCTTTTCCTTCGAGATAAAGAGAACGAAGAATCATGCGGTCGCGCTCGGCCAGTTCCCGCAGTCCGCTGTCGATGGCGTCGCGCATCTCGAGAACGTCCGCTTCCGGACGGATTCCCGCGTCCGGGATCGGCGTATCGGGGTCCCACGCCGGCTCGCGCCGCAGCCGCCGGCGATATTCGAGAATGACATTCCTGCAGACGCCGTTCAAAAACGCGCCCAATTCCTCGGTATTGCGGATCGAATGGCGCTGGTCGGCACGAAAAAAGCGCACCAGTGTCTCCTGCACGAGGTCGTCCACATCGGCGCAGCTGTGGCCGACGTGATACAGCACCTTGTAGCGGAGCTTCAGACGCAGCCGCTGGATGGAGGATTCGCTCAGGTCCATAGCGTTAACCGGGAGGCGATTTCGCCAGGCGGCCGGTATCCTTCATCGGCGCCCGCCCTCGGGCTTTCGGTCAGCTTTGCCGACGGTGGTCAGCCTGCCGCGGCTCCTGTCGCCTTGCGGCTCTGGAAGCATTCCCGGCAAAAGACCGGACGTCCCTGGGTTGGCCGGAACGGAACGGTGGTTTCGCGGCCGCATTGCGAGCAGGTCGCCGAAGTCTCCACGCGGCCGACGGCACCGCCCCGTTCGGAAGGATTGTTTTGCCGTTTTAGTTTGCACGCTTTGCAGCGCTTCGGCTCGTTCTTGAAGTTCTTCTCGTGATAGAACTGCTGTTCGCCTGCGGTGAAGACGAAGTCTGCTCCGCAATCCATGCACTTTAAGGCCCGATCCTGAAATTCCGGCATGACACCATCCTGAGGGGAAAAGACGGAGCGCTTGCCATTCGCTCCGCCTGTTTAGTGTTGCCGTGGTGGAAGCTCGCGCTGCGCCCCAAACTGCGCAATCACTCGCTTACTCCACTTCCCGGCGACTTTTCTTCCGGTTCCGTTTACGCGCCAGCGCCTGCTTGACACGCAGTTTCTCGCCCGGCTTCAAGTAGAAAGAGTGCCTCTTGACCTCTTTAATGATGTCTTCCTGCTGCACCTTGCGCTTGAAGCGTCTGAGGGCGTTTTCCAGGGTTTCACCCTCCTGGAGTCGTACTTCAGCCAAAACTTGCGACACCTCCAAACCAATCAAAGATTAACTTTGGCCGCCATCGGCCAAGGTACTGATATCATATGAGCTTGGCCAAAAAAGTCAAGCCCGAAAACTGTCTCGGCGCCCACTGACTGCGCCGAATCCCACTGAACCAATGCACGATGTTCTCGCCATACTGCTGGCTGGAGGAGCAGGCGAACGGCTCCACCCTCTCACTCGCGATACCGCGAAACCGGGAGTTCCGTTCGGCGGGGTCTACCGGATCGTCGACTTCACGCTCTCCAACTGCGTGAATTCCGACGTACGCAGAATCTTCATCCTAACACAATACAAGTCGCTGGAATTAAACAGACATATCCGCGAGGGCTGGCAGATTTTTTCAAACGAAATCGGTGAGTTCGTCGAGATTCTGCCCCCCATGCAGCGCGTAAGCCAGGAATGGTACCAGGGAACCGCCGACGCCGTCTTTCAAAACCTGCAAAGCATCCTGACCGAAGCCCCGGCGCAGGTCCTGATTCTCTCGGCGGATCATATTTACAAAATGGACTACCAGGACATGATGGCCTGGCACCGCGCGAAATCGGCTGACATCACGCTCGCCACCATTCAGATTTCCCCATGCGAAGCAAATCGGTTTGGCGTCGCCGAGATCGAACCCGACTACCGTGTGTGCGGGTTTGAAGAAAAACCGAAGCACGGTAATCCTTGCCGGTCCGTCTTCGACCCCGCCATGGTCAGCGCATCCATGGGTATTTATATCTTCGATACGCAGGTGTTGATCGATGAGCTGGTTGCCGACGCTGCGGATTCCCGTTCCTCGCACGATTTCGGAAAGGACATATTGCCGAGATGCATGGAGCGGAGGCGCGTCGTCGCCTGGGATTTTCACGATTTGAACGCCAAGGCGGCGCGCTACTGGCGCGATGTGGGCACGCTTGGCGCGTACTATGAAGCCAATATGGACCTGGTGGCCGTAACGCCCGAATTCAACCTTTACGACCAGCGCTGGCCCATTCGTACGCGGCCATTCCAGGCGCCCCCGGCCAAGTTCGTTTTTGCGCAGGAAGGCCGGCGCATGGGTCTGGCGGTTGATTCCATCGTTTCCCCCGGTTGCATCATCTCCGGGGGGCGTGTGAACCACAGCGTGCTCGGTCCGTTTGTGCGGGTGAACAGTTATTGCGAGATCGATGAGTCGATCCTCCTGCCGCGGGCCATGATCGGACGGTACAGCCGCATCCGGCGCGCCATCATCGGTGAGGATGTCACCCTGCCCGAGAACAGCCGGGTCGGATTCGATGCGGACGAAGACAGGGCGCTGGGGCGGGTTGTCACCGAGTCGGGGATCACGGTCGTACCGTCGCCGGGCGGCAGCAGCATCGATTCAGCGCTTTACAACCGGCAGTGGGCCCGGAGCACTGCGTGAAAGCAACCTGTGGCCCTGGACTAGCAGCCCGTGGTGGAACTCGCGCGAGGCCGCGCGGGCACGATTTGGTCTGAGAGCGAGACGCGAGGAGGAAGTCGACGCCGGTCAGCTCAAAGAAGAAGTGCGTAGGACGACGAACAACGAAGCTATCGGGCCAAATCCTGCCCGCCCAAAGGGTTGCGGCGGCGGCCGGCTCCAGCTTTGTCGCAACTCCTGTCCAATGTCCCGCATTGCCTGCGTCGTTGCTTCGCGCTGGCCACCGGGCGGCGCTCGCAACGCGGCCCACGGGAGTTCCACCACGGGCTGCTAGCGCTCGAGGGTCCGCAGCAACTCTCCCGCCGGGCCGCGCAGTTCGACCACAAGAGGCATCTGACCCACGGCGTGGCTCGAGCACGACAAGCACGGGTCATAGCAGCGGATCGCGGCTTCGAGGCGGTTTAACGCGCCTTCGTCCGGTTCGTCGCCCCTGGGCAGGTCTTTCAGGAAACGCCGCGCCGCCTGATCCACGGTGAGGTTCATGGCCTGGTTGTTCTGAGCGGTGGCGATCAGCAGGTTGGCGCGAGTCATCAGACCGTCGGCATCCACCCAGTATTGATGGAAGAGCGTGCCGCGCGGCGCCTCGCACGAGCCGACGCCTTCGCGCCGGTTGAGAGCGGCCCTGGCCTGAATATCTTCGCCGAAAAGATCCGCGTCCGACATCAGCTCTTCAATGCGCTCGGCGCAGTGAATCATCTCGATAATGCGCGCCAGATGGTAGTGGAACGATTCGCAGACCGCGCCATCCCCGCGCTGCTTGAATTCGCGCAGTTCGATTTCCGCCCGCGGCGTGCCCGCGTATTTCGCCACGTTCAGTCGGGCGAGCGGGCCGACGCGATAGTAGCCGGTGGGGTAGCCGAAGGGCTGGTAAAAGGGGAACTTGACGTACGAATACGATTCGCTGGCTTCGGCCAGATACGTGTGGTAGCGACGCGGATCGAGGCCGTCGGCGATCGAGTTGCCACGGCCGTCCACAATGCGGAGATTGCCGTCGTAGTATTCCAGCCCGCCGGTTTCATTGACCGTGCCGAGGAACAGGGAGGGGAAATTACCCATGGATTCAATCTCGGCAGAGAACGAATCGAGCAGCTTCTTCATGCGGTCGCGCGCGATGGCGAGAGATTCGAAGACTTCCGGGTACCAGGTGAGGACCTCATCGCGCTCGGCATGCGTGAAGCGGTGGTGCACGCCTCCGGGGCCGCTCCAGCCCGGATGGATTTTCCGCCCGCCCACCATCTGAATGATGCGCTGGCCGAACTGGCGCAGACGGATACCGCGCCGCATGAAATCGGCATGATCTTCGAGCAATCCGACGAAGTTGCGCTTGGCGGGCGGCGCGTCCATGCCCAGCAGTAGATCGGGCGAGGAGAGATGGAAGAAGCTCAGCGCGTGCGATTGCAGGCACTGCGCGTAGTTCATCAGCCGGCGCTGTTTTTCGGCCGCGGGCGGGATCTCCACACCGAGCAGCATGTCCCCGGCCTTCGAACTCGCCAGCACGTGACTCACCGGGCAGATGCCGCAGACCCGCGCCATCAGCCCCGGCATCTCATAAAACGGCCGGCCTTCGCAGAATTTCTCAAAGCCGCGGAATTCGGTGATGTGAAAATGCGCCGAAGTCACTTCGCCCGAGTCGTCGAGGTTGACCGTGATCTTCGCGTGCCCCTCGATGCGCGTGACCGGTTGAACAACAATACGACGGCTCATGACCCGAATTTCCTTCCCGCGGACGGCGGTGTTTGGCCGCTCAGGAGATCCGATACAAAGCCGAAGATGGTATCGGCGGAGGGCGGGCAGCCGGGCAGGAAATGGTCCACCGGAACCACGTCCTGCACCCGCAGCACGCGCGGCAGAAGCGCGGGCACAATCCCGTCATGATCTCGCGGAATGCCCGCCACCACGGCCGAGTTTTCCCGATAAGCCCGGTTGAGGATGTCTTCGATCGAAAAGAGATTGCGCATTGCGGTGACATTGCCAGTGACGGCGCAATCGCCGAACGCCACGAGGACTTTCGAGCGCCGGCGGATTTTGCGGATTTCGCGCAGGTGATCTTCGTTGGCCACGGCGCCCTCGATCAGCGTGATGTCGGCCTCGGGAAACTCCTTGATATCGATGACCGGCGAATAGCAGATATCCACCAGCCCCGCGAGATCGATCAGGCGTTCGTCCAGATCGAGAAATGACATGTGGCAGCCGGAACATCCGCCCAGCCAGACGGTGGCGAGCTTCGGTTTACCTGGCATCGCTCTCCGCTTCGCGGCCGATGTCGGCGCGAGCGAGTGTGAGCGCGGCGGAACGCGCCGGCGATTCCGAAGCGATTACCCAACCGCGGGCCACTGCTTCACGTCTCATGCGATCCATAGCTTCTTCTCCCGCGCGGTCGTGATGTATTTGAGGAAGCCACGATCCTTGCGCATCTCGGCTACGGTTTTGCCTTTGAGGAACAGCGCGCCCGTGGGGCAAACCTGGACGCATTTGCCGCAGCCGGTGCAGGTGTCGGAATCGCCCCAGGGGGCGCCCAGATCGGTGACGACCAGCGTCTGGCCGCCGCGTCCGCAAAGATCCCAGGTGTGTGCACCTTCCACCTCGTCGCAGACACGCACGCAGCGGGTGCAGAGGATGCAGCGGTTGTGATCGAGGCCGAACCGTTCATGGCTCACGTCGACCGGAAGCTTCGGCTCGCGCGGTTGCAGGCGAATATGATCGACGCCCAGCTGCGCGGCGAGATATTGCAGTTCGCACGCGGTATCAAGCACGCACACCGAACAAACGTGGTTGCGTTCGGCGAAGAGCAGTTCGAGGATGAGCTTGCGCTGTGCCTGCAGCTTCGGCGTGTTGGTGCGCACGACCATTTCCTCGGTGACTTTGGTCAGGCAGGAGGCTTGGAGCTTCTTCTGGCCCTCGATCTCGACGAGGCAAAGACGGCACGCGCCGGCATCGGACAGCCCGCCCAGGTGGCACAGACGCGGGATGCGGATACCGGCCTCCCAGGCGGCCGAAAAAATGGTCTGCCCTTCGAGCGCCGTGATCGTCTGGCCGTCGACTTCGAGTGTACGGACGCTCATATGGCGGCCTCCTGCAGGGCGGGTTCGCGCACTGGAATATGGCAGTGTCCGGCGGGACAGCGGGCCTCGCGTACGTGCGCTTCATATTCGTCGCGAAAATGGTGCAGCGTGCTGACGACCGGATTCGGTGCGGCAAGCCCCAGCCCGCACAGGCTGGTTTCTTTGAGCAGCCCCGCCAGCTCTTCGAGAATGGCGAAATCGCTTTCGACGCCTTCCCCGCGAGTCATGCGGGCGAGAACGTCGTGCATCTGCACGGTTCCGGCGCGGCACGGAATGCATTTGCCGCACGATTCACTCATGCAGAATTCCATGAAGAAGCGCGCAATATCGACCATGCAGGACGACGTGTCCATGACGATCAATCCCCCCGAGCCCATCATGGTCCCGATCGCGGTCAGCGAATCGTAGTCCATTGGCAGATCGAGGTACCGGGCGGGAATGCAGCCGCCGGCCGGGCCTCCGGTTTGCGCGGCCTTGAATTGGTAGCCTGCGGGGACGCCGCCGCAGATATCGTGGAGGATCGTGCGCAGAGGTGTTCCCACCGGAACCTCTACGAGGCCCGTGCGGACGACGCGTCCTGCGACGGCGAAGACCTTGGTCCCCGGACTGGATTTCGCGCCGATCGAAGCGAACCACGCGCCGCCTTTGGCAATAATGTTCGGAATGTTGGCGAATGTTTCCACGTTGTTGATCAGCGTGGGCTGGCCCCAGAGCCCGCGCTCGGGCGGATAGGGAGGGCGGGGAACCGGCATGCCGCGTTTGCCTTCGATGGAAGCGAGAAGCGCGGTCTCTTCGCCGCAGACATAGGCGCCGGCGCCGATGCGCAGATCGATGCGGAAATGGAAATTGCTGTCAAAAAGCCGTCCGCCGAGCAGCCCTGCGGCATTGGCCTGGTCGATGGCGGTCTTCAGCCGCGCGATGGCAAGGGGCGATTCGCCGCGCGCGTAAACATAACCCTGCTGCGCGCCAACCGCGCGCCCGGCGATGGCCATGCCTTCGAGCACGCGATGCGGATCGCCCTCCAGTACGCTGCGGTTCATGAATGCCCCGGGGTCTCCCTCGTCGGCGTTGCAGACCACGTACTTGACAGCGGAAGTCTGGCGTGCAACCAGTTCCCATTTGAGGCCTGCGGGGTAGCCGGCGCCGCCACGGCCACGCAGCCCGCTGCGCTTCACTTCGCCGACGATTTCCTCGGGCGCCATCTCGGTTGCGGCGAGGAGCGCCTGATAGCCACCCATCGAGATATAGTCCGCGATGCGTTCCGGATCGGTGTGACCCGAATTGCCGAGGATCAGACGCTGCTGGCCCGCATAGAACGGATGGCTGGCATCCATGGTTCTGCCTTCGAACGCGGCATGATCCCCAACAACCGAAGCTCTTGCGTCGGCCGGCGTCACTCGGGTGAAGACGTGGCCCGTGGCGCCGCTCCGAACCAGCGGACCCTCGCAGCAGAGACCCATGCAGCCGGTACCGCAGACTTCGATCTCGCCGGCTTTCTGATGCGCGTCGATTTCTGTCTGCACCGCGTCGCATACCGCGCGCGCGCCGCCCGAGAGACATCCCGCGACCGTGCAGCAAAGGACGCGCTCTTTGAGTTGTCCGCGGCGCTCCTGTTCGTTTTGACGGATGGTTTCGAGAGTATCGGCGGTCATTTCGAGCCTTCGAGGCGCGTTTCCAGTTGCGAAACGGTTACGCGGGAGAGCGGCTCGCCGTCACAGATCACCACCGGGGCCAGCCCGCAGGAGCCGACGCAGCGGCCGGCCTCGAGATTCCATGTGGTGTCGCACCGTTGCCGGCACGTGTCCATGAGGTCGGCGCCGCCCGCTACGTAACAGGCAGTGCCCAGGCAGACGATGGCATTGTGCCGGTTTTCCGGTTTGAAGCGAAACAGATGGTAGAAAGTCGCCACACCCAGGACCTTGCTGGGCGGTAGTTTCAGCTGCCGGGCGACGCGTTCCAAAAGCGGTTTGGAGAGATAGCCGTACAACTGCTGCGCCGTATGCAGAATCTCGATCAGCGCGTCGCCGGCGTAATGGTGCCGCGCCATGGCGCGTTCGAGCTGTTTCTCACGGTCGTCGGTGGCGGTCATGCATCCCTCCGAGGGTTGGTCGAGAGTCATCTTCGGACGGCGCGGATCGAGGATCTTCACCGATACACCGCTCCGACGACGCTACCTCGTAGTTCCGCAGGCAGATGATCGCGATGCGACAGGAACGGTGGCACCGCGCACGCTCTATTTCCTTCCTTCTTTGGGGCCAGCGTAGCATACCGTACGGACCAGGAATTCTACGTATACCAGGCCGGCACGAAGTTCTGCTCGGTGCGCGGCGGCCGCACGTATTTCCGGCGGTCGAGCTGCGGGAGTTGAATGGCCTGCGGCGTCAGGTCTTCGTAAGGAATCATCGAAAGCAAATGACGAATCACGTTCAGGCGCGAGGTGTTTTTGTTGTCCGCGTCGATCACGTACCACGGCGCCTGGCGGATATCGGTGTGGGCGAACATTTCGTCCTTCGCGATCGAATACTCGACCCAGCGGCTGCGCGATTCCAGATCCATCGGGCTGAGTTTCCAGCG
The DNA here is from genome assembly GCA_963788485.1 of Terriglobia bacterium. Lineage (GTDB taxonomy): Bacteria > Acidobacteriota > Terriglobia > Bryobacterales > Bryobacteraceae > BOG-234. The sequence continues at coordinate 8,473 of CAWBIS010000115.1, forward strand.
CTTCGTCGGGTCCTTCAGCCTGCCCTGGAAGCGCTTTTCCTGCTCCTCCTGGCTGACGGAGAACCAGTATTTGATCAGGATCAGGCCGGAACGCACCAGCATGCGCTCGAAATCGGGGCAACTGCTTAGAAATTCGAGATAATCCTTTTCGTCGCAGAAGCCCATAACTCGTTCGACGCCAGCGCGGTTGTACCAGCTTCGGTCGAACAGGACCATCTCTCCGGCCGCGGGAAGATGCGGCACGTAGCGTTGAAAATACCACTGGGATTTCTCGCGCTCGGTGGGCGCGCCCAGCGCCACCACCCGGCAAATGCGCGGATTCAGGCTCTCAGTGATCCGTTTTATGGCGCCGCCTTTGCCGGCGCCGTCCCGCCCTTCGAAAAGCACGGCGAGACGCAATCCTTTGATCCGCACCCACTCCTGGAGTTTGACGAGTTCGATTTGAAGGCGCCGCAACTCCCGCTGGTAATCGCAATCCACTCCCAACCGCAACGGCTGGACCGACGCCGGACCGCTCGGGACCGCAATCAGCTGATCTGGCTTGCGCTGTTGCTGCGTATTTGCCATCGCTAATCATATCGGCTGATCCGGGGAAAATCGTTAGCTGGGCGGGGTAAAATCGTTGAGAATATGGGTCTTGTAAATTTTGGACAGCCCGACGACGGAATCATCCAGATGGCTTATGTGGTGGAGGATATCCATCGCGCGATGGACACGTGGGTGAAGCGCTTAAAGGTCGGCCCATGGTTTCTGCTCGACAGTTTCACGGGTGTGGATCCGCTATATCGGGGCAAGCCGACCGACGCTTCGGTCTCACTGGCGATGAGTTTTGCCGGCCATATGATGATCGAGCTGATTCAGGAGCGCCGAAAGGTTCCCTCGGTTTACCGCGAGGTCATCGAGAAGCGTGGTTACGGCTTCCACCACTGGGGCGTGGCGTCCAAGGACTTCGATCTCGATCTGGCGCACTATGCGGATTCCGGCTGCGATGTCGCCTTCCACGCCCGCGTACCCACCGGCGGCCGGGTGGCTTACATGGACACGCCAGATCTGCCCGGCATGGTCGAATTGATCGAACTGGGCGCGGCGTTCGATCCGGTCTTCAGCGCCTTCTACCGTGCCTCGATCGGCTGGGACGGCAAAGATCCCGTGCGCCCGTTTGCCTGAGCCGCGATGCGGTTCAAGACGAAATTCGATCGCTCGCTGGTGGTAGTTCTCGTCCTGACGGCCGTTCTGACCTGCCTGTTATTACCTGGGATTCGGCTGTTCGCGCCCAATACCCGGCCGGTCCCGCTCTTCGCCGTTCTCATGCCCCTTTTGATCTGGGCGATTGTCCTGCCCGCCACGCTGCCGCAGTATTACGACGTGCGCGATGACGGGCTGTTCGTGCGCCAGGGCTGGAAGAAAAGCCTGATCCCCTACGCCTCGATCAACGAGGTGCAATCGGTGACGGACACCCGCAGCGCTGCGGTCTTTTCGGCGGAGCGGATACAGATCGTTACCGGGGCCGGCAGACGTTACGTAATCGCCGTAGCGGAGGAAGAGCGTTTCATGGATGAGATGGCGAGGCGCTGTCCGCAACTGGTCCGGAAACCATCCGGGCTGGGGTACCCGCTGGCGGCACCGTCGGACGTTTAACCGGGTGAATTAAGGCTTTCCGTGCTCCGCGCAGTTCTTCAGGCGCATGAACTGCCCGGTTACGACGATATCCACCAGCGGCCCAGGTTCTTTCATCCCCTCGGGACGGTAGCCGCCCACCGCGCAGGTCACATCGAGCTTCGTACCTCCACTGAGCGGTGCGAACCCGATCGTCATGCTGCCGCTGACTGCCATCGATTGCAGTGGCCCGATGCCGCCAGTCATCACCAGCGGTCGCGACAGCCGCAAAAGCACGGTTCATCTTGGATTTGGGGCGGGCGGCGCCGGCTGGAGGGCCGGTTTATTGCTCCTTAAATGGTTCAGATCCTTATTGTTTTCCGAGCAATTGTATTCAAGCAGATCCGGCAGTCCCGGCGTCGGCTTCAGCGGCGTCAAAGGTCGTGAATGCGTCCAGAGTTTCGAATACATCTTCGGATCGTCTACCGTGAACTGGTAATCGACCTTGCCGCCGGTCCCGGGACGGAAGCGTTCGATCACGTGGAGCTGGTCGCTGTGCTGATGGCCTGCGGTGTCAAGCCAGGTCCACGGCGGGCCTTTGAGATTGGTCGTGTCGACAACAATCGTGTCGCCTTCCCAATGGCCCACGGAATCCCCCATAAAGGAAGGTTCCATCTTGTCGGCGTGGGGCCGGCCGTCAAGCGGGATCAGCCGGAACATGGTCTCGTATTCGAACAGGATAATCAGGTAATCGTGAGTCTGCACGATCCGCGCCGGGTAGGGCGATTGCATGATGCGCGGCACGCCGGGGAACCAGCAATTAGCGGTAGGATCGTCCTTCGAATCGTGGTTGATGTATGCTTCCCGCCCGAGTTCCGTGTAAGGCACATCCTGCTCCTTCCCCGCGGCCATGTTCGGGGTATAGGGGATGGTGTAGAGACCGGAAAGATCGGGTTTGCCGTCGGGCGTGCGGGGGAAGGCCGGGGCCGAATCCGCAGCGGTCAGGGTGCAGCCAAGAATCAGGGACACGGCGGCAGCGGATACAAGACTTCGCATAGTGTTGCTTCGTAGTTTATTCCTGCAAACTGATAATCTCAATAGGCAGATATGGCAAGCGAAATCAGGATCCGGGTCAACGAACGGCCGTGGAAGGTGGCAGCCGCGCCGGATACGCCTCTCTTGTACGTCCTGGCTAACGAACTGAATCTCCAGGGGCCGCGGTTTGGCTGCGGGCTCGCCCAGTGCGGGTCCTGTTCGGTGCTGGTCAACGGCGTGGAAACGCGTTCGTGCGTGACACGGGTTGCAGCGGTTCAGGGTAAGTCCGTGACCACTCTCGAAGGCCTGCCAGCCTGGTATGCGGCGCAGAAGAAACTCGCTTCCGCGCCGGCGCTGCATCCGGTGCAACAGGCCATGATCGACGAACAGGCCGTGCAGTGCGGCTATTGCTTTAACGGCATGATCGTGAAGGCTTCGGAGCTGCTCTCCAAAAATCCGCAGCCGACCGATGCGCAGATCCGCACTGCCATGAATGGCCACCTGTGCCGCTGCGGCACGTATCCCCGTGTGCTCAAGGCGATCCGTCGGGCGGCGAAGGCGATGGCGGGAGGCGTGGCGTGAGACAGTTTCCGCGACGCGACTTCCTGAAAGCCGGCGGAGCGCTTATCGTCGGTTTCAATCTGAGTGAAGCGCTGTTCGGCCAGAGCCACCTGGATCCGGTTTCGCGCGCGCCGGTGCCGGGACCGCCCGATGCGAAGCTCATCGATACCTGGCTCGCGATCCACGCCGACAACACCGCGACCATATTCATCGGTTTCGCTGAACTGGGTCAGGGCAATTCGACGGCGCTGCTTCAGGTCGCGGCCGAAGAGCTGGATATGGATATGAGCCAGCTCAAGACGGTTCGGCTCGATACCAGCATTACGCCCAACCAGGGTGGTACCTATTCGAGCGCTTCGATACAGCGCGGGGGTCCGCAGGTTCGTACCGCCGCGGCCGAAGCCCGGTTGGCTCTGCTGCAAATGGCGTCGAAGAAGCTGGGAACGCCGGTTGAGAGCCTCGTCGTATCGAAGGGCGTGGTCTCGGCTGGAAAACAATCGGTTACTTACGGCGAATTGACCGGCGATCAACCGCTGCACGTTCCCTTCACCGGGACCGCGCCACTGAAGCCGTTCGCGCATTACAAGGTTGTCGGCACCGGTGTTCCGCGCAACGACATCCCGGATAAAGTCAGTGGGCGGTACGTGTACATGCAGCACGTTCGCGTGCCGGAGATGCTGCATGGGCGAGTGGTTCGACCGCGGGGTCAGCGTGCCTATGGGGCCGGAGCGAAAGTTTTAGCCATCGACGAGAGTTCGATCCGCAATATCCCGGGCGCGCGCATCCTGCGCAAGGGCGATTTCGTAGGCGTCGCCGCGGAAAACGAATGGGATGCGGTGCGCGCCGCCCAGCAGTTGAAGGTTACGTGGGAATCTCCCCCCGCGCTGCCGGGCAACGTCGGGATGCACGCAACCATGCGCGCAATGACAACGAACGACCGCGTCGTGCTGGAGCGCGGCAACGTCGCCGACGCCATTCCCGGTGCGGCGCATGTGGTTTCGCAGAGCTACGAGGGCCCTTACCAGGCGCACGCGCCCTTCGGACCGAACTGCGCGATCGGCGATGTCAAAGCGGATTCGGGCCTGGTGATCTGCTCGACCCAGGATGTGTACGCCACTCGCAACAATATTTCGCGCGTCTGCGGGCTGCCCCTCGATAAAGTTCGGGTGCAGTATTACGAAGGCTCGGGGACCTACGGCCACAGCTGCTACGACGACGTGGCACAGGCCGCCGCCATTCTTTCGCAGCTTGCCGAAAAGCCGGTCCGGCTGCAGTTTATGCGCTGGGATGAGCATGGGTGGGATAACTACGGCCCCGGGCACCTGGGCGAGATCCGCGCCGCGGTGGACGCGGCGGGCAAGATCGTGGCGTACGAATACAACGGCTGGCAGCATAACTGGAGTCTGGTCGAAACGTCGGAGCAGCTGGCGATGGGGAGGGCGGCGGCGGAATGGCCGGGTGCGGCCGCGCAGGGCGTCAGCGCGAACCATCTGGGCACGATTTACGACGTGGCCAATCTGCGGCTGATCAATCATCAGGTGCCAGGCGCGGCCTGGCTCAAGGGCGGATGGCTGCGTTCGCCCCTCGATCTTTCCCTGGCGTTCGCGTCGGAACAGACCATCGACGAGCTGGCCCGGCTCTCCGGGATCGATCCCTACGAATTCCGGCGGCGCAACATCAGGAACGAGCGATGGCTGGGCGTGCTCGATGCGGCCGCGAAAGCCGCCAATTGGACGCCTCGCCTTACGGCTTCCAATTTGTCGACGGCAAAGATCGTGACGGGGCGTGGCATCGGCCTCGGCACTCACCTGGTGTCGTATGGCGGCGCGGTGGCCGAAATCGAGGTGAATCGCGAAACCGGGCAGGTCCTGGCGAAGCACCTCTACGGCGCCATTGACGCGGGGCTCGCGGTGAATCCGGCTTTCATCGAGAATCAGATCGGCGGCCAACTGGTCCAGGCCGCCAGCCGCATGCTTAAAGAGGAGGTGACGTTCAATGAAACCGGCGTCACCAGTCTCGACTGGAACAGCTATCCGATTCTGCGCTTTGAGGAATCTCCGGACGTGACCGCGGTGGTGGTGCAGCGGCTGGATCAGCGATCAACCGGCGCGGGGGAAGAAGTAATGGCGGCTTGCGCGGGTGCGATTGCAAATGCGTTCTTCGACGCGACGGGCGTACGCATCCGGGAGTATCCGATGACACCCAAACGCGTGCTGGCCGCGCTGGCGTAATCCGGATTCTTTATCCCTGCCGTGAGGCGCGGGTGTGAGCCGCTTTCCGCGCCGCGCTCTTCCGGCTCGCCGCGCCGCGTTTCTTCGCGCTGGAACGCGCATGACGGGAAAGCGCCTCATGCGATGCCGCATCGCTGCCTTCCTTCTTAAGAGCGGCCGTCGTCGCCCGAGACCTCTTCGGCGATGCCTTGTGCTCGGGATCGCTCTGGCCTTTGGCGGAGTCGCGGCCGGCCTGTTTGCGCGTTCGCTCGGAAACCGTTCCCGCTTTTGGCGGCGGTAGCTCTATACCCGCCCGCCTCGCCTTGGACAGCCCGATCGCAATCGCCTGTTTGGTCGACCGGGCGCCGTGCTTGCCTTCCTTGACGTGCTCGATCTCTTCATGCACAAACTCTCCCGCCTGCGTCGATGGGGATTTGCCCTCGCGAGCGTCCTCTTTTGCTCGTTCCAGCACTTCTTTTTCCGGCATTTTTCACCTCGCGTGTTCGCGCTGCAATCGTGATTCCGAGACTGTGAACCACGGGACTGTTAACCCCCAGGCTGTTAACATAGAGTTCGTCAGGTTTCGGGCTCCGTGCAATGGGCGGCTGCAAACCCCGCCAGGTCTGGAAGGAAGCAACGGTAGTGGCTTACCCCGTGTGCCGCGGATTACCCGAGGCCTGGCATAATTGCTCCGGGGCGCCGTAGGGCAGATTGAAAATCTGCGGCCGATTGGTAGTCGGCCTGGCCTGTGGAGCTCGATCGAAGAGGCCGATTACCAGGCGGCCGCAGGTTTCCAGCCTGCCCTACACTGCATGTACCAGGTCATCGCGCGCAAATACCGTCCCCAGTCCTTCGACGATGTGCTGAACCAGGAGCACATCAAGACGACGCTGCGTAACGCCATCGCGCAGAACCGCATTGCCCACGGCTACATCTTCTCCGGCCAGCGGGGCACGGGCAAGACCACCACGGCCCGAATCGTCGCGCGCTGCCTGAATTGCGAACAAGGGCCCACCGATCACCCCTGCGGCGTCTGCGCGAGCTGTATTGAAATCGCCGCGGGCGGCTCCGTCGATGTGATCGAAATCGACGCGGCGTCCAATCGCGGCATCAACGAAATGCGCGAGCTGCGCGAAAACGTGCGCTATCAGCCCGCGCGCGACCGTTACAAGATTTTCATCGTCGACGAAGCCCACCAGATTACTAACGAAGCGTTCAATGCGCTGCTCAAGACCATCGAAGAGCCACCGCCGTGGGCCGTTTTCATCCTCTGTACCACGGAATCGCACAAGATTCCGGCCACCATCGCCTCGCGCTGCCAGCATTTCAGTTTTCGCTCGGTGGATTTCAACGATCTGATCGACCGCATGCGCGAAATCTGCATAGCCGAAGGCATCGAGGCCGACGACGAAGCGCTGTCCGTGCTTGCACAGGCCGGCGAGGGATCGGTGCGCGATTCGCTTTCGGCGCTGGATCAGGCCATCGCCTGCTGCGGCAACAAACTGGAAGCCGCCCAGGTCCGGGCGCTGCTGGGCGCGTTCTCGCTCGACGCCATGGCCCAGGTGACCACGGCTCTGGCCAACCAGGACGGCGGCGGGGTGCTCGCTCTGGTGGATGAACTGGAGCGCAACGGGGGGAGTCCGCAGCATTTTTCGCGCGAACTGTCGCGCTATCTGCGCAACCTTCTGGTGACGCGGATATCGGGGGCAAATTCGCGGCTGGTGACGGCGAGCCCTTCCGAGCGCGCGGAGATGGCGCGCATTGCGGCATCCTTCAGCGAAGAAGATCTCACGCGGTATCTGCAACTCGCGCTCGATTTGTTCCGCGATCTGCAATTCTCGTTGCAGCCGCGGTTTCATCTCGAGATCGGATTACTGAAGATGGTGCAGGCGGGAAAGCTGACTTCGATTGAAGAGGCGCTGGCCTCCATCGGGCCGTCCGCGGCGGCGCCAAAGCCGCAGACGCCGTCCCCTTCGCCAAAACCTTCTGTCGTTGCCTCTCCGCCGTCGTCGCTGCGCGCCGCCCCGCCTGCCTCAGCCCCGGCGGTCCCGACTCCTCCGGCCGTACCGTCGGCATCGGATGACTGGCGCGCCAAACTGCACGCGGCTATGAACGAGAAAGGTCTCGCATTTTCCGCCGATGCCATCGCGCAATCCGAAGTGGCGCTCGTCAACAACGAACTGCAGATCACCGCGCCGAAGCAATTCCAGCTCGATCTGGGTCAGGAAGAGATCCGCACGGCGCTCAAGCACCTCGGATTCCCCACGCTGCGCTTCAAGGTAAACTTCGGAGAAGTCAAATCCGCGCCCGCGCCGATGCAGCCTCCGAAGCCGGCGCAAAAGGACGATGAGGTTACGGAGCGCGCCCTGTCGCATCCGGAAGTGCAACGTTTTCGAGAACTGTTCGGCGGCGAAGTGCGAACCGTCCGCAACCTGAAGGAGCCCTGGAACGAATGAAGATGCCCGGTAACATGCAGGCCATGATGCAGCAGGCGCAGAAGATGCAGGAAAAGCTGCAGGCCGAAATCGCCCTTATCCGCGTGGACGGCACCGCTGGCGGCGGTATGGTCAGCGTCAAAATGGACGGCCAGAAACACGTGCTCGGCGTGAAGATCGACCCCGAGGTCGCGGGCGATGTGGAGATGCTGCAGGATCTGGTGCTTGCCGCCTGCAACGAAGCCTCGAAGAAGGTCGACGAAGAATCGCAGAAGAAAATGGGCGGAATGCTCGGCGGCATGGGCCTGCCTCCCGGACTTTTTTAGTACATGCCCGATTTCGCGGAGCCTCTGGCGCGCCTCATCACCGAATTCAAGCGCCTGCCGGGCATCGGCCAGAAGTCGGCGCAGCGCATCGCCTTCCACATTATGCGCACCACCCGCGATGACGCCGATCAGCTTGCCCGCGCCATTCTGGACGTGAAAGACAAGCTCACAATCTGCGCGGTCTGCAATAACATCGCGGACTCGGAGCTATGCCAATACTGCCGCGATCCGCAGCGCGATCAGAAGGTCGTTTGCGTGGTGGAGGATCCGAACAACATTGTCGGGATCGAAGTCACGCGCCAATTCAACGGGCTTTACCACGTACTCGGGGGAGCGTTATCACCGCTGCGCGGCATCGGACCCGAGCAGTTGAAAATCAAAAGCCTGGTGGACCGCATCGCGAAGGGTGAGATCCAGGAAGTGATCGCGGCCACGAACCCTACGGTTGAAGGCGAAGCCACGGCCGTTTATTTATCGAAACTGCTGAAGCCGCTGGGAATTAAAGTCACGCGTATCGCGATGGGTGTACCCGTCGGCAGCGACCTCGAATTCGCCGACGAAGTGACGATGTGGAAGGCGATGGAAGGCCGCCGCGAAATCTGAAATCCATGTGGGGCAGGTTGTTAACCTGCAGCGGATTGGTAATCCGCCTGGCCGTTAAAGCGAACCCGCTGAGTCCGATTACCAATCGCCCGCAGATTACTTATCTGCCTGCCCCACCAATTTTCAGCCACGAATTCGCGGCCAGATTGGTTTTCTCAAGACTGTCCGCGAATGACTCCCGGTTCACCCACTCCCAGGGTAACCCGTGGCATCTGGCGCGCATGGGCGCTCCTGCCAAGCCCCCAGACTTCGCGTCCGTGGCTTTCATTGACCATCAGAGCGCTCGCGGTGTACCACGCGGCCAGCGCGGCAACCATGAACACGTAACCGGCCACGATCAGCAGCCCATCGATTCCGGCCAACAGGCCGATAGCGGAAATCGTGGCACCCGCGGCAAGGAACGTAACCACCGTGACCATCGCTTTATTCTCCGCCAGAGCCGCGATCATGCAGCTCCACGTGATGGCGGCAACCACGATGAACCAGTAGCCGAGTTCCGGGAAAACCGCTGCGGGCACTGCTCCGGTTCCACGGCCCAGAAAATAAGCGAGGATACCGTACGCAATCCAGAAGGAGCCCCACGTGCCATGCAGCGCGGTGGCCATGCCATCCCTCGCCTTATACGCCCACATGCCCGCGAGGAACTGCGCCAGGCCTCCGAAGATCGCCGCAAAGGGTACGAGCAGCAGAGGATGGACTGCTCCAGTCCAGTTGGTCATGTGCGCTGCAATTACGAACGTCGCGCCCGCAAGCCCGAACATCCCGAGAATCGACGGGGCCGCGATGGGCTGCAGGAACACCTGCGGAGTCGCGTTCGGTGGATACGACATCATCCGCTCCGACTCCTGATACTCCATTTCTATTCCTTCCTTTCTCGCCCGGAGGATTCCGCTCCAGCGTGAAAGTTTTGACTGTTGCGGATTCGGGCACTGAACAATATGCACGCAGGCTGCCATCGCCGCAGGGCGTTTAATCCGGGTCTGCAAAGATGAAATATGGACGTCAAAGAGCTCCTGCAAACGATCGGCGAACGGCTGCAATCGGCCGCCACCGTCAAATGTGTTTACGGCGATCCGATTACGGCGGGTGAGCGGACCGTCATTCCCGTCGCGCGGGTCAGGTTCGGATTCGGCGCGGGCGGCGGCAAATTTCCCGGCGGCGGAGGCGGCGGTGGCGTGCGTGCCGATCCCGCCGGC
>CAWBIS010000116.1:0-11511 GCA_963788485.1 Terriglobia bacterium
AGCACCGAAAGCGGGATGTCCTCGGCATAAGCATTCAGCGCGGGCAGATTCGCCGGCTCGAGCTCGATGGCTTCCCCACCCCGGATCAAGGTAGACGGTTTGTCCGCAACTCCATCGATACGCACACGCCCCCCGCGAATCCAACTCTGCAGGCGCGACCGGCTGTATTCCGGGAGGCGTTCATGCAGAAAAGCGTCGAGGCGTTTGCCGCGATCCGCCGCGTCGGCTTTCAGCAGCATCTTGTTAAACGGTACATTGGTAGGAGGGATCTCCTCCCCCGCGTCTCAATACATTCTGAATTCAATGCTGCAAGAAATCACCGTCTCGGGCGCGCGCCAGCACAACCTGAAGAATATCAGCGTGCGCATTCCGCGGAATACTCTGACCGTGATCACCGGGCTGAGCGGCTCGGGCAAATCTTCCCTGGCGTTCGACACCATTTACGCGGAGGGCCAGCGACGTTATGTCGAGACCCTGTCGACTTTCGCGCGACAGTTTCTGGATCAGATGGAGCGGCCGGACGTGGATTCGATCGACGGCTTGAGCCCGTCGATTTCGATCGATCAGAAAACCACCGGGCGCAGCCCGCGCAGCACGGTCGGCACAATCACCGAGATTTACGATTACCTGCGTCTGCTCTATTCGTCGATCGGCATCCCGCACTGTCCGGTTTGCGGCAGCGAGATTTCGCGGCAAACCACCGAACAGATTCTGAAACACGTGCTCTCGCTGCGCCCCGAGGATCGCATTCTGGTGCTGGCGCCTATCGTGAGAGGGCGCAAGGGCGAGTTCAAAAAGGAGCTGGAGAAAGTAGCGCGGCAGGGATTCGGCAAAGCGCGCATCGATGGCGTGATCCGGTCGCTCGAGGACGAGATTCCGCTGGACAAGCGTCGCAACCATACGATTGAAATCATCGTCGACCGTTTGCTGGTCAAGCCTGGAATCGAGAAACGCCTTGAGGCGTCGATCGAGACCGCAACGAAACTCGCCAATGGTCTGGTGGTGATCTCGGTGGTGGACAAGGAAGACCGGCTTTATTCGCAGAAGCTGGCTTGCGTGGAGTGCGGATCGAGCGTACCCGAACTGGAGCCGAGGTCGTTTTCGTTCAACAGCCCGTATGGCGCATGTGAGGAGTGCGCGGGAATCGGGAGCACATGGGCGTTCGATGCGGATAAGGTGATCGTGGACGCGTCGAAGCCTTTGCTCGAAGGCGCGCTGGGGCCGGGCGCGGGATCGAGCCGGGTTTCGAACCGGGTGCTCGAAGCGGCGAAGACGCTGCGCGCGAAACTGAAGACGCCCTGGGAAAAGCTGGCCGTCGCGACGCGGGAAGCGCTGCTGCAGTCGATCCTGAACGCGCTGGCGGATATCTATAACGACGCACCGGCGGATTATCAGGAGTGGCTGACGGAATACATGTCGCCCGTTCCCTGCCCCGTGTGCGGCGGCAAGCGCCTGCGGCCGGAGAGCCTGGCGGTGCGCGTCAAAAATATCTCGATCGCCGAGTTCACCGCCATGCCGCTTTCGCGCGCTTTGATCACGGCGCGTTCGTGGGAGCTGACGGGGCGGGAGAATCAGATCGCGGGACGGGTCATCGATGAGATCCGGCGGCGGCTTGAGTTTCTGGAATCGGTCGGCCTGCATTATCTGAGCCTGGATCGCGCGGCTTCGACGCTTTCCGGCGGGGAAGCTCAGCGCATTCGACTGGCCACGCAGATCGGTTCCAAACTGCGCGGGGTATTATATGTGCTCGACGAACCCTCTATCGGATTGCATCCCCGGGATAACGACCGGCTGCTCGACACGCTGACGGCGCTGCGCGACATGGGCAATACAGTGCTTGTGGTGGAACACGACGCCGAGACCATCGAGCGCGCCGATTACGTGATCGATCTGGGTCCGGGGGCCGGACGGCTCGGGGGCGATCTGGTGGCGAGCGGAACTCCCGATGAGATTCGGGCGAGCGGGGAATCACTCACCGGACGATATCTCGCCGGAACACTGGCGATTCCGGTCCCGGCAGCGCGAAGGGCGGGTAATGGCGAGTCGATTCAAGTGCGCGATGCGCGAGAGCACAATCTCAAAAACATCGACATCGAGTTCCCGCTGGGGCGGTTGATCGTCGTGACAGGCGTATCGGGCAGCGGGAAATCGACGCTGGTAAACGATATTCTGTATCGCGCCCTGGCGCATGAGATCTATGGTTCGCACGACACCCCGGGCGCACACGGGGAGATCTCCGGAATCGCCAATGTGGATAAAGTGATTCGCATCGATCAGTCGCCGATCGGCCGCACGCCGCGGTCGAATCCGGCGACTTACACGGGGCTGTTTTCGCCGATCCGCGATTTTTATGCCATGCTGCCGGAGTCGCGCGAGCGCGGCTATAAGCCAGGGCGTTTCAGCTTCAACGTGAAGGGCGGGCGCTGCGAAGCGTGCCAGGGCGATGGTTTGAAGCGCATCGAGATGAACTTCCTGCCGGATGTCTACGTGACATGCGACGTCTGCCGCGGGAAGCGCTACAACCATGAGACGCTCCAGGTGAAGTACAAGGGCTATTCGATCGCGGATCTGCTGGGGCTAACCGTAGAAGAGGCACTGCCGGTGCTGGAGACGAACCCGCAGATCCGGCCGAAATTGCAGACGCTGCTCGACGTCGGATTGGGTTACGTGCACCTGGGGCAATCGTCGACTACGCTTTCCGGCGGCGAGGCGCAGCGCATCAAGCTGGCGAAGGAACTGAGCAAGCGACAGACCGGGCGCACGTTTTATGTGCTGGACGAGCCCACCACGGGTCTGCATTTTGAAGATGTGCGCAAGCTGCTGGAAGTGCTGCAGCGGCTGGTAGATCTGGGAAACACGGTAGTCGTGATCGAACATAATCTCGACGTGATCAAGTGCGCCGATTGGGTGATCGATCTGGGGCCGGACGGCGGCGAAGACGGCGGAAAACTGGTGGCGGCGGGCACCCCGGAGCAGGTGATGCGATCGCGCAGAAGCTTTACGGGCGAGGCTTTACGCAAGTTGCTGCAGAAGGGGCAGGCGGCATAATATCTTCAAAGTTGCGTCTGATCCGATAATTCTGTGAACAACTACTACGGCATTTCCCCTATCGATCTTTCCGGTTTGAAAACCATCAAACTCGCCGAACGGGGCGGCAAGGTGAAGCAGGAGGATTTTGCGCAGGTGTATCGGAAAGGCGGGGGCGTGGACGGCTTGCTCGACAGCCTGCCGCATATCCTTGCGGGGGATGCCATTCGCGCCGTGGTAGAAGCCATCGCGGCCGCTCAGCAAAAAAAGAAGCCGGTCATCTGGGGCATGGGCGGCCATGTGATCAAGTGCGGTCTGGCGCCGGCGCTGATCGATCTGATGCACCGCGGATATGCCACAGCTTTCGCAATGAACGGGTCGGCGTCGATCCACGATTTTGAGATCGCGCTGGTGGGACAAACCAGCGAAGACGTGGAAGCGGTGCTCCCGGATGGCCGCTTCGGCAGCGCCGAAGAAACCGGGAGGGAGTGGAATGCGGCGATTGCGGCGGGCGGGGGGGCCGGCGAGGCGCTGGGCTGCGCCCTGGATCGACTGGCGCCGGAAGCCCATCGGCCCGCGAGTCTGCTGCTGCAGGCCTGGCGCGCGCAGGTGCCGGTGACCGTTCATATCGCCATCGGCACGGATACGCCGCACACGCATCCAGTCGCGAATGCCGCGGCGCTGGGCAGCGCGACGCACCACGATTTCCGGCTATTTTGCAGTCTCGTCGGAGCTTTGAACGAGGGCGGCGTGTACATCAACGCGGGCTCGGCCGTGGTGATGCCGGAGGTTTTCCTGAAAGCCGTATCGTGCGTGCGCAACCTGGGTCATGAATTACGCAACTTCACTACGGTCAACCTGGACTTCCTGCAGCATTACCGTCCGCGAGTCAATGTGGTGGAACGCCCGCACGCGCAGTCCGGAGGGCGCGGATATTCGCTGACCGGCCATCATGAAATCATGATCCCGCTTCTGGCGGCGGCATTGATCGAGCGATCGTCATGAGCCCGCCGATCCATCTTGCCGAGCGCGAGCGGCCGTTCTGGGGCTTCGGCGAAGTGTTCCTGGTGGCGGCGCTGTTTCTGCCCGCGATCTGGTTGGGCAGCCTCGCGGTGCAGACGGCCAGCAGGTATCTGCACAGCAACTCGCAGCTCGGGCTGCCGCTGCTGATCGCCGAGTTTATCGGATACGCTCTCGTGTTTGTCGTGCTGTGGCTGCTTTTTGCGCGTCAGGGCAAGCCGCTGTTCGAATCGCTGGCCTGGGTGCCGCAGCCATTTGAAACGCGGCATCTCGTGGTGCTGGGCATTCTGCTGGCGGCTGTGGTCATCGTTCTTGGAAACCTGCTGGGCATTCCAAACACGGAAACTCCTTTCGACAAGTTGCTCAGCGACACGGCCAGCCGGATCGGTATCGCGATATTCGGCGTGACGCTCGGCCCCATTATCGAAGAATTGCTCTTTCGCGGATTCCTGCAGCCGGTGCTGGTGGATTCGATGGGGGTGCTGCCGGGGATTCTGGCGACATCGATTCTTTTCGGAGCTCTGCACCTGGCTCAGAACGCCGATATCTGGCAGAGCGGCGTTCTGATCACGCTGGTCGGGTTCGTACTGGGCGTGGTGCGGCATGTTTCAGGGTCCACGCGGGCTTCCTCCATCACACACATTTCCTACAACGCACTGCCCTTCCTGTCGCTGATTTTCTCGGGCGTGCATCCTACACACACATGATTGAAACCATTCAGTGGAGCTCCGAAGGCGTGGTCATGATCGACCAGACGCGCCTTCCGGGCGAAGAAATATACGTCACGTGCCGGACTTATCTGGAAGTTGCCGATGCGATCCGCACGATGATCATCCGGGGCGCGCCGGCGATCGGCGTGGCGGCGGCGATGGGCGTCGCACTCGGCGTAACGCAGAGCGACGCGTCGGATCTGGACGGCAACTTTGAGAAGATCTGCGCGGAACTGGCCTCCACGAGGCCCACGGCAGTCAACCTGTTCTGGGGCATCGAGCGGATGAAACGCGTCTACTGCTCGGTCCGGCATTTGCCGTGGGAGCAGATTCGCGACCGCCTGATTGCCGAGGCGAAACAGGTGCGGGAGGAAGATATCGAGATCAATCGCGCCATCGGCCGGCACGGAGCTCCGCTGGTGCCGGACGGGCGTACTGTGCTCACGCATTGCAATGCGGGCGCACTGGCGACGGCCGGATATGGCACGGCGCTTGGCGTGGTGCGCGCGGCCGTGGAAGCGGGCAAGCAAGTGGATGTATTCGCCGATGAGACGCGTCCGTTTCTGCAGGGAGCCCGGCTGACGATGTGGGAACTACAGCGCGACGGCATCCCCGCAACGCTTATCACTGACAATATGGCGGGATATTTTCTGCACAGCGGACGCATTGGATGCGTCGTAGTCGGCGCCGACCGGATCGCGGCGAATGGCGATGTGGCGAACAAAATCGGGACCTACGGAGTGGCCGTGCTGGCGAAGGAAAACGATGTGCCTTTCTATGTCGCGGCGCCGATCTCGACGCTCGATCTGACCCTGCCCGACGGCACGCATATCCCGATCGAGGAACGCGGCGCAACCGAGGTAACCCATGTGTATGGCGTTCGCGTTGCGCCCGAGGCCAGCGAGGTGCGAAACCCGGCGTTCGACATCACGCCGAACCGTTACGTGACCGCTATCATTACAGAGCGGGGCGTTGCGCGCGCTCCTTACATCGAGTCGCTGCGGGAACTCGCGGCGCGGAGATAACGAATGAAAGCAGTCGTTCTATTGATGATCGGAGCGTTCGGTTTATTCGCCGCGGGTGAATATTCCAACCGGCGCGCGCCAGGCTTTTCGCTCGGGGATTCGCACTTCCAGCAGCACGATACGCAGGATTACCGGGGCAAGGTGCTGGTCCTTGATTTCATTCAAACAGGCTGCCCCGTGTGCCTGCGGCTCACTCACACGCTTCTGCAGGTGCAAGCGAAGTATGGCGACAGGATCGGCATCCTTTCGGTGGTGACGCTGCCGGATAATTATTCGACCGTGGATAAGTTTGTGGCCGAGCGCAAGATTCCCTGGCCCGTTGTTTTCGATGCGGGACAGGTAATGATGTCGTATCTCAAGGTGACGCCGGTCAACCCGAAGGTGGAGTTTCCGCATCTCTTCCTCATCGATGGGAAGGGAACGATCCGCGACGATTACGGCGCAACCGAAGAGACCGGACTGACCGTCGATTCGATTTCGGCTGAGATCGACAAGCTGATGAAGTAAGGGCGTCAGGCCGCGTGGCCACCGGCCAGTTGACGCAGGACGAACGGCAGAATTCCTCCATTGCGGAAATATTCCGCTTCCTGCGGCGTGTCCACTCGCGGCTGCGCTTCGAATTCGGTTTCGGCTCCATCCGTGGCGATGGCTTTGACGGACACACGCTTGCCCTTCTCCACGGCTTCGCGCACACCGGTGATGTGGAAGAGTTCTTTGCCCGTTAATTTGAGCGAAGCGGCATTCTGTCCGGGAAGAAACTGCAGCGGCAGAACGCCCATGCCGACCAGGTTGGTTCGATGAATGCGTTCGAAACTTTCCGCAATCACGGCGCTCACGCCGAGTAATTTCACTCCCTTCGCGGCCCAGTCGCGCGACGAACCCGACCCGTATTCCTTGCCCGCGAGGATCAGCAGCGGCGTGCCTTCCTGCTGGTAGCGCATCGAAGCGTCGTAGATGTACATGGGCTCTTCTTCGGGGAGGTGAACGGTCCACGGCCCTTCGGTTCCTGGCGCCAGCTGGTTACGCAGGCGCACATTAGCCAGGGTGCCCCGCACCATGACCTCGTGATTGCCACGGCGCGCGCCATAAGAATTGAAATCCTTTGGGGAGACCCCGAGCGAGATCAGGTATTTGCCGGCGGGACTATTGGCGGCGATGGAACCGGCGGGCGAAATGTGATCGGTGGTGATCGAATCGCCCAGCATCGCCAGCACGCGAAGGCCTGTAATATCGGCGATGGGCGCGTTCGGATCGGTCATATTTTCGAAGTAGGGCGGCTTCCTGATGTAAGTGGAGTCGTTGTCCCATGCATAAGTGCCGCCGGTGGCGACCACAGGCAGGTGCTGCCAGTTGCTGTCGCCTTCGAAAGCCTTCTCATACTCCCGGCGAAACATCGCGGCGTCGATAGTCGAGGCGATTGTGGCCTCGACCTCCTGGGGAGTGGGCCAGATGTCTTTCAGGTAGACAGGCGCACCGTCGCTTCCGGTTCCGAGGGGATCGGTATCCATATCGAAATCGACCCGTCCGGCGAGGGCGTAGGCAACCACCAAAGGCGGTGAGGCGAGATAGTTGGCCTTTACCTGCGGATTGATCCGTCCCTCAAAGTTGCGATTGCCGCTGAGTACGGCAGCCACCACGAGATCGTCGTTCTTTACCGCGACAGAAACGGGCTCGGGAAGCGGCCCGCTGTTGCCGATACATGTCGTGCAGCCATAGCCGACGAGATTGAAGTTCAGGGCATCCAGATAAGGAGTCAGTCCGGCCTTGCCGAGATACTCAGTCACTACTTTGGAGCCAGGTGCGAGGCTGGTCTTGACCCATGGCCTCGTCCTGAGCCCTTTCTCCACGGCTTTCTTTGCGAGCAGACCCGCGCCGATCATCACGGAGGGATTGGAGGTGTTGGTGCAACTGGTGATGGCCGCAATGACTACCGCGCCGCTGCTTATCTCGCTGGACTCGCCACCCATCTCGACATGCGCTTTTTTGGAAGGTGCGTCTTTGAAAGACTCACGGAAGTTCTTTCTCACTTCGGGAAGCGTGAGCCGGTCCTGCGGACGCTTCGGGCCGGCCATGGACGGTACCACCGAACCGAGATCCAGTTCGAGCGTGTCCGAGAAAGGGGATCCTTCGTATCGTCGGTGCGGAAGAGCATCTGCTCTTTCGAGTAGCGCTCGACCAGTTCGATCGTGTGGGCATCGCGGTTCGACGTGCGCAGATACTGCAGCGTCCCATCGTCGACCGGGAAGAAGCCCATGGTTGCGCCGTATTCCGGGGCCATATTGGCGATGGTGGCGCGATCGGCCACGCTTAACGCGCTCAGACCCGCGCCGTAGAACTCGACGAATTTTCCTACCACGCCCTTCTTGCGCAGCATCTGGGTGACGGTGAGAACGAGATCGGTCGCGGTGCAGCCTTCGCGCAATTTGCCGTGCAGTTTGAACCCTACCACCGCGGGCAGCAGCATGGACACCGGCTGGCCGAGCATGCAGGCTTCGGCTTCAATGCCACCCACGCCCCAGCCGAGAACGCCGAGGCCGTTAATCATGGTCGTGTGGGAATCGGTGCCGACAAGAGAATCGGGATAAGCGGTCCAGGAACCGTCGGCTTCCTGCGCGCGGAATACGACCGCCGCAAGATATTCGAGATTCACCTGGTGCACGATGCCGGTGTCGGGAGGGACCACACGAAAATTGCGAAACGCGGTCTGGCCCCAGCGCAGCAGCATATAGCGCTCGCGATTGCGCTGAAATTCGAGCAGAGCGTTGACGTTGAAAGAATCCTTCGTGCCGTACTCATCGACCTGAACGGAGTGATCGATAACCAGATCGGCGGGCATGAGTGGATTGGCTTTGGAAGGATCGGCGCCCATGGCGGCGAGGGCGTCGCGCATGGCGGCGAGGTCGACCACGGCAGGGACGCCGGTGAAATCCTGCAGCAACACGCGCGCGGGCATGAAGGAAATTTCCTTCGCCTCAGGGCCGCTGACGCCGCGGGCAATGATATCGATGTCGGAAGCCTGCACCTTTCGGCCGTCTTCCAGACGCAGCAGGTTTTCAAGAAGAATGCGGTGCGAGAAAGGCAGGCGCGAGACGTTGGAAACGCCCTTTTCCTCGAGCGTGGCGAGACGGAAAATACGATAATCCGTGCCTGCCACGCGCAAGGTGGAGGCAGCGCCAAAACTGTTCTGATTCATGGGTTGATTCCAATATATCGAACAGGTTCAGGCGGCCAGGAAGCTGCGGAGAATCGCAGGCTATGGTTTCGTGTGGTCGTCGTGGTCCGCGGCAGCCGTTGAGTTAGCGCCCCAGCGGATACTGATGCTGTGGAGCTTTTCGTCGCTGCCTTCTTTAGCGTTCACGATGACGCGCTGGCCCAGTTTAAGATCGCCAAGGGAGGCGGTCTTATCGTTCCAGTTGTATGTCGTCCCGCGATCCAATAAGACGGTTACCTTCGTGTGCTTGACGGTTTCAACGGTCACCGAAGTATCGGATTTTGCGCTGAGCGTTCCCATGACATGCTCGATGCCATTATGCGCGAAAGATGCGGCCGCACCCACGGTGAGGGCGACGGCGGCGGCGAATATTGTGATGGCTCTTCTTTTCTGCATATTTTCCTTTGTCGGTTAGTGGTGATGGTGGTGTTCGGCCGGTGGTTCGGCGGGAGAACCACCCTTCAGGAACTCCGCTTCCTGTTTTTCCTCTTCGAGATCCGCCGGCGTCTTCGGATTCAGCGATTCCATCTCGTGGATTTCCGCCTGCGAGAGCGACGGCAGGTGGCGTATGAAGCGCACAAGTTTCCAGGAATCCTCGCGGCTGTGCGCTGAACCACCCCAGGCCGGCATGCCGCTCAACCGGATGCCGTTCTCGATGATATAGAAAAGCTCGCCGTCGGTCATGTTCTGCGTGGCCTCTTTTCGCATGTCAGGCGCCGGCGGATACATCTGCCGGCCCATGGTATTCTCGGCGCTTCCATCGTTGGCGTGACAGGTAGCGCAGTGGTCGGCCCAATGCGCCCGCGCCTCGGCAAGCACATTGGGGGAATCGGGCACCGGGTTCGGGCTCGACTTCGCGTCGGCGGGCAGCGCCAGTTCTCTCGCGGTCCGCGCCGCGAACGTCTCGATTGCCGTCGGCTGGGCGCGCGCGCTGAAACCATGGGCGATCGTGCGCAAATAAACGAAGCCCCCGCCGGCAAGCAGGATGACCAGTGTCGCCGCCCCGCCGAGGAACCATCGAAACCGGCGCATGGCTATTCGGCGGCTTCGATGGCAGTTACTTTGATGGTCATCGTTTTGGGATCGGCGTTGCCGATGACCCGAACCGCTTTGGCGGCGAATTTGGCCGGGCTTTTCTGATCGCTCAGCTTCCAGAGGTGTTTGCCGTCGTAGAGCGCATAGTCACGCGCGCCCCTGACACACAAGCGGGCGCATTCATCGTCCGGCTGGCCTTTCAGCATGGCGTGTTTGGCGCCGCACATGGTGTCGGTGATGACGCCCATAATGGTTTGCGGCGTACCGGCCCCGGCCAGCAAACCTGCAAAAACGAAAGCGAGTGTAAATTTCATGCCAGCTTCTCCTTTGGTATACCAGATTTTCAGCTCCGGCCCTTCAGCCGAAGTCGTATAAAAATGTTTCCGCCGAGCGGGTGCTCGCCGTAATATGGCTTGATCGCGGAGGGCAACGAATAGGTCTCGATGTTCGCCCCGATGCCGGTTTCAATTCCCGCAAAGACGCCGATGTCGCGCGTGTAACCGATGGTATATTCGCCGATGCGGAAGGTGCTCCCATCCCGCGCGTCGATAGCCGTTTCCAGTGCGGGGTCGTCGTCGAACAGTTCGTCCTTATCCGCCAGTTCGATTCTCCCGGTGATGAAGTTTTTCTGCGCGATCGGCAGCACCGATTCCGCCAGATAAGAATTCAGGTTGCGCTGGTTCGCGGTGTAGTGAACCCGCCCCCAGATCAGGCTGGACGACCAACTCCCGCCCGGCATCGGCCTGGAATATTCCACCGAGGCCGTGGCGCGAATCTGATCGCCTGGCTCCAGGGCTTCGGGTTTGGTTAATCGCCCGGCCGAGACTTGCGCAGCCCAGTACTTCGTGGGAAAAAACCATAGCCGGGCCGACCAGGAATCGATCGGGCCAGCCTGGACAATCCAGCGGTTTTCGCCCGGCTCGGCGCCATGAAAGCCACTGGCTTCGACCTTGATCCGGCGGTAGGCCAGCCCGGCGGTAACGACGTCATCGGAAATATGGGTCGAGTCCTGCAGATGATGCGAGAGCGTGGCCTGCGGCAGTTCGCTTGCCGACGCTCGGTGGGGATACGCCGCAGGTCCCAGCGCGGGATCGCCGACCGGCGCCGCGTAGAGTTCGAGCGTAGTGTTCTCGCCGAGGCTGCGTGCGTATTCAAAGCCCAGAGCCATGACGAAATTGTGCGGATGCTGGGCGTCGGTTAAAGGCAGGCCATAGGCGGTTTCGCCCGTCTGGAACAGGAGCGGGTAACGCCGGCCGGTGATCGTAGCGGGTTCGAGGCTGAGCATCAGATCCACCTGAATCGCCCCTGCCGCCCCCAGCTTGTGCTCCGCGTTGGCCATCAGCCAGTTGGTGGAGTAGAACTTGTCTCCGCCACGCGGGCCGGATTGCTGCGTGTCGTCGATGAATGCCTGGCCCATGAACATGGTGTTCCAGGAGCCAAATGACCGCATCGCCATCTTTTTCTGTGCACCCACTGGTTCAGC
>CAWBIS010000117.1:0-7794 GCA_963788485.1 Terriglobia bacterium
TGAACGACGGCAAGGGCTTTATGTTCATCTCCCACACCGGCAACGTCTACCCCAGCGGATTCCTGCCCATCCACGCCGGCAACATCCACGAAACGCCGCTGGCCGATATCTACCGCAGCGCGCCCATCTTCAAGGCCCTGCGCGACACCAAGCAGCTTGAAGGCAAGTGCGGCGCATGCGAGTTCAAGGAGATTTGCGGCGGGTCGCGGGCGAGGGCATATGCGTTGACGGGCGATCCGCTGGCGCAGGAGCCTTGCTGCATCTACCAGCCCAAGAACTGGGACCCGGAACTCGAGCAGAAGGCTGAGGCGTTCCGCAACGTCGAACTGACGCCGCTGGTCAGGCTGTAAAAAAGAGCACAGCAACCAAAGGCTACCGCGTGCGCCCTCATCGGGGGACGGGATTGCACTCCCATCCCAAAACCGCTTTTGCGGCCAGTCGCAAGGGTACCGGGTGGGCGGGCCTGGTTGATCATTGGGATCCACAAAACGCGGGCGGCAGGGCAAGGCGATGGTGCCGCCCGACTGCTCCCATCATTCCCTGCGAGGTCGACCGGCGATGGCTCGACCGGCAGACGCTCGTCGAAGCGCACGGCCAATTCGATCGCAATTCCCTCCCGGTAGCCGCGTTCCGGGTCGGAGACCTCCAGGATCGCTATTTCACAAGAGTGACCTGCACTCCATACGAATGGGACGAAAAAGCATTTCTCTACAAACGCACCGGCCCGCCTACGAAGTGCGCGAAACCGGTGACTGCTCCATAATCCGCTCTAAAATCTCCGGAATCTCAAACACCGCCCGGTTCTTCTGCGCATTGACGCGCCGCACAAACTCGCACCGCCGCTCCGGATCGAGCATCTGTCGCACCGCATCCACAATCTGCAACTGGAACCGGCGCAGCGAAATCCCGACGCCCTGCTCCTCCACCCAGTCGGCGTTGTAGCGCTCCTGGGGCAGCGTCCAGTGATTGCGCTCGATGATGACCGGCAGTCCCATCGCCACAGCCTCGCTGATGCTGCCCGGGCCCGGCTTGCCGATAAAAAAATCCGCCAGCCGCATGAATCGCGGGACTTCGCGCGTGAACCCCACCACATGCATCGCCATTCGCCACGGCTACCGCTCGCATGGCCGCTTCGAGTTTTTTGTTCTTCCCGCAGATCGCGATGACCTGCACGTCCGCCCCGCTGGCGTCGAGCAGCCGCGCAATGCGCAGCATCGCCGCCGAGCCTTCGCCGCCGAACATGATCAGCGCGGTCGGCCGGCACGGATCGAGGCCCAGCGCGGCGCGGTCGGGGCCACGGTCCACCGTCACCGGTTCGTAAAACCGGGGGTTCAGGATCATGCCGGAAGTGCGAAACACGCGCTCGGGCGCGTGGCCGAGACGCATGGCCTGGTCGTAGGCGCGCTCCGTTCCGCAGATGAAGTATTGCGCCTGGCGTTCGATCCAGAAGTGCGGCGGATAGTCAGCCATATCGGTCAGGATCGTGACCAGCGGCACGCCGGGCAACGCCCGCTGCATCGCCTGATAGAGCGCGCGATTGAAATTCGGAATCACCGAGACCACCATGTCCGGGCGGCTTCTCGCGCCAGTGCTTCGCCAGCAGTTTCACCTGCGCCCCGTGATAAAGCCGGATGACGCCGTGCATGCCCTTCATCAGCGCCGGCGACCCGAGAGTCCATCCGCGGCGCAGCATCAGGTTGTACAGGTCCTGCAGACGAATGTCCGTGATTTTGCGGAAAACATCCATATCGTCCAGCAGTTCCTGCAGGTTCATCATCTGCATGTCCCAGGGCCGTTGCTCACGTCGCACGACCTCGCACAACGCGTTCGCGGCGCTGCGATGCCCTCCGCCGGCATCGAAGAACACCAGTTCGACTGTCTTCATTCCCTACCGATTTTGGCATGGAGGATGTCCCACCCGTACAATTGATATGAGCACCATGATCCGGTTGATTAGCGCCGGCGATCGCAGACTCATGCTTCGGGTCAACCGGTGGCATGCGCCCCTGTGGATTCGCCGATGGATGGTGCTGGCGACGCGCGGCGGCGATGGCTGGCTGTGGAGCACGATCGGGCTGCTCATCCTTCTGTTCGGCGGGGATCGGCGTTTCGAAGCGCTGGAAGCGGCTGCCGTTTCGCTCGGCGCCGGTCAGCTGACCTTCTTCGTCCTCAAACGGCTGATCGGCCGCGAACGCCCCTGCGCCACGGAAACGCACTGCTGGGCCTGCCTGTTGCCTCCCGACCGTTTTTCCTTCCCATCCGGACACACGATCACCGCCTTCGCCATCACTTTTTCGCTGGGCCTGTACTATCCCACGCTGCTCGCCGGACTGGTTTTCTGCGCGCTCAGCGTGGCGGCGTCACGCGTAATCCTCGGTCTGCACTACGTCAGCGATGTCATCGCCGGCATGCTGATCGGGCTCGCCATCGGGGTTGGCGCGTTTGCCTGGGGCGGTCTATAATTCCGGCATGAGGTGTTTTCTGGCCCTCGCGCTCTGCGCCGCTCTTTTCGCGGGCGACGCTCTTTTCGCGGGAGAGAAGAAGTCCCCGCAAGGCCGTGAAGAAGACGACAGCGTCGCGATCACCGCTACCGTGGTCAGCCCGGAGCAAGTGGTGCAGATGTTCGGAACCGATTTCGGCAGCAACTACATCGTACTCGACGTGACCGTCGCGCCCAAAGGCGCCAAGCCCTACGATGTGCGGCTGGACGATTTCATTCTCCGCTCGGAATCCACGCTTGAACATAGCGGCCCCATGGCGGCAGGACAGATTGCCGGCACCGGCACCATGGTGGTGCAGCGAGTGTATGGAAACCGCGCCAACGCCGATTCCCCGCGTCCGCTCGAAGGCACCAAAATCCAGATCAAGGACGATGCGAAAGCGGACCCTGCTTTTGAAGCGTTGAAGCAGAAGATTCTGGTCGAGCAGAGCATCACCGCGCCGGAGTCCGGCCTGCTGTTTTTCCCACTGACGAAGGATAAAGCGAAGCATCTCGTCCTGAGTTACAAAACCCCTGCCGGAAAACTCAGGCTGACCTTCAAATAATGCAGATCGAGGACCTGGATACCCCGGCGCTGGTCGTCGACCTCGACATCATGGAAAGGAATCTGCGCCGCGTCGCGGATTATTGCGCGCAGTACGATCTGCGTCTCCGGCCGCACACCAAGACCCACAAATCGATCTTCCTCGCCCGGCAGCAGCTTGCGCTCGGCGCGGCTGGTTTGACCGTGGCGAAGGTCGGTGAAGCGGAGGTCATGTTGGGCGCGAATCCTCCGGATCTCCTCGTTGCCTTTCCCGTAGTCGGGGAGCCCAAGCTGCGGCGGCTCACCGCGGTTGCGCAACACACACAAGTCACCGTCGCGCTCGACAGCGTGACTGCGGCCACGCATCTTTCCGCTGCCGCTGTCGTCGCACGGGTCGAGATCGGCGTCCTGATCGAAATCGATGCAGGTCTGGGCCGGGTGGGAGTCGCACCGCCCGAGGCAATCGACCTCGCGCGCGTCATTGCCAAACTCCCCCACGTCCGGTTGCGCGGATTCACGTTTTATCCCGGCCATCTCCGGCAGGCCGGTGACGAAGCGAAACTCCGCCAGCTGAGCGACAGCGTGGCTTCGGTGCGGGAAGCTTTCCGGCACGCCGGGTTGACTCCCGAGATCGTCAGCGGCGGTTCGAACGCCGCTGCTCTTCCATTCGCATGAGATCGAGGGCATGAACGAAATCCGACCCGGTACCTACGTCTTCAACGACATCAATACGGTCACGAGCGGCGGCTGCACGCTGGAAGACTGCGCGGCATCGATTCTGGTCACGGTAGTGTCGCATACGCGGGCGGACCGCATGATTGTCGACGGCGGCTCCAAAACATTTTCCTCGGATCGCGATGCGGCGGGCGGACCCGGCTTTGGACGTTTAATCGATGCGCCGGAGGCGGCGTTTCATCGTATGAACGAGGAACACGGGTTCATCGATCTCTCGTGTTCAGCCCGCCGGTTTGAGATCGGGCAGAAGACGCGTATCATCCCCAACCATATTTGCGTGGCGGTGAATCTGCATGAGCTGGTTTACGGGGTGCGGGGTGGGAAAGTGGAAGAGGTCTGGAAAACAGAAGGGCGAGGCAAGCTGCAATAGCTGCCTCGCCCGGAATGTTCGATTGCTGAGCTGCCGTCTAGGATGGGCAGGGCTGAGCGCTCGTCGGCACGCACGGGGTGCTGCCGCCGATCGCTCCAGTGCCGTATGCCGCGCCAATTGCCACACCTGCAGCGGCCGCTACGCTAACGCCTACTATCACGCCAGTGCTGATACCGGCTGCAGCGCCCGCTCCAGCTCCAGCACCCGCCGCCGCGCCTGCACCAGCCGCCGCGCCGCCCGCACCTGCGCAGGAACCGCCGACCGCTTTAACGCTCGTCACCTGGATGACCTGCGTTGCGCCCGACGCCGGAGTCGCGTTGGGAACCAGCGAACCGGTCACCTGAACCCGGGTACCCGCCTTCACGTTTCCGCCGCGAAGCTGCGCGGTGACGTTGGAGGTTTCATCCTTCAGCAACGTGTTGCCGCCGGTTCTCACTGCGCATCCGGTCAAGGTCGAGGGTGAGCTTGCGCCAGCATCCTGCGGAAGCAGATCCAGCGCACGGCCCGGCAGAAGGTTAGCCACATTCATACCTTCGGCATTGAACACGTGCACATTGCCCGTCAGTGCGGCAACTTCCACCACTTTACCTTTCATGGTCACGCTGGCGGACGAATTCGGGTCGGTACGGACGCTCAATCCGTTGGCGTTGGCCGAATAATCCCAGATCTTCGCGGTGCCCTGCTGCAAGTCCACGTGATCCGTGAACAGCTTTCCGCGCGACTGAGACTCGAGACGCAACTGCGCCCCATCCTTCAGGCGAACCTGTGACCAGGACTTCTGTGTCTGGAGAGTCGTGCCGTTAAATACTGATGCGTTACCTGGTGTCTGCGTGTCGTTCACCAGAATTGTTCCGTCAGACATGGCCACGCCAATGGCTGGAGTCGCCGAAAAAGCCGGAGAAATTGCCAGTGTGAGCCCTGCTGAAACGATCGCTAGCGTCTTGAATTGATGCACTATTGCCTCCGTTCCAAACAACAAAGTAAATCGTAGCATTAGTATCGTGTGATCTACAACCCGAAAATTGTTGATTCCGCTGATTAAAACGGCCGTAACCACAGCCGACAAGTTTAGTAGTTCCTATATAGGGTGCGTAATCGCACGATCAGTGCGTCGCGTCGACAGGGCGCGGCACGTGCAGCGTCATGAACACGATCGACCCGTTGATTGCGCTCACCCAATGCGGCGTTTTTTCCGGCACAATCAGAAAATCGCCTTTCGCCAGTGTGCGGGAAGAACCGCCTTCGATGCCGGTCCCGGTCAGGTTGGCGGCGTTCGTCCTTTTTTCGTTCACAAGTTTCCCGCCCGTCGTCATGGTTCCCGAGCCGTCGATCACGTAGAAGATTTCCGCTTCCGTTTCGTGAACGGCGGCTGGTCCCACCGCCGCGCGATATTCGAGATTGGCGCCGTATGGGGCCAGGCGGAGGATCGGTTCGATCACGGTCGGCTGGTCGCCTTTACGGTCTTTCTTCGCCTTTTCGATCAGCGCCTGCACATCCGCGGCGGACGAAAACAGTTTCATCATCGGGGCGGAGGACCCTCCCGCCGGCTGCTGTGCCACCGCCGCTCCCGTTCCCAATACAGCGGCAAGGATAATCGCGAATTTGCGCATCGAGTTCTCCAGTTCTATTTGGTCAGTACCGAAAGCGTAGGCCCAACCCGGCCCGGAATGCGTGGCAGCAGGCTCGGACCCGACGACTTGAGCACCGTCTCCTGCGGCGTGTTTACATCGAAAAGCAATCCAATAAACGAACTCGCCATCTCATCCCAATTCTGGGGACCCCAGTGAACTTCCTGGGTGGGATCGGGATTGAAGGGATTGTTGGCCGAGTTATCGAACGTCGAAATACCGACAATTCGCGTTCCCTTCGGCATGACGATTGGCTTCTTATAGGTGAATCCCTGCTGCCAGTTGAAATCGAACTTGCCCTTATAAACAGTCTCCGATTCACCCGTCGGATAAATCAGCCGCAGTTCGTAAGCCTTGCCGCGCAGATGCAAATGGGGCTGCACATACGCCAGCCGGACATTGTCCGCGCCGACCGTCACCTCACCCACGATCTCCGCATTCGGCTCGCCCGGCGGAATCACAAGATTAAACGCCACCGGCGCACCCGCCAGATAGTAGCGGGTCTTTGGAGCGCTCTTCGCCACCACAAGCCCCAGCTCGGAAACGTCGGTCGTGGGTTCACCCGAAGCGGTGTAGTGCATCTCGAAAACGAGATCCGAGCCTTTGGGTACGAACTTCGCCGAGCCGTCCACATCGAACGTCTGTGCGCCGAGGCCCGGATTGAATTTGCCCAGAATATCGTTGCCTTCGGCCGAGACGTTCCTGCCCATCATCTCGAATTGCGTCTCCTGCTCGTAAGCTTCGCCCGGCGTGGCATTCTCCATCCAGCGCGATCCCGGCGGCCGCACCCAGACCTTCCCGTGATGCACAACCTTCGGATTTCCCGGACGCATTTCGGCGGCGGAAATCCACAGGTCCTCGGGGAAGTTCGTTTTTACCAGGATGTATTTGTAATTAATGGTGCCCTTCGCCGGCAATTCGAACGGCTTCGGCATTTTCACCACGATATCGGGCTTGATGTTCCAGCCATCTGTAAACGCGCGCGGGCCGGGCTTGTCTTTGTCATCGCCTTCCGGCGCGCCCGCGTCGACCCAGGCCGCGATAGTGTTCTTATCCGCGTCGGAGAGCCGCTTGTCATCCCGGAAGTGGCCATAGCCGGGGTCTGCAAACCACGGCGGCATCTTCTGCGTCACCACCGCGACCTTGATGGACCTGGCCCAGGGCCGGGCGTCCTTATAGGTCAGCAGCGACATCGGCGCCACCTCGCCGGGGCGATGGCAGCTCTGGCAGTTCGCCTGGAGGATCGGCAGCACATCCTTATTAAAAGTCGGCGCGGCGTTGACCGCCGGCGCGGCCATGGCGGCAATAGCCGGCAGAAGGCCAAGACGGAATGCGCGAAGCATCAGAAGCAATTATATGCGCTATTTTCGAAAGATGCAGGATCGTCAGCCCGCAATCGCGGCGATGCTCTCGGTTCGAAACGGCGCTAAGGCGATCGAATTCTACAAGGCGGCTTTCGCTGCCGGTGAACTGTTTCGCATTGACGATGAGAAGGGGGCGGTTGTCGCCCGCCTGTCAGTCGGGGAAGCCGAATTCTGGGTCGCCGACGAGTCCCCGGAGCACGGGAATTTCAGCCCCGAAACCCTGGGCGGCGGTACGGCGCGGATGATAATGACTGTCGCAGATCCCGACGCCGTTTTCGCCCAGGCTGTCGCGGCCGGAGCGACAGTGGTCTGGCAGATGGCCAATCGCCACGGCTGGCGGCTGGGACGCATCGCCGATCCGTTTGGGCATCATTGGGAAATCGGAAAGCCTCTGCGCGAAGGATCGTGAGTGAGAACCGGCATGAACTTGGCCCGGATCGATACGGTCGCCCACTCGTCTGAACCCGGTGAGTTGGGCGCGCGTGCAACCGCTTCACCTGTGCCCGTAATCCGTGAAGACGTAATCCCTTGCCTTGACGCTCGTGTGGCACGCGAACCCGCACCTGGCATCGTTTCCCTGCGGCGGCTTGCCCGCCAGGGTGCCGGGCGTGAAGGTATCGGATGCAGCGTCATAATCGAAGAAGCAATACGATGCTGAAGCCAGGCTAACATAA
>CAWBIS010000118.1:0-11660 GCA_963788485.1 Terriglobia bacterium
CCGACCCGCAGGATGCCCGGATTCTCCACCTGCAGCCGGACTTTCGCGGTGCGAATACTCGGATCCATAACCGGCAGGATGTTGCTGATTTTTGCCTTCAGAACGCGGTCGGGATAAGCGACGAGATGAATGTCGGCGAACTCGCCGATATGCACCTGTCCCATATCGTTCTCGAACACGTCGCAGATGATCCAGACATGGGAAAGATCCGAGATGGTGAACGGGTTCGGGGGCGTCAGGGCTTGGACGCCAGCCGAATCCGTGATTTCCTGATCCGTTATCGTGCCCGCGACCGGCGCATACACTTCGACGATTCCGGTCGGATGATCCGGGTCGACGCCCAGAAGGCGCAGATGCTCCAGTGTCGTATCGACCACGACTTGAGCGTCGTCTTCGGCGTTCTGGGCTATTTCGAGCTGGCTTTTCGGGTAAGCGCCGTTCTCGAAAAGCAGTTTGGCGCGATCGAGCTGCAATTTTGTGAGCAGTTCGTTCTTGACGGCCTGGCGATAATCCGAATAAGCGCCCGCGATATCGGTGCTGCGCAGCTTGAACAGAAGCTGTCCTTTGGTCACCTGATCCCCCAGCCGGGCGTCGATTTCAACCACCCGCCCGGAGGCAAGCGAGGGTACGGGCACCTGGCGCGAGACGTCGGGGTTCACGACTCCGGTAACGTTGAGTTCGGGCGCGGCGATGTGTTCGCCGGCCGTTGTCAGCGGAAACTGCTCGGGATGCGCCACTTTGAAGTTGTTGACGTCGAAGTCGGGTTCGACCT
This sequence comes from Terriglobia bacterium, assembly GCA_963788485.1. GTDB lineage: Bacteria > Acidobacteriota > Terriglobia > Bryobacterales > Bryobacteraceae > BOG-234. The sequence continues at coordinate 773 of CAWBIS010000118.1, forward strand.
GCGCCGGCGGCAGCGTTTCCGCTTTCGCGGAATCGGCCTTGACGCTTTTCTCGCCGCATCCGGCGGAAAGAAGACTCAGTCCAATTACCAGAGCCGCCGTTGGCAGCAGAAATAATCGATTCATTGCAGAACCTCCCGGCCCACGGCCTGATCCATCTGGGCCGCGGCGGTCAAATAAGAACCAATCAAATTCAGATAAGCCAGCCGCGTGTCCCGATACGTTTTTTCCGCGTCCAGATAATCCAGCAGGGACGCCCCGCCATTTCGAAATGCGAAGGACTTGGTATCCCGAACGTCAGCCGCGAGCTTCAGATATGTATCCCGGTAGGGCCGCAACAGGTTGACCGTGCTCAGGATGGTCACGTAGGCCGAATCCACGTCGTTGAATACCTGGGCGGACGCGGCGTCCTGTAACCGTTCATTGCGCCGGATGTCAATCTCTGTGCGCTCCTTCTCACCCTGGTTGCGATCGAAGATGCGCAACGGGACGCTGATGCTGAAGCCGATGGTCTGATTCGCATACGGGTTGCTGAACGAGGGATTTTTCGTATACCAGACGCTGTAAGTTGGATCGGTCGAGCCGTTGGAAACAGCGAGCTGATGTGCGTTCTTCGCCAGTTCGACGTTCTCCATGGCAACTTTCAGATCCGGCCGCGAGGTTAGTGCAAGCTCGCGGAATTGTTCCAGCGGCATGAGATTCTCGGTGAATTCGTATGCGCCGGTGACGTCGAACTGTTCGATCGGAGTTTTCTCGTTGAGCAGCATCAGAAGCTGGATCTTGGCCGTTCTGAGGTTTACGGTCGCGGTTTCGAAATCGGATTCGAACTGAACACGCTGCAGCACAAGTTGATTCAGATCCACCTGCGCGATATCTCCCGCCTCGAAGCGTGTCCGGTCAACCCCGAGCTCGCGATCCCAGTAAGTCAGGTTAAGTTTTGCGTTTTCGAGGAAGGCCTTCGCCTGCAGAACCTGGACGAATGCCGTGCGCAGCGTGAAGACGAGGCCCCGCTCCTGATCCTGATAAGAAGAGACTGCGATGTCCGTGGATTTTTTCGCGCCTTCCAGTCGCAGTTCCCGTTTGTGGTCCCTCTCATGTAAATAGCTGATGGCGGGTGAATAATCCGTGCCCGAAATGGGTCGATAGATTCCGTTTGAAGGAACCAACTGAGTGCCGTCCGCGGTGATGCTGAGGTCGGGGTTGGGTCGAAGATAGGCGGTGATTTCGGCTGCCTTCGACTCATCAATGCCAAGCTGCGCCGCTTTAAGCGTCGGGTTGGTGGAGTGAAACTTATCCTTGATCTGCTGCCAGCTGTACGTTACCTGCGCGAAGGCGCACTGCGTGAGGACAGCATATGCAACATAACATCCGGTTGCAATACAACAGCGTTTTGGAATGGAGCGCAGAACGGAAAGGGTAACGCGCATCAGAACTCGACTTTAGCCGCCGTTCGAGCCCCCGCGCCACCTATCTTGCTTCCAACGGCAGCTATCGTTTGGACAGTAGAACGATTTCCACAAAAAGATTTTGGCTGTGTAAACACTCTTTCGATCCGGGTATGTCTCTTTCCGGCATCCGGCCTATCTTTCGGGCGAAGCGCTTGGCAAGGCCGCCGATTCGCCTTAACATTCCCTGCATGGAGCCGTTCGATCCACAATCCGCCACGAGGAAACGGACTCGTCTGTTACTGCTGGCCGAGCAGGCACTGTTCCGGGCGAGTCTGGGGCGTCTGCTGGCGCTCGAGCCGGATTTCCACCTGGTAGGCGAGTGTGCCACCGGAAACGAAGCAATGGAGTTAGTGAACGGCTCGGGCATCGATGTCGTATTGCTGGAATACGATGAGGACGCGGGACATGCCATCGAGTTCCTGTCGGCTGCGGGGCGTTCCGGCTTCCTCGGCAAGATACTGATCATCACGGCATTGCTGGATGCTTGTAATGCTGCGCGCGCGCTCAAGCTGGGTGCGTCGGGTATCTTCCTGAAGTCGGATTCCGCGGACCGGCTCGTCAGCGCCATCCGCACGGTGGCAAACGGCCAGATGTGGATCGATCCGCAGATCGTCCGGCAGCTTGCCGATCGATATCCGGAAGAAGAACGAATTGACGCTGATGGCCTGACCGAGCGCGAGCAGAAGGTGCTGCTGGGCATACTGGGAGGTCTGTCCAACCGGAAGATCGGAGAGGATCTCAAGATCTCAGAGAGTTCGGTAAAGGCAGTGGTGCAGCAGCTGTTCGACAAGACCGGGGTACGCACGAGAAGTCAACTTGTCAGGATTGCCATCTCCCGTTCTCTGCACGCGGTCACGCCCGTCACGCAGGCTCGCGCCTGAAGAGGCGGTTGATCCCGGCCCTGTAGTTTTCATCAATAAGTTATGAGTAAGTCAGCTGTAAACCAGAGGATAATCTTTCGATTAGCCAGCTTACTATAAGAGATTACGATAATGTTCGAGGGCAACGCGGACCAGTTGGCTGCGAGTGCGTACGCCGGTCTTGGCGAACAACTGTTGCAGCGTGTTCTTGACGGTGCTCTCCGACACATCCATCCTGGCGGCAATCTCCTTATTGGCGAGACCCTGGACAAGGTAGCGAAGGACCTCCGTCTCGCGTCCACTTAAAGAGTTCTCATGATCGACAGACGGTGCGGAGTTGGATCCGGCGAGCGACCCTTCTTCGCTGACGTCGGCGATAATCGCGGCCAGTTTCGGGCTGGAGCCTTCCTTATATGTTGAGAACCAGACATCGGCCGTGAAAGGTCCGCCGTCGTCGCGGTGGCCACGGCATTGCATGGAGGTGCGAAACTGCGGCCCTTCCTCGCGCCGGAGGGCGTGATGCAACTCGGGCAGGAATGCGGCAATCGGATGACCGACCAGATGTCCATCGCGGGGAGCGATCAGTTCGGTGGCAGCTCGATTGGCCACCTCGATAAAACCGTTCTCGTCGATGGTAACGATGGCGGCGGGGCTTGTTTCCACGAGAATCCGCAACCTTTCCTGTGCCTCATGCGTTAATCGGCGGTTGCGAACCATCTCGGCGACAAGCAATCCCGAACCGGCGAAGGCAAGGGTCTCGAAAGCGAGACGAATGTAGGTGCCCGCCGGATCGAGGGAGCTGAATATCTCGCTTAGCACCGCGCAGGCGACAGCCACCGAAACGATGGCCCAGCGAGGCAAAATCCCAGCCGACAGGAGAATCGGGAAGAGGTAGAGGAAACCGAGCGAGATGTAGGATTTCGTCCACCAGTCGATCCCAGCGAGCGCGAGGATGCTCAAGCCGCTGATGATCAGAACAGGAGTTCGCTGCCGCCGGTCCCAGAGGTCTTCGAGGCGCAACATTGAAATGGCTTAACCCTTGATTTTGCCATCGTGAGCGGGCGGGGAAGGGACGAAATCGCATGATTGGCCATAAGATATCCTGCAGGCGGCCGGAAACTGACCGAACGGATGGATGGGCGCGCGATTTACAATTGAGTCTTCGCATGAACCGCTCGCTCGCGACCCTTTCGCTCTTCACATTGCTGTCGCCTTTGATGGCGGCAAAGAAGCCGGTCACGGTGGGTGCACTGGTGAATGCGCCGTCGCTTCGGGAAGGCGCTGTCCTGTGGTCGCCCGATGGCGAGCGCTTCGTGTCCACCGAACGGGGCGAGCTGTCCGTTTACGATGTCCGTTCGGGCAAGGAACATTCCGTTATCGCCTGGGAGCAAATGGAACGTGCGGCGATCAAGGCGCCTCCCTCTCCCGTATTCGACTGGACCAACCGCCGGGTCGGCGAGCAGGACGTGCAGTGGTTTGGGGACGGCAAGCGGCTGCTGGTATCTGCTGCAGGCGACCTTTTCGTGGTCGACATCAATAAAGGACGTTTCGATCAGCTGACGCAAACTGCCGAAACCGAGCGCGATCCGAAGCTCTCTCCGGATAACCGGTACGTCTCATTCCGGCGCGGTTCCAACCTTTTTAGTATGGAGATCGCCTCGAAGGTGGTCAGCCAACTTACTACGAGCGGGACGGATACGCTGCTGAACGGGCAGCTCGATTGGGTGTATCCGGAAGAACTGGATCTCGATACCGCGCACTGGTGGTCGCCCGACAGCCGGTCGATCGCCTACCTTCAGTTCGATACCGCGCGCGAGCCGGTGTTTCCGCAGGTTTCGCTGCTGAACTCGCGTGGGCTGCTGGAGCCCGAGCGTTATCCCAAAGCCGGCGATCCAAACGCCGAGGTCCGTTTGGGCGTGGTGCCGGCCACGGGCGGCGAAACCAGGTGGATGAACCTGGGGGATCCGCGCAACTTCCTCCTGGCGCGCGTGGTATGGTCCCCCGACAGCCGTCAGATTATTGCCGAACGACTGAATCGCGTGCAGAACAATCTTTGGCTGATGCTGGTGGACGTTTCTACAGGCACCGCGAACAGCATCCTGCACGAAGAAGACCCGCGTTGGATCAACGTCAAGGGTGAACCGTTGTTTCTCGGCAGCGGCAACCGATTCCTCTGGACAAGCGAACGCTCCGGATTTCGTCATATTTATCTCTACGACCTGAACGGCAAGCTGGAAAAACAGCTGACGAGCGGGGATTGGGAAGTCAGCTCGGTTGCGGGGTTGGATGAGGCGCGCCAGCGCGTGCTTTACACATCGACCGAAGAGAGTCCGATCGAGCGCCAGCTCTACGCCGTTTCTCTCGACGGCACGAAGAAGCAGCGGCTTACCAGAACGGCGGGAACGCATTCGATCTCGCTTGCGCCAGGCGCCAATTACTATCTGGATGCCTGGAACAGCCTGACCAGCCCGCCGCGCAGAACCTTGTATAGGTTCGATGGAACGGAATTGCGCGATATTCAACCCCGGAACCGCGCAGCGCAGGACGAAATGGATGAGTTCGATATCCTCCCCACCGAAATCGTAAAAGTGAAGGCGTCGGACGGAACGCCGCTTTACGCCCGCATGATCAAACCCGCCGGCTTTGCACCAGGAATGAAGTATCCCGCCGTGGTCATGGTGTATGGCGGCCCGGGCGTGCAGGAGGTGCGCAACACATGGCAGGGATTGTCCTGGGACCAGGTGCTGGCCCAGAGGGGCTTTGTCGTGTGGCAACTGGATAATCGCGGATCGGCGGGACGCGGGCACCAGTTCGAATCGGTGCTCTGGCACGACATGGGCGCGCATGAGCTGAGCGATCAAAAGGACGGTATTCAGTACCTGATTTCACAGGGTTTCGTGGACCCCGCGCGAATCGGTCTTTACGGCTGGAGCTATGGCGGTTACATGACGCTCTACACCGTGACGCATGCGCCGGGACTCATTCGGGCCGCGATCGCCGGCGCACCCGTCACCAACTGGCGGAACTACGACAGTATTTACACGGAACGATACATGGGACTGCCGGATGACGACGAAGAAGGTTACCGAATCAGCGCGCCGGTAAACAGCGCGGCTGGACTCGAAGGCACCAGGCTTCTGATTCTGCACAACGTGGAGGACGACAACGTTCATTTCCAGAACTCCGTGCAGATGGCCGAGGCACTGGAGAAGGAGGATAAGCAGTTCTACATGGTGGTTTATCCCGAGAAGAGCCACGGTGTCGCGGGTCCGGAGCACAAACAGCTTCTGGATGAAACAACAGCGTTCTTCGAATCCAATCTGAAATAGAAGCCGGCGTCCGCGATATCGTGAATCTCATGAATCACGTATACGAGATGCGCACCTATTACGCGGCTCCGGGTAAACTGGACGCGCTGCTGGCCCGTTTTGCCGATCACACGGAGGCGCTTTTTGCGCGCTACGGCATCCGCACGATCGGCTACTGGGTGCCGCTCGAAAATCCGAAGAACCTTCTGATCTATATCGTTGAGCACGAGAGTATCGAGGCCGCCGGGAAAAACTGGGAGGCGTTTCGCGCCGATAAAGACTGGCAGCGGATCAAGGCCGAGACGGACGCGAACGTACCGCTGGCGGCTTCGATCGAGAGCTGTTTCATGAACAAGGTCGACCTTTCAAAACTCAAAACTGGAGTATCCTCGAAAGCATGACCAAATCGAACATTCTGTCTTTCATTTGCGGCGCAGCGGCCGTATTCGCCATCGGCGCGTTTATGGGGCAATCGCAGGCGCAGAGTCCCGGCCACGTGTACGAGCTGCGAACGTACTCGGCCACCCCGGGCAAGCTGGATGCGCTGATCGCCCGATTCCGCGATCACACGGAAACGATCTTCAAGCGGCACGACATCGACGCCATCGGCTACTGGGTCCCGCAGGACAACAAGAACAACGTTCTCATCTATATCGTCGAGCACAAGAGCAGGACGGACGCCGCGAAGAACTGGGCCGCATTCCAGGCCGACGATGAATGGAAGAAGGTGCGAGCCGAGTCGGAAGCGAACGGTCCGCTTACCACGAAAGCGCCAGACAGCGTTTACATGAACCCGCTCGATTTCTCCAAACTGAAGTAAGATGCGGCTGGCTCTTGTTCTCGTAGCGAGCGGTGTCCTGTTGGCTGCGACCGGCGGCTCATCCTCGGTGGATGAGATCGGCAAATGGCGCGCCGCGTATGAGGCGTCTCTCAAAGCGCCGAACGGCTGGCTCTCGGTCGCCGGCCTCTACTGGCTGAACGCGGGCGACAACATCCTGGGCTCCGATCCGCAGTCGGATGTCGTGTTGCCGCCGGGAGGTCCGAAGCGCGCGGGCGTATTGCATTTCGCCAACGGCAAAGTCACATGGCAGAACCGCCAGTTGAAGTCTGACGCCACCGAACATCCCGATGTGTTGAAGATCGGCGATGTCTCGCTCACGATCATCGAACGCGGCGGCAGGATCGGCGTGCGCATGCGCGATCCGAACGCGGCAACGCGCCGCGAATTCACGGGGTGCAAATGGTTCCCGGCGGACCCGGCCTGGCGCATCCAGGCGAAATGGGTTGCGTATCCCCAGCCGAAGAAGATCGCGATCACGAATATTCTCGGGATGACGGACCAGGAGCCGTCGCCCGGGTATGCGGAGTTCAGCGTCAAGGGTAAGACGATGCGGCTTGAACCGGTCATCGAAGACGGCGGGCTTTTCTTCATATTCAAAGACGCGACCAGCGGCAAGACGACTTATGGGGCCGGGCGTTTTCTCGACGCGGACATGCCGAAAGGCGGCGAGATTGAGCTGGATTTCAACAAGGCCTACAATCCTCCCTGCGCCTTTACCGCATTCGCGACCTGCCCGCTGCCGCCCAGGCAGAACGTGCTCGCAGGGGAAATCGACGCGGGCGAAAAGAGCTACGGGAAACATTGAGGCTGGTGCTGGCATCCCGGTCGCCGCGACGCGCGGAGTTATTGCGAGCGGCGGGGATCGAGTTCACCGTTCGTGTCGCGGACGTCGACGAGACGCCGCGCGCGGGCGAGACACCGCGGGAATACGTGTTGCGCGTGGCGGAAGAGAAAGCCAGGGCTGTGGCGGCGAATGAACACGAGGTGGTGCTTGCCGCCGACACCACCGTGGTTATGGGGAGCGAGATCATGGGCAAGCCCGAGGATGCCGCCGATGCGGTGCGGATGCTTCGCGCGCTCTCGGGACGGCGCCACGAGGTGATGACCGGGGTCTGCCTCAGGCAGGACGACGAAATCGTGCGAGACATCGCGACGACGGCAGTCTGGTTTGCGCCGCTCAGCGATACCGAGATTGCGGATTATGTGGCGTCCGGCGAGCCGATGGATAAAGCCGGAGCCTATGCAATACAGGGTCTGGCGTCGCGTTTCATCGATCGCATCGACGGCTCTTACAGCAATGTGGTCGGCCTCCCGGTAGCACTGACGTATCGTCACCTGCGAGGCAGGGCCGGTTGGAACGAAAAGCAGAGGCCAATGAAAGGCGAATGATGAGCTACTTCAGCTCAGTCATGACCGCGCTGCCCGTGCCCCGGATCAACAACTCCGAATGGGTGCGGTTGCGCGCATTGAATTTTGTCTGGCCAGCTTTGTATTCGTTTATGACGACCTTGCCATCAGGCGCGGTCGATTTCAGCGCCGTGTCTTCCTCATACACCACCACGACATCCTTGTCGTGGAAATGCATCGGTGTGGGCTCGCCCGGATTCCATCTGTAGCTCCAGACCGTAAAGCGAGGGGTGTCGATCAGTTTCCTGACATGCGGACGGGGAAAGGCATTCGGGTATCCGGTCTTGTTCTCGAGCGGTGGAACCGGATGGTCCTTGAATTCAATTACCACCGTGCGTTCGCCCTGCTCACCAGGTGTCTCGCCCTTGTGTTTGAACACCGCGGTGCCCGGTCTGGAAAGAGAAACGGCGACGAAATCGTGTTCGGTGCGTGGCAGGGGATTGGGCTGGCCTTTCGTCCAGGTTACATCCCAGACCGTGACGCGTTCGTTGTCGATGATGGGCTGGACGGTCTGGCCGGCGGCGGCGATGCCAAAGACAAGCAAAAAGGCGGCGATTTTCAACACGTCGTTGATTTTACAGCAGGCTACACTGAGGCATGATGGCGGAATCCGAAATCCGAATAGCCGCGGGAGATCGCGAATACGAAGAAAATATTCAACGGCTCGCCGACCGCGTCCTTTCCCGCTTCCGCTATCATTCGGTCGACCTGCCCGATGGCAGCGTTCTGCCGGGGCTTCAGAGTATTGAGCACCTCCGCTGGCGGCTTGATCGTTTCGGGTTGCCGCTTGATCTCCGCGGCAAACGCGTGCTCGACGTGGGCGCATGGGATGGTTGGTTCAGTTTCGAATGCGAGCGACGCGGCGCGGAGGTCGTCGCTGTGGATTGCGTCGCGCTGGACACCTTCATCGAAGCCCGCGCGCTTCTCGATTCCAAAGTCGAATACCTGACGCTCGATGTGAACGAACTCTCGGCGCGTCGCCTCGGACGTTTCGATATCGTGCTGTTTTTCGGGGTGCTCTATCACCTGCGCCATCCGCTGCTGGGGCTCGAGAAGGCAGTCGAATTATGCACCGATCTGGCGCTGATCGAATCTTTCGTGATTCCTTCGGAGCCCAGAGCCATTCCGTCGGTACTGGAGTTTTATGAGCGCGGGGAACTGGGCGGGCAGATCGATAACTGGTTCGGCCCCACGCCGGAATGCCTGGCGGCGATGTGCCGGTCGGCCGGCTTCGCCCAGGTGGAACTGAAAGACGTATCCAATCAGCGCGCGTCCATTGTCTGCCGCCGGCGATGGCCCGAGCCTGACGCGATACCTTCGGAAAGCGCGCCGCAATTCCACGCCGCAGTCAACAACCGGACTTACGTGGCCACGTTCCATCCGCTGAAGGATGAATATCTGTGCTGTTTTTTCAAAAGCGCGGAGCAGACTATCACGGCGGACTCGGTCTTCGTCGAGGTGGATGGTTTCGGTACGCATGCGCTGGTCGTCGGGGAAACCGAAGGCGGTTATCAGGCGAACTGCGTGCGTCCGCCGGGCCTCGCTCCGGGGCGTCATGAGGTGCGCATCCGCACGCGGCACAGCCCGCGCAGCAACGCAGCCGCGTTTACCATGCTCGACGAAGCGGGGCGCGACGTTTTTAACGCGCGCGAGCCCTTGCCCGCCGCGGCGGTGGAGCTTTGCAGCGTGGAATTCCGGCCCACGGGCGATCTCCGGATGTCGGCGAATCGCGGTGGATCGCTGGTCTGCTATTTCCGTTCTCCTGCCCAATCGGTTTTGCCGGAAGACGTCACAATAGAGATTGAGGGCCGGTCGGCGCGCGCGCAAACGATCAGTGCGCTCGGCGACGGAATCTGGCAGGCCAACCTTTTGCTGGAACAGCCGCTGATTGAGGGCAGCCCGGTTCGCATAAGACTCGGAGAAGGCGAATGGAGCACGGCGTCGCGGGCGCGCGAGAAACGCTGACAATTCAGGCCGGAAACGGCATCGAGCTCCGCCCTATATCGCTTGATCATGCGGAGACTCTTTTTTCACTGATCGAGGGCAACCGGGCTCGTCTGGGCGAATGGCTGCCGTGGGCGCAGTTGTCCCCCTCGCTCGCCGACCTCAGGGAGTTCATCAAGGACCGCGTACGCGATAACGAGGACCGCGTCAGTCTCACGACCGTCATTTTCCGCGACGGGCAAATGTGCGGGGCGATCGCCCTGCATACCATCGACTTCCAGCACCGGAACACAAGCATCGGCTACTGGATCGATGCCGCATCCGAAGGCCGCGGCATCGTGACGCGAGCCTGCCGGGCGATCGTAACCGAAGCCTTTCGCAGTTACGGGGTGCATCGCGTCGTCATTCAATGCGGCACGGGGAATGCAAAAAGCAGTGGCATTCCGCGCAGACTTGGATTTATCGAGGAAGGGGTTCTGCGGGAGGCCCAATGGCTCGCCGATCATTGGGTGGATCTGCGCGTTTTCAGTATGCTCGAGCAGGATTGGAGATGAGAGCGGCGATCGTGTGGCTGACGGTCTGCGCGATTCTGCTGGCGGTCGAGCCGCGCAAGAGCGCGCAGGATTATCCGGCGCATGCGGAGTCGGCGGCGGTAGATCTCGGCGCCGAATATCAGGTTCACAGCTTTTCGGCCGGTGGCCAGATGTATTTCACGCGCGATTATCTGGTGTTCGAAGCTGGAGTCTATCCGAAGAAGTTGATCGAACTGACCGGGTCGTCGTTCGAGTTGCGCGTCAATAAGTCAAAAATTCCGCTGGAGGAAGCGTCGCCGGAGTTCGTCGCCGCGGCGTTGCGGCATCCCGACGCCATACCGCGCTCGCATCTGGAGCTTGGCGGAGGTATCGGAAATGCGGGTGTCGTCATCGGCGCGCCCACGCCGACGGAGCGATTTCCCGGCGATCCGTCGGTAAGACCTCCCCTGGCTCAGGCCCCGGAAGATCCGGACGAAGCGGCTGCGATCCGAAGAGCGCCTCAGGATCCGGCTGAACTGGCTTTGAGCAGTGCATTGCGGCGAGGCGAGG
>CAWBIS010000119.1:0-33145 GCA_963788485.1 Terriglobia bacterium
ATGTACCTATTACTCAACTAGTACGTATTGCTGCCCTCCACCCAAATTTCTTCCATTTGCAATCAATCTCTTCCAAATACCCCGCTTATTCCGGCCGCAACACCGTGCTATCGATTAACCCGGGAAACCCAATCAAATGACCCCGGCCCCAGCTCCCGACGGCAAACGCCAGGCCAGCCTGAACGCCATGCGCCACGGCATCACCGGATGCGTCGTCGTCCTGCCCTCCGAAGATCTCAACGCATACCAGGCCTTCTGCACCGAACTCATGAAACACCTCGCCCCGCAAGGCGCGCTCGAAAAGCAATACGCCCAAACCTTCTGCGACACCCAATGGCGTCTGAACCGCATCCGCGCCATCGAAGACTCCATGCTCTCCCTCGGGGTCTTCGAGCAAGCCGGCGCAATCGACCCCGGCCATCCGCAGATCCACGCCGCCCTCACCAGCGCCCGCGTCTTCCGCGAAAACTCAAACGTCTTCGTCAACCTCAGCCTCTGCGAGCGGCGTCTGCAGCGCACGCTGAACGAATCCCTGCGCCGGCTTCAGCAACTCCAGGCCCTGCGCCCCGCCGAACGCAATTCCGTACCCCCGGCTCACAACGTCCCTGAGACGAAGGAAGAAGCGCCCGAACCGCCAGCCCCTCCCACCAACCCCAGGTTCGTTTTTTCGACCGCCGGAATCGAGACCAAACCCGGCCGCCAAAGCGCCCAGATTGCGCGCGCGGAGAACGTCTCCTTCTGGCCGCCCTGCATCGTCCCCGCGGAAGCAGTAACCTGATACATGCGCGGCCCCGGCCGCGAGGAGCCCATATATGCGCAAAATTATTTGGTCGATCATCGCCCTGACCCTCGTTCCGCTTGCGGCGTTCTCCCAGCAGGTTCCCAAAGGGTGGAACGATCCATTCCCGCCTCACCGTGTGATGGACAACCTCTACTACGTGGGCACCAAAGAACTGGCGTCGTTCCTGATCGTCACACCCGACGGTCTCATCCTGATGAACACCGGCTACGAGTCGTCGGTGCCAGTCATAGAAGACAGCGTCAAACAACTCGGATTCGATTTTAAAAACATCAAGATCCTGATCGCGGGCCACGCCCATCCGGATCATGTCGGGGGAGACGCGCTGGTCAAGCAACTCACGGGCGCCCAGGTCGTGGTGGGCCGCATCGACGCTCCCAAAACCAGGGAATTTCGCCCCGGAGGCAAGGAGCATCCCATCGACCGCCTCGTCGACGACGGCGATACGGTCACGCTCGGCGGAACCACGCTGACCGCGCACCTGATGCCCGGCCACACGCGGGGGTGCCTCGCCTGGACCACCGACCTCAAGGAAAACGGCAAGACTTACCACGCGTTTATCGAATGCAGCCTGAACGGCCAGTTCCTTCAGGTCCTCGATAACTACCCCGGGATGATCGACGACTTCCGGGCGACATTCAAAAAGGCCCGCACCTTCCAGGTCGACGTCTTCCTCAGCTCGCACGCGTCGTTCTATCACATGGCCGAGAAGTACGAAAAACTGAAAACGCGGCGCGAAGGCGATCCGAATCCCTTCGTCGATCCCGAAGGCTACAAGGCTCATGTCGACGAGTACGAGAAGAGCTTCGAGGCAGCCGTGGCCAAACGAGAAGCGCAGGCCGCGGACAAAAAACAGTAGGACCGCTCAGGAGAAGCCCCCGAATGACCAGGGATAACTCGCACAAGGACAGCCCGAAGCAGTCCCGCCGCCGCTTCCTGATGGGCGCGGCATCGGCCGCGGGAGTCGCCGCCGGTCCCGCCGCGGAACTCCTTGAGGCACAGCCCGCGGTTCTCGGCGCGCTGGACGAGACTGTCACCGCCCTGGTAAACGGCCGCATTCACACCATGGATGCCGGTGACACAGTCGTCAACACCGTATCCATCCGCCACAATCGCATCATCGCCGTGGGCGGTTCCGCTCCCAAGCCGGGGCGCGGTGTGCGCGTCATCGATCTGAAGGGCCGCACCGTCGTTCCCGGACTGGTCGAGCCCCACATTCACATCGTCAGTCTCGGCAACCGCCCCGGCTATCACACCATCCTCGAAAACACGACCTCCATTCGCGAAGTCCAGGCAGCGTTGTCCACGCGCCGCAAAGACGTTCCTGAAGGAGCATGGATCACCTCGATGGGCGGCTGGATTCCCAACCAATGGGCGGAACGCCGTCAGCCCACCCTCGCGGAACTGGATGCGGCCGTTCCCGACCGGCCCGTATTGCTGTACGAACGGTTCACCGGACCCGCGGTCACCAACAGCGCCGGCAAGAAGTTTTTCGATGCCGCCGATGCCGCGCCGCCCGTGCATCCCGATATCAGAAAGATCAACGTATCCGCTACCGGCTCGATTGCCGCGGCGAGCTTCACCGGAGGAGGTCCCGCCGCCTCGGCTCTGTTTCTGCTTCGCCGGCTGCAAACCTTTGCGGACAAGAAACGCAGCACTCTCGACGCGATGCAATATTCGGCCAGCGTTGGGCTGACTTCGAACCTCGACCAGGTTCTGTTCCCCACGCCCGGACCCCTGCATCCCAATCAGATCCTCTCCAACCTCGATCAGTACCGCATGTACGACGCCTGGCTCGACCTTCACCGCGAGGGTCGCACCATCGTCCGCCTCCAGACCAACTTTCTGCAGAATCAGAGCGACCCGGCGTTGCCCGAATTGAAAGAGCGATTGCGCAATCAATTTCAATTCTTCGGCGACGACATGATGCGGACCGGTGCGATCGGCGAGTGGGCCGCGCCCCTCGCGAGCGGCGCCGCATGGAGCGAGGCACAGCGGCTTGTCGCCCAGGCCGGTTGGCGCAATGAAAACGCCGTGCAGAACCTCGCCGGCCTCCGCCAGGTGGTGGAATCCTGGGAAGCCGTGAACCGTGAGTATGACATCACACAGCGGCGCTGGGTCGTTCACCACGTTCCCGAGGTTAACGCCGATCTGCTCACACGCCTGAAGGCGCTCGGCTGCGGCGTGGAAATGGGCGCATTCCGCTGGGTCACGTCTACCGATCCCAAAGTGGTTGCCGGTCCTCCCTTTCGCACGATCTTCGACCATGGAATCCAGGTAGGCATGCATGGCGATGGTGTCCACATCGCCCCGCTCAACCCGTGGCTGCACATCTATTACGCTGTCACCGGCATCAACTCTTACGGCGACCAGGTAAACCCGGGCCAGCACCTGACGCGCGCCGAGGCGCTGCGCCTTTTCACCCGCAACAACAGCTGGTTCCTTCGCATGGAAGAAAAGATCGGATCCATCGAACCAGGCAAACTGGCCGACATCGCCGTTCTGGATCGCGACTACTTCGCCGTGCCGGACGCCGAGATCAGAAAGATCCGTTCCGTGCTGACCATCGTGGACGGCAAGATCGTTCACGATGCTGGAATTGTGTAGAATGTTGCCGCGCCAACCGCCTTCCGCTGAGGGATCGAACTCGGTTTTTTGTGATAAAACAGAGTGTCTCCCTGTGATGCACTTCCGACGGCACATACTTGATCGCGCGCCGGGCTCTCCTTTATGAAGCGTCTTGTTTATCTGAGCGCCCTTCTGGTTTTGATGTCCTCCCCGGCGCTTCCGCAAAAGGTTGTTGGACAGACTCTTCCAGCGTCCGCCGCGGGCGGCCTGGATCCACATCGCGCGATGCTCTCCCAATACTGCGAGACCTGTCACAACGCGCGCCTGAAGACGGGTGGCATTGCTTTCGAAACTCTGAACCTCCTTACACCGGCGCATGATGCGGCCACCTGGGAGAAAGCCCTGCGCAAGCTGCGCGGACACCTCATGCCGCCCCCTGGCGCTCCTCAGCCTCCGCAGGCCGAAATCGACTCCTTTGTCGGCTGGATGCAAACCAGCCTTGATACTCATCCCGAAGGTCCGCGAGCGGGGCATGTACAGGTTCAGCGCCTTAACCGCACCGAGTACGCGGCATCCGTGAAGGCTCTGGTGGGCGTGGATGTCAAACAGGACATCCTGCCGCAGGATATCCGGGTCGATGGATTTGACAATATTGCCGCTGCCTTGAGCGTCTCTCCGTCTTTTCTCAGCCAATACATTGGTGCCGCGCGGCAGGTTGCGAAACTGGCCGTCGGCAGTCCCAATCCCCGCGTCTCGAATGTCAAATACCTGATCGCCGCCAATCAGAACAGCGATGATCCCGTTCCTCCGGGACTGCGCGGCGCCGTGAAGTTCAAACACAATTTCCCCGCGGATGGCGAATATCGCATCAATATTGACGATCTCTCGGTCGGCCTCTATACCTCCCAGATGGAGAGCGAGACCACCCTCGTCATCATGATCGACGGCAGCATCGTTTTCCGCAAGCCCATCGGCGGACCCGCCGATCTGGCTCTCGCGGAACGTCAGGCAGCGCAGGGGCGCGCCGCCATCATGGAGCGCTTCACGAAGATTCCCGTCCAGGTGCAGGCGGGCGTACGCGACGTCGTTGTGGGATTCATCGACCGCTCCCACGTTGAATCCGACGAGAATGTCGCCGCCGGCTTCGGGGGCATTGGCGCGCTGGGTTTCGGCAATGGCAACGGACGCATGGCGCGTCTGGCCAACGGCATCGAAATCGTCGGGCCGTTCAACCCCACGGGCATTTCGAAAACGCCCAGGCGCGACTTGATCTTTATCTGCGATCCAAAGAATACAGGCGAGCAAGCCTGCGCCACGCAGATCGCCGGGAACCTCGCTCGCCGCGCGTTCCGCCGCCCGGTCACCGCCGACGATGTGGCCAGCCTCATGCCTTTCTACGAAGCGGGACGTCAGGACGGGGGAAGCTTCGATCAGGGCATCGAACAAGTTGTGGCTGCGGTACTGGCCAGTCCCGACTTTCTGTATCGCGCCATTCGCGGGCCGCGCGGGGCATCTCCGGATACCGGCTTTGCTCTCACCGATCTTGAATTGGCCTCGCGCCTCTCTTTCTTCCTTTGGAATACCGGCCCTGACGACGAACTGCTGAAGCTCGCGGTGGCGGGCGGGTTAAGCAAGCCTGCAGTTCTGGACGCGCAGGTCAGGCGCATGCTGGCGGATCCCAAAGCCTCCAGCCTGGTCACCAGCTTTGCGGTGAAGTGGCTGACCCTCGATAGTCTCGATTCGGTAAAACCCGATCCGAAGTTGTTTCCGGGATTCAACGAACAGCTGCGGCACGATTTCCTCTATGAAGCCGAGGCTTTCATCGGCAGCATTCTTTTGGAGGACCGGAGCGTGGTCGATCTCCTGACCGCAGATCATACGTTCCTCAACAACCGCCTGGCTCGCCTCTACGGTATCCCCGGCGTCATCGGTCCTGAGTTCCGCCGGGTCACGTTGACCGACAAAGAGCGCTGGGGCCTTCTGGGCAAAGGCGCCGTGCTGATGCGGACGTCGTATGGCGACCGCACCTCTCCCGTTTTGCGCGGCGCATGGGTGCTCGACAAGATCGTCGGCACCCCGCCCACGCCCCCTCCGCCGAACGTAAACCAGAACCTCAGCCAAAAAACCGGCGAGGCGCCGAAGACGGTCCGGGCCCGGTTGGAGATGCATCGCGCCCAGGCCACCTGCAGACAGTGCCATGGCGTGATCGATCCGACCGGTCTGGCTCTGGAGAACTTCGATGCGATCGGCGAGTGGCGCACTGTGGATCGCGATGCCGCCAATGCGCCGATCGATGCCGGCACGGTGCTGCCGAGCGGGGTTGCGATCAACGGCCCTCTGGAACTCAGGGCCCAGCTCGTGGCGCACCCGGATGCGTTCGTCGAAGCCATGACGGAGAGGCTCATGATGTACGCGGTCAACCGGCAGCTGGAATACTTCGACATGCCGCAGATTCGCGCGATCGTTCATGGGGCTGCCAAAAGCAATTACAAGTTGTCTTCCATCGTTCTGGGAATTGTCCATTCCGATGCCTTTCGCAAGCAAGGTCCGGCGCCGGATGCGAAACCGGTTCAGGCGCAGGTGATCGCATCGAAGTAAGGTCTTCAGGAGAAAACATGTTCATCACAAAAAAGCACATTTCTCGCAGGACCGTGCTGAAGGCAGCCGGGGTGACGCTGGGGCTGCCGTTTCTCGATGCCATGGTGCCCGCGGGCACGGCTCTTGCCCAGACGGCCGCCGCGCCCAGGCTGCGCACGGCGTTCTTTTATCTTCCGCACGGCGCGATCATGTACAACACCTCGCATGGTCCGGCCATGGATAAATGGACGTCCAGCGGTTCCGGCGCCGATTTCAAACTGAGTCCGATTCTCTCCTCGCTTGAGCCTTACAAGAAATACGTCTCATCCTTCGGCAATCTGGAGAATGCCGCCAGCGCCGGCTCGGTGCATACTCTGAATCCCGCGACGTGGCTCAGCGCCACGCGCCCTGACACTGGCGGTCCCCGGGCGCATATGGCCACCACGCTCGATCAGGTCCTCGCAAAGGCCATCAGCCAGGACACACCGCTGCCCTCTCTTGAAGTTGCTTCGGAAAGTACCAATCAGGTGGCGGCCGGAGGCGGCGGCTCTTACACGACACTTTCTTTCCGCGATGCCGACTCGCCGTTGCCGATGGAATACAATCCACGGAAGATCTTCCTGGCATTGTTTGGTGAAGGCGACACGCCGCAGGAACGCGCATCCATCAGCCGCGAAACCGGCAGCATCCTCGATCTGATGCTCGACCGCACGAAGAAACTCCAGGGCGAACTGGGGCCCGGCGACCGCGCGGCTCTCGACGGCTACCTCGAAAGCGTTCGCGAGATCGAGCGGCGCACGCAAATGGCGGCCTCGAAGAATCTCGGCGCTCTCAGGATTCCCGATGCTCCGGTCGGTGAACTCGAAGACTTCCCCGCGCAGGTGAAACTGATGTTCGATCTGATCGCTCTCGCTTTTCAGGCCGACCTCACCCGCGTGGCAACCTACATCATGGTCTCCGAAGGCACCAACCGGACCTACAACCATATCGGAGTTCCGGATTCCTTCCACCCCGTATCGCACCACGCCAACGATCTCGAGCGGCTCAACAAACTGGTCAAGATTCAGACATGGCACGTGGAACAGTTCGCCGCCTTTGTCAAAAAGATGGGCGAAACGCAGGATGGCCCGGGAACTTTGCTCGATCATTCGATCTTCATGTACGGGTCGAACATGAGCAACAGCGATATGCACAACAACTATCCGGAGCCGAACATCCTGGTCGGTGGCGGCAACGGCAAAATGAAACTCGTGGGCCAGCAGATCCTGCTGCCGGAGCGCACGCCCATCGCGAATCTGCACCTGACTATCCTGCAGAAGGCCGGTGTCGACCGCGACAAGTTTGGCGACAGCACCGGAGTCATTGCGGAAGTTTAGAGGTCCAGCGTGCACCAGAATCGCAGAGAAATTCTGAAGAACGCGCTTGCCGGTGCGCTTGCCGTCGGGCTCGCACCGCGCATCGCCGGAGCGCAACAACGCCTGAGCGACACGCTCACCGTGCTGGATGCGGGGGGCGCGAACGTGGTCGCCTTCTCCACTGCGGAAGGCATCGTCCTTGTGGACAGCGGTCCGCCGAAGTCGACCGTGCCCGTCGGCGGGAAGGTGCAAACCCTCTTTAACACGCACTATCACCTCGATCAAACCGGCAACAACGAAGTCTTCGCCGCCCAGGGCGCCAAAATAATTGCGCATGATCGGACCCGCCAGTGGATGTCGACCGACTACTGGGTTCCGGGCGAGGAACGCTACGAAAAGGCGCGTCCAAAAGCCGCCCTTCCCACTGAAACGTTTCTGACCGCAGGCTCCTTGAAAGTCGGCGGCGAACAGATCGACTACGGCTACCTGACGCTGGCCCATACCAGCGGCGATATCTACGTGTTCTTCCGTAACGCCAATGTCCTGGCAGTCGGAGATGTCGCCTCGCCGCTGCGCGATCCGGCTCTCGACTATTTCACCGGTGCCTGGATCGGCGGCCGCGTCGATGCGATGGATAATCTGCTCAAGCTAAGCAACGATCGGACCCGCATCGTTCCCGCCTATGGCCCTGTCATGACCCGCGCCGAATTCAACGCCGAGCGCGACATGATGGAAGAGGTGCGGGCGCGGCTTTTCAAAACGGTGCGAGAGGGCGACGGTCCGAAGGACATGCTCGAGGCCGGCGTTCTGAAGGGCCTTCCGCGAACCTGGAAAGACCCGGACAAGTTTCTGTATGACGCGGCTAAGGGTCTCTGGGCTCATCATGACAAACTGGACCCCAACGTTGTATAGGAAGGCAAACGTGAAAAGTCTCCTCCCCGCCATCTGCTGTGTGATCGCCGCCGCCGCGCCTGCGTTTGCCGACGCCCCGAAACAATCTCTCGCAAACCTCATCCAGGCGGGCGACCGCAAGGCGGCGCTCGCCCGGATTCGCGCAGGCGCCGATGTCAACGAGGCGCAGCCCGACGGCACCCGCCCCATCCACTGGGCCGTCTACCATGTGGATTACGAGCTGCTTGACACGCTGATCGCGAAGAAGGCGAAGGTGAACGTCACGAATGAGTTCGGCTCGACCCCCATTGCCGAGGCCGCCCAATTGGCCGATGCGCGAATGGTAAAGGCGCTGCTCGATGCCGGCGCCGATCCGGAAGGCCCCGATCAGGATGGGCAGACGGCCCTCATGCTGGCGATCAAAACCGGGGAACTCCCCGTGGTCGAGCTGCTGATCAAGGCCGGCGCCAAAGTGAACACGGTTGAGAAATTTCACCATCAGACGCCGTTGATGTGGGCTGTCACCGCGCCCACAAACGGGGGCGAGATCGTCAAACTGCTTCTGGCGAAGGGCGCGGACGTCAAGCCGCGGGCGCTATACACCGATTGGCCCAGCCAGATTTCCTCGGAGCCGCGCGCACAGTATCGTCCCGTTGGAGGATTGACCGCACTGCTCTACGCCGCACGCGACGGCTGCTATGACTGCGTCGGCGAGCTGCTTGCGGCAGGAGCCGATGTGAATCTGCCCACTCCGGAAGGCGTGACCGCGCTGATGCTCGCGATCGACAACGATCATAACGGCGTCGCCAAACTCCTGCTGGATCGCGGTGCCAACCCCCGCGTCTGGGACTGGTGGGGACGCACCGCTCTCTACATCGCGGTGGATCGACGGGAAGCCGTACTCAGCCCCACGCGGGGACTTGGTGGAGGCCGCGGCGGCCGCGGCGGAGCTGCGCCGGCGCCTCTTCCTTCGCCCGGCCCGGCCGTGTCCAGCATGGAAATCATTGACGCCCTGCTGGCCGCGGGTGTCGATGTGAACACGGCGCTCAACATGCATCGCCCCAGCCGTGGAGGCAACAGCGGGCGTTTCGTCGAGGAGTTTCTGAATACGGGATGCACGCCTCTGATGCGCGCGGCCATCGGCAACGATGTCGAGGTGTCTCGGACTCTGCTGGAGAAGGGCGCGAATCCCAACATCGTCGCGATGGGCCTCACTCCCTTCCTCGTCGCCGCGGGCGTGGGCACCGGCGGGCGCGGCACGGGGCTTGCCGCCTCGACCAGCGCCGGCGGCGCTGCGAGCATGCAACTCATGGAAATGCTCGTCGAGCACGGCGCCGACGTGAACGCCAGGGTCACCGGCACCAAGACCTATACGATGCGTATCTCCCGCGCACCTTCGTCGAACGAAGGCATGACCGCTCTCCATGTTGCTGCCCAGACGGGACGGCTGGAGGTCGTGAAGTTCCTGCTGGATAAAGGCGCCAACCCGGAGATCGTCGACAACGACGGCCATAAGCCCATCGATCTGGTGGGCGCTGCTGCGCCCGCGGCAGGCAGAGGTGGACCACCGTCTGCCGCCGGAACGGCGAACACCACAGCGCCCGCGGCGGCTCCAGTTGCCGGAGCTCGCGGCGGCCGCGGCGGCGGGCGAGCCGGGGGCAGTGGAGCAGCCGGCGCAGCCGAGATTCGGGCCATGCTGCAGAACGCGGTTTCCACGAAATAATCCCGTTTTCGCTCCCCGTCTTCCCAATTGGGCCATTGGCCGGTCGCGCCCATGGCCGGCAGACACTTTTGCACGCCTTCACGAATGGAGGACTGAATGATTCCGCAAGAGAAAATCGCGGCCGCGAGCCGCGGACTTGAAGAGGCTTTTGGTGTCGCTGCATTCGACGACATCCGGGACCTGACCGAGCGGCCCGGCTCGAACCGGGCCTTCCGCATAATTGTCCGAGGGTCGGCATACCTGTTGCGGATCAACACGCGTGCGGGCGATATGACGCGTCACTTCGGCTGCATGCGAGCGGCGGCCGAAGCGGGATTGGCTCCGCGCGTTCGGTATGCGAGCGCGGAAGATCGGATCTCCATCACCGATTTTGTGGAGGCGGTACCCTTCCCGCAAGCCGAGGCGTTGCGCCGTGTACCCGCCGCCCTGCGCATCCTCCACGCGCTGCCGCCGTTTCCCGCTGCCCCTTTCAATACCACCTGCACCTTCCTGCTGCACAAAGGACCTGCCCTCGACGGGCTTCTCCGGAAGTTCCGGGCCGCGAACATCCTGCCCGAAGACGACATCGCGGAACTTCTTTTTCGATATGAGCAATTAGCCACGGCCTATTCGGCTCTCGATACGGACCTGGCACCGAGTCATAACGACCTGTTCAAACCGGACAATATGCTCTTCGATGGAAGCCGCTTGTGGATGGTGGATTGGGAGGCCGCGTTCCAGAACGATCGCTATGCCGATCTGGCGGTGGCGGCGAATATGCTCGTAGCCAATGAAACTGAGGAACAGACCTGGCTTGAGGAATATTTCGGGGCACCACCCGACGCGTATCAGGCAGCCCGATTCTACCTGATGAGGCAGCTTGCCCACATTTTCTATGCCCTGGTTTTCCTCGGTCCGGCCTCCGACGCCAAGCCAGTCGAGTGGCGCGAGCCCGCGCCCGCATACAACGATTTTCAGCGGCGCTTCTGGGCGCGGGAGGTCGGCCTTGCGGACAACCATTCCAAGATAGTTTACGGAAGGGTTCATTGGGAGCGGATCAGGCACAACCTGCGCCAGCCGCGATTCGGCGAAGCCTTGAGCATCGCCGCAAACGGGTGCATCGCCTCGTGATGGCCGGCGGATTCCGGGGGGCGTTGACCGGGAACCTCGCATCGGTCACAATAGTGCCGAAGCTTGATCGCATGAGATTCCGGGTTCTGCCAGCCATCGTCCTCCTGGCAGTCGGCGCCTGGTCGCAGACCCCTTCCGCGCAGAATCAGCCCGAGGTTTCCTCTCAGGAAACGCCCGTTACCTTCAGCACCCGCGTTAACCTGGTCTCCGTCCCGGTAGTGGTGCGCGACCGCGACGGGCGCGCGGTCGGCAACCTGCAAAAGGAAGACTTCCAGCTCTTTGACAAAGGCAAGCTGCAGGTCGTCACAAAGTTCTCGATGGAGAAAAGCGAGTCCGGCGCGAGCGTAGCTGCCCGCGCGGCTTCTTCACGCGAAACGCCGGACAGGCCCGCTGCGCCGGCTCCGCTGCCCACTCTGCCGGATCGTTACGTCGCCTATCTCGTCGACGACATCCATCTCACGCACGGCGATCTGCTCAATGCGCGCCAGGCTCTGAACCGTCATCTGGATGGAGCGCTCGACCGCTCCAGCCGCGCCGCCATTTTCACCACCAGCGGCATCATGCTTTCCGACTTCACCGATGACCGCGCCAGACTGCACAAGGCAGTCAACAGCATTCAGCCGTGGACCGGAGGCCCCGATCCCCACCAGGATTGTCCGCCCGTTACTTATTACCTGGCCGATATGCTGACGAACCAGTTGCTGTATTTCTCCGGATATCTGTTTACGGATCAGCAACTGCTCGCCATGGCCGGCCAGGACCAGTTGCTGGGCGCTGTGATTGCCGAAGCGCAGCAATGCTCCAGCCTTCCGCTGACACCTGCCCCGGGTGCGATGCCAGCCTCGTCCGGCGCCAACTCGCCCCCTCCTCCACCCTCTCCGGGAATGATCCAGATCCGCGCCACGATTCGCCAGACGCTCGCTTACGGCGATCGCGAAACGGACCTTTCCTTCGGCGCGCTGACCGATGTTCTCAGACGGATTGTCGCCATGCCAGGAACGCGCAGCCTGGTTCTGGTTTCGCCGGGATTTCTGGTAAACACCAATCATCGGCTGGCGGAAGCGGACGTTCTCGAGCGCGCCGTCCGCGCCAAAGTCATCGTCAACACCATCGACATCCGCGGCCTGTACACAAACGACCCCGGCGACGCCGACGCTGTCCAATACAGCAGCGCCATGTCGGGAATTCTGCGCCAGGCCGATATCTCCGCGGCATCTCAGGCCGACGATGTGCTGGCGGAGTTGGCCGATGGCACGGGCGGAAAATTCTTCCACAACGATAATGATCTGACGGGCGGTCTGGCTCAGCTCGCTGCGCGGCCCGAGTATCTCTACGTGCTCGGCTTCTCGCCGCAGGACCTCAAGCCGGATGGCAGCTATCATGCCCTGAAGGTCAGCGTCCGCAATGTTCCGGGCGCTGGCCTT
Source organism: Terriglobia bacterium (assembly GCA_963788485.1). Classification (GTDB taxonomy): domain Bacteria; phylum Acidobacteriota; class Terriglobia; order Bryobacterales; family Bryobacteraceae; genus BOG-234. Next base: position 12,448 of record CAWBIS010000119.1, read on the forward strand.
CAGGTGCGCCGGGGTTATTGGGCGCCCAAACAGGCACGCGACGCCGCCGAGGAAGCCAGGGAAGACATCGCCGATGCCGTTTTCTCGCGCGATGAAATCGGCGAGATTCCGGTAGATCTCGAGACCGAGTATTTCAAGCCCGGCGAAGACAAGGCTGAGCTCACCGTGGTCGCCCGCATCAAAGCGGATGGTCTGCGCTTCCGCAAAGCCGACGAGCGGAATAACGATCAGGTCACGATCGTCTCCGGCTTGTTTGATTCGAACGGCAATTTCATCAAGGGTATTCAGCGTGTGGTGACGCTGCATCTGCGGGATCAGTCGCTGGCTTCGCTCGCTGGTTCCGGCATCGTCGTGAAAGAGGCTTTCGACGTCGCTCCGGGACGGTATGTGGTCCGTCTCGTGGTTCGCGACGCCGAAGGACAGACCATGGCGGCGCGCAACGGCGGTGTCGAAATTCCATGAGACGCGGTTTCCTACCCGCCGCGCTGCTCGGTGCGTTGACCGCATCCGTCGCGGCCCAGCAAACCGCCACGATCCAGACCGAGAGCCGCGTCGTGCTGGTGGACGCCATCGTTACCGCGAAGAACGGCGCCTACGTTCACGACCTCGCGCAAAAGGATTTTCGTATCTGGGAAGACAACAAGGAACAGAAGATTACCAGCTTTGCTTTCGAGTCGTCTCCCGAAGCTTCGCAGCCGCGTTCGCTCGTCCTGTTCTTCGATGCAAGCACCATGCAGGCGATGGATCAGATTCCCGCGCTGCAGTCGGCCTCCCGGTTCATCGACGCCGAAACGGGACCGAACCGCAAAATGGCTGTCGTGAGCTACGACGGTGTGCTGCGCGTGCGGCAGAATTTCACCGATAGCGCGGGGCGTCTGAAGGACGCATTGCCCGGTCCCTCGTCCCGTGTCACGGAAGCGCAGCAGGACCGCCAGGAGCGCGATTCACTGACCGGCCGCACCGTCCGCGACGCCGGGTCTATCGACGATACGGGTTCGCGAAACATGCTGCAGTCCCTGCGGGGTCTCGGGACGAGCCTCGGCGTTCTTCCCGGCCGCAAGATCGTGATCGTTTTCGCGGGCAGGATTGCATCGTCGGATTCGCAACGTTCCGATTTGAAGGACACGATCGAAGCCTGTAACAAATCCGGTGTCGCCGTCTATCCGGTCGACGTGCGGCCGGTCTCCGCGCCGTCATTCACGGACCCGTCCCAGGTATTCGACGACGGTCCGCGCGCCTCGCGGCAGCGGCGCAACGGACCGCAGGGGGATTCGGCCGGCTCCGATTTAGACGCCGTCGACTCCGGCGCCGGCAGCCAACAACTGATGGCCGAACTGGCCGGCCGCACCGGAGGCTTCGTCATCAGAAACGTCAACGACCTTCTCGGCGGCCTGCAGGAGGTCGCGGGCGAACAGGATCAGTATTACGCCCTTACATTCACGCCCCCCGATTCGAAAGAAGGCATTTGTCACACGCTGCGCGTCAAAGTCGACCGGCCCGGAACGAACGTGCGCGCGCGCAACAGTTACTGCACGGCGAAAGCGCAGGACCTGCTGGCGGGCACGAACATGGGCAAGGATCTGGAAAAACGCGCAGGCGAAACGCAGGCGGGAAACATGGCGGCGTCGATCGCGCTTCCTTATTTCCATGCGGCGGCCGGCGTGGCGCGCGTCCATCTTGCAACCGAGATTACGTCTGGTGCGCTGCAGTTCGAGAGGGTGAAAGGTAAGCTGCATGCCGAGATCAATCTCCTCGGCATGGCTTCAACCGCGGATGGCGCGGTTCCGGCACGCTTCAGCGACAACCTTAAATTCGATTTCGACAGCGAGGCGCAGGTGGCCGCGTGGAAGGCGAAGCCGCTTCATTACGAGAAGGAGTTCCGCATTGCGCCGGGGCAGTACAAATTCACGCTGGCGTTCAGCCAGGCGGGAGAGAGCCACGCAATATCCGGAAAGGTAGAGTCGCCTCTGACCATTGATTCATGGAGCGGCTCTGAACTGGGGATGAGCGGGCTGGTGCTGAGCCGGGAAACGCACCCCGCTGCCGACCTCGGTCTGAGTCTCTCGCTCGGCGATCAGACGCCGCTCGTCGCCGGAGACACGCGGGTTGTGCCTGTGGGTTCGGCCAGATTCCCGAGGTCCGGCCCGGGATTTTTCTATTTCGAACTTTACGACCCCGAACCCGCGTCAGTAAGCGTGCGCGTGCGCGTGCTCGACCGCAAAACGGCCGAAGCGCGATGGGACTCGGGAAACACGAAGCTGCCGCTGCCCGCCAATGGGGGCAAACCGGCGCTTCCGGCTATGGCGAAGCTTCCGCTCGGGGCGCTCGCGTCCGGGGAGTGGCGGCTCGAAGTCACGGCGTCCGACGCGGCCGGAAAAGTGGTAAAACGCTCCGTCGATTTCGAGATTCAGTAAGAGCCGGAACTGATCTCAAGGAAGCCGGAATGCCACCATCGTCTCCTGCGCGGCATGCGTTTTCTACTTCGGGGGTTCCGCGCCGACGACATCCAGCAGCTCAACTTCAAAAATCAACGCCGCGCCACCGGGAATGGACGGGCGACCCTGGTCTCCATAGGCAAGATCCGACGGACAAACAAGCGTGGCTTTTCCGCCCACTTTCATCTTCTGCACGCCCTCCGTCCAGCAGCGAATGACTCCATTCAGCGGGAACTGGGCGGGCTCGTTGCGCTTGTAGGAGCTGTCGAACTCAGTGCCGTCGACGAGCGTTCCGCGGTAATTCACCTTGACCGTATCCGTCTCTTTGGGAGAAGCCCCGGTGCCCGCGCGATCCTCGTGGTAGATCAGTCCGGAATCTGTTTTCACCGCGCCCGGCGCGACTGCGGCTTTGGCCAGGTAGGCTGTGGACTCCGCTTTCTCCCGTTCGCTCACCAGCGCCGCCCGCTCATGGGCCAGCGCCTCGATCTTCGAACCCCATTCGCCCAGATCCACTGCGGGCTTCTTCGCCGCCGCGTCTGTCAGAGCCTGTTGAACCAATTTCAGTTCTGCCGGAGACAGATCGAACTGGGCCAAAGACCGGTAGACGGTAAGGCCGAGCGCGTAGATGGTTTTATCCTGGTCGGTCATAGGTTTGGCGGCTGCTGCTGCGGCGGGGGATTTGGCGGCTGCCGCAGCGGGCGGCTTCGGGCCGGCAGGACGCGCGGGCTGCTGCGGTGCCTGGGCCAGCAGGACAACCGGAAGAAATAACAAAAAAGAACGCATTTATTCAGGCTATCATTGTCCGCCGGCGGGAACGATGCCGATTCCCCGCGGAGAAGACCAGACGACGCGGCCCGTGGCGTCGCGCACCACGATGCCCGCGGGGGCGCCGAGTTCCACGCGCGGATTACCGTTGGCGTCGTCCAGCGTCAGTTCGGCGCCGGAGATTCCGTTGCGAAGAGTCGCCTGAACTTTGCCCTGGGGATTAACCAGGGTGACTTCGGATGCGCGAATATCCTGCGGAATCCGGAGCACCTGGGCATGGGCGACCGGAATCGCGCGATTGGCGGCATAGCCTCCGGCGAACGCTCCGGCGAGGGCGAGAGCACACAAAGTGAAATAACGTTTTCGACTCACAGGCACAATTCTCCTGCGCGTTGGACGAGTCGCTGGGGCAAGCGTTAGGGGGAGAAATAAAAACACCGGGGCTCGAAGGCCCCGGTTCAGGAGCGGACGCTGAGGTCCGCGCCGCGTCGATCGGGTTTGACCCTATTGTTGTAATTTCTCAGTCCCCTTCGTGTCGGGGTATTTCGATTCTACACCTTCTCGGCAATCGACTTCGCCTGCAGGAACAGCAGCAGGTAATCCGGGCCGCCCGCCTTGGAATCGGTTCCGGACATGTTGAATCCGCCGAACGGATGCGCGCCGACCATGGCGCCGGTGCATTTCCGGTTGATGTACATGTTGCCCACGAAGAATTCTTCGCGCGCTTTAGCCACGTGCGCGGCGTCGTTCGAATAGACGGCGCCGGTCAGGCCGTATTGGGAATCGTTGGCGATGGCGATGGCATGATCGAAATCGCGAGCTTTGGTCACGGCGAGCACGGGTCCGAAGATTTCCTCCTGGAAGATGCGGGCCTGAGAATCGACATCGGCGATGACCGTCGGCGGCACGAAGTAGCCGCCGCCTGGGTTCGCATCGCCGCCGGCAATCACGCGCCCTTCCGTCTTCCCGATTTCGATATATCGCTCGATCGTCTTCTTCGCGCTCGCGCTGATCACGGGGCCCATATAGTATTTCGGATCGTCCGGTTCGCCGACCGCCATTTTCGCGGTTCGCTTCTGCAGCTTTTCGAGGAAGCGGTCGTACACCTTCTCATCCACGATGGCGCGCGAACATGCCGAACATTTCTGGCCCTGGTAGCCGAAGGCCGAGACCGCGACGCCTTCGACCGCCGCATCGAGATCACAATCGGCGTCGACGACGATCGCGTCCTTGCCGCCCATCTCCGCTACAACTCGTTTGATCCATAACTGGCCTTTTTGCGGCTTTGCGGCCAGTTCGTTGATGTGCAGCCCGACATCGCGGGATCCGGTGAAGGAAACAAAACGGGTCTTCGGGTGCGACACAAGAAGATCGCCGATGGCGCCGCCGCTGCCAGTCAGGAAGCAGAACGAAGCTGCCGGAAAACCCGCTTCGAGCAAGGTCTCGGCGAACACCGCTCCGATGGTCGGTGTCTCGCTCGAAGGCTTGATGACGACCGTGTTGCCGGTCACCAGAGCGGCCACTGTCATGCCGCATAAGATCGCCAGAGCGAAATTCCAGGGCGGGATCACGATGCCCACGCCCAGCGGCAGGTAGCGCATCTCGTCCCGCTCGCCGGCGAGCTGCACGACCGGTTGGGGCCCGGCGAGGCGCAGCATTTCCCGCGCATAATACTCACAGAAATCGATGGCTTCGGCGACCTCGGCTTCGGCCTCGGGCCACGTCTTGCCGGCCTCGAAAACGAGCCATGCATCGAATTCGTATTTGCGTTCGCGGAGGAGGGCGGCCAGACGCACCAGCATGCGTATGCGGTCTTCCGCGCTGGTTCGGCTCCAGGCGGGGAAGTTACGGTATGCGGTTTCGACGGCTCGATTGGCGAGTTCGGGCGTGGCCTTCTGGTGCGTCCCCACGACCTCCTGAGGCCGTGCGGGATTCACGGACCGCAGTTTCTCCGCGGTGCGGGATCGCTCTCCGTCGATCAGAATGTCGTATTCCCGGCCCAGTTGACCGCGCACTGTAGCGAGCGCCTCTTCCATGCGCGATCGATTCTCGGGCCGGCTGAAATCGGTATACGGTTCGTTTCTGAACTCCGGAAGTGTCAGGATCTGTTGTGATGGGTGCGCCACTTGCCCTCCGCCACCTCAATTTTCGCAAAGGCGATTCCCGGGTCGTGGCCGAAACTGCACCACCAGCTTTCAGCCGCGATGCGCTCCAGCAGCCCGGTCCTTGTGGCAATGGTCTCCATCGGGAAAAGATCGAACCCGCTGACCCAGGTCGGGTTGGCCTGCGAGGCATAGGGAACGAGGTCGGCCAGATGGCACCAGGTCTCGCCGCGCGAACGCACCAGCACGATCATCATGTCGCGATTGTGACCTGGCGCGACCCGCAGTTCGATCCCGGGGAAAACCTCGACGTCGCCATCCAGGAGTTGCATACGTCCTGACTCGACCAGCGGCTCATAATTTACCGCGCGATAGCTCACCGCATCACGTGGATGCTGCTCGCGCGCGTGCTCCAGTTCGCCACGCTGGGTGACATAGCGGGCGCGCGGCAGGGCGGGGCAGACACCTTCCGGCGTGTCGACGGTATTCCCGCTGCAGTGGTCCCAGTGCAGATGCGTATTGACGACCAGGTCGAACGATTCCGGCGCTAAGCCGTGCCCGGCCAGAACGTTTATCAGGTGCGGAGGTTGGGGCATGCGCATGCGCTCGGCAGCGCGGGGGTCGTGGCGGATGCCGCCGCCGGTTTCGATGAGTATCCGGCGGCCATCGGCTTCCACGACAAAGCAATTGAAACCGGCTTCGATGCGGTTCAGTTCGTCGGCGGGCTGGTGCCTCGACCAAAGGGTCTTTGGCACCACGCCGAACATCGCGCCACCATCCCACCAGTAGGAGCCGGCGCGCACCAGGGTCACGCGAAAGTCGCCGATCTCCAGCGAATGCAAATTCGAACTCAAAGCGGCGCGTCAGCCCTGCACGAGCTTTCGGCCGCGTTCGAACAGGTCGCCCGCGTCTTCGGCGATCTTCTTGCCGCGCTCGTAGAGCTCTTTGCCGCGCTCCATCAGCTCGCGTCCACTCTCCTCCACCGCTTCGCGCCCGTCTTTGGTGGTGTCCCTGATGTATTTCCGCGTGTCGGCGCCCGATTTCGGCGCCAGCAGAAGGGCAGCCGTGGCTCCCAGCACCGCGCCCGCCAGGAACCAGCCCAAACTGTTGTTTTCTTCCATGGTTTCAATCCTCACATACATTGTAAGTTGCAAGTACCTGGGGCACGCTATCGTGAAATCATGACAAACGATAAGGAACGCACATCGCTCGAGGCGGATAACGGGAACGCCCTGACGCCGGTTTTCAGCTCGTCGAATCATGATGCCGAGATGGAAGCGATGGCGATCAAGGGCGTGCTGGACTCAAGCGGCATCTCCGCGGTGATTGTCGGGCCGGCCGTGCTGCCGAATCTGGAGTTTCAGGTGCAAGTTCCGGCGGAGCTTCTGGAACAAGCGAGGCAGGTGATTCGGGACGCGCGGCAGGGTGGCAGGAAGGCGGCGGAAGAAGCGGAGCGGGCGACCGAAGGTTAGTCTTCAAGGCCTTCAAAAACCGCCGAGACCGGGATTGCGACGCCGGGAAGCAGGGCGGGGAATTCCAGTAGCTCGCCCTCGCTCAGTTCGCGCCATTCGTGCGCGGTGTAGATCACGATTTTTCTCAGATCGGGATACACATAGCAGACGGCCTCAGCGCCATTCCGCAGGTACGATGAAACCTTTCTTTGCAGGATGATGGAACTGTCGCTGATGGCGACTTCCATTGCGATCTCGGGCGCTCCCGCAGTGGGCGCGTTTCCCTTCCGGTGAGCCAGCCGTTCCGCTCGGATGATCAAAACATCCGGCGTCACGATGGTCTTGCCGGAGAGGCTAAAACTGTGTTCTATCCAGCACTCGAAGCCGCGACTATCGACGTCGGCCCGGTCGAACAACTTTTTCAGATTGTTCTTGACTCTGTCATGCGTGTAGCCGTTCGGCGTACGTTCGCAAACCTCTCCGTCAATGAGCTCATAACGATCGCCTTCGTCCTCTGCATAGAGGCGGGCGAATTCGTCCGCGGTCAGCGGAGGCGAGATTGGGTGAGCTGCCATGACAAGACCAATATAGCGAAAAAGCCGCGGAACCGGTTTCACCGGCCCGCGGCTTTTCAGTCTTCCCCGCAGCTCCTCAGTCTTCCCCGCAGCTCCTCAGTCTTCCCCGCAGCTCCTCAGTCTTCCCCGCAGCTTCGCAAGTCTTCAGAGATGCAGGCTCTTACTCCTTGCCTTCTTCTTCCTCGGGTTCACGGCCTTCCTGCTGCGCCTTCAGCCGCTCTTCCTTGCGCTTCGCCCTTTCGGCGGCGCGCTTGACCAGTTCGGAGCCCACCAGCTCCAGCATGGCCAGCTCCGCGCCGTCTCCCCGGCGGTTTCCCAGCCGCGTGATGCGGGTGTAGCCGCCGGTGCGCTGCCCGAAACGGGCGCCCACTGTCTCGAACAGCTTCTGCACCGACTTCGGCGTCGTCAGAAAAGCCGCTGCCTGACGCCGCGTGTGCAGCGTGTCCCGTTTGGCCAGAGTGATCATGTTTTCGACGATCGGCTGCACGGCCTTCGCCTTGGGAACGGTCGTGATCACGCGTTCCTCGAGAATCACGCTGGTGGTCAGATTCTTGAACAGACTATTGCGCGACCCGACGTCCCGCTTGAGTTTTGCATTGCCAAATCGATGTCTCATGATCTTTCTCCGGCGATATTACTTGTTATGCGTACTGGTCTTCGTCCGGCAGTTCCTCGGGGATCGAGCCCGGCAGCGGCGGCGGAGGAGCGATCAGGCGCCCGTGCGCATCCGGTTTCATGCCGAGCTGCAGGCCCATAGTCTGCAGGATTTCCTTGATTTCGTTGAGCGATTTGCGACCGAAGTTCTTGGTGCGCAGCATCTCCGATTCCGACTTCTGCACCAGTTCGCCGATGGTCTGAATACCTGCGTTCTTCAGGCAGTTGTAAGAACGAACCGAGAGCTCGAGCTCTTCCACGCTGCGGTTGAGCTGATCGCTGACGCGATCGAGACTGCGCTCGGCCGGCTCTTCGGTGGCTTCGGTGATTTCCTCGAAGTTGATGAAGATCGTCATGTGATCTTTCAGCAGCTTGGCGGCATGGCCGATCGAATCCTGGGGCGAGATGGCGCCGTTGGTCCAGACTTCGATGGTCAGCTTGTCGTAATCGGTCATCTGGCCGAGACGGGCGGCTTCGACGCTGAAGTTGACCTTGCGCACGGGCGAGTGCACCGAGTCGATCGGAATGTAGCCGATGGCGAGGTCTTCGTCGAAATTCTTGTCCGCGCTCACATAGCCGCGGCCCGACTTCAGCCGCATCTCGATATCGAGTTTGCCGCCTTCGCTGACCGTGGCGATGTGCAGATTGCGGTCGAGCACTTCCACATCCGCGTCGGTCTGGATCTGGCCGGAGAAGACTTCTCCCGATTTCTCCGCGACCAGGCGAACCGTCTTGATGCCTTCGCCGATCACCTTGAACGGCACCTGCTTGAGGTTCAGGATGATGTCGGTGGCGTCTTCGACCACGCCCGGGATGGGGCTGAACTCGTGATCCACTCCTTCAATGCGGATCGCGGTGATGGCCGCGCCTTCGATGCTCGACAGGAGCACGCGGCGCAGCGAATTGCCGATAGTGGTACCGAAACCGCGCTGGAACGGCTGGGCGGTGAATTGCCCGTAACGCTCCGTCAGGGTCTCGGTGTTGGCGACCAGACGTTTGGGTTTTTGAAATCCCTTGAACATGTTTTTTTTTACTCCAATCAAGGCGTGGCTTTATCTCAATCCGCGCACGCCAGGTTTTACTGCAACTGCAAAGACTATTCCTTACTTGCTGTACAATTCGACGATCAACTGCTCGTTGATGGGGATCTGGACCAGTTCGTCGCGGCGCGGCGCGCTGTTGATCTTACCCTTCAGGTTCTCGCGATCGACATCCATCCAGGACGGCGACGGCGCGTGCGCGGTGGCGTCGCGCGAGGACAGAATCGTGGGATTGTTCTTGCTGGATTCGCGCACCGAGACCTCGTCTCCGGGTTTGACCACGAACGACGGGATATTGACTTTGCGGCCGTTCACCTGAATGTGGCCGTGGCGCACGATCTGCCGGGCCTGCGCACGGCTGGCGCCGAGCCCCATGCGGTAGATCACGCTGTCGAGACGACGCTCGAGAGTGCTCAGCAGGACCTCGCCCGTGATGCCCTTCATCTTCACGGCTTTTTCGAAGGTGTTGCGGAACTGGGCTTCCAGCACGCCGTAGATGCGGCGAACCTTCTGCTTCTCGCGCAATTGCAAACCGTAGCCGACAGTCTTCTTCGTTTTGCGCGTTTGTCCGTGCTGTCCGGGGACGAAGTTACGTCGCTCGATGGCACACTTTTCGGTGTGGCAGCGCTCGCCTTTCAGAAACAATTTCATGCCCTCGCGCCGGCAAAGCCGGCAGGCGGGGCCTCTGTAACGTGCCAAATCTATTTCTCCCTTTCTGGCTCACGTGCGGTTTACAGTCCGAAGGACCTTCGTCCCGCTTAAAAAACCAACGCGAATGGTCGTCGCGTTTCCTGCCTGTAAACTGCGGTCAGACTCTGCGTTTCTTGGGCGGGCGGCATCCGTTGTGGGGAATCGCGGTCGTATCGCGAATCGAGCGCACATCGAGACCCGCCGTCGCCAGCGCGCGCACTGCCGATTCACGGCCCGAACCGGGACCGCTTACCCTTACTTCGACGGTCCGCAATCCGACTTCGTTCGCCTTGTTCGCCGCCGTCAAAGCCGCCTGCTGGGCCGCAAACGGAGTGCCTTTGCGGGAGCCGCGGAACCCGAGAGAGCCCGCGCTCGACCACGACACCGTATTGCCTTCCGGATCGGCGATCGTCACGATCGTGTTGTTGAACGTGGCCTGAATGTGCACGATACCGACATGCACGATGCGCTTTTCCTTCTTTTTGAAGGTCTTCTTTTTTGTGCCCTTCGCCGCTGCTTTCGCCATTAGGTTTTCGACGTCGCTTTCTTCTTGTTGGCTACAGTACCCTTACGCGGCCCTTTGCGGGTGCGCGCGTTGGTGTGGGTGCGCTGGCCGCGCGTGGGCAGCCCGCGGCGATGCCGCAGCCCGCGATACGAGCCCATCTCGATGTGGCGCCGGATGTTCAGCGACACTTCCTTGCGCAGGTCGCCCTCGACCGCGCCTTCCTCTTCGAGGATGTTACGGATGTTGTTGACTTCTTCCTCCGTCATATCCCCGACCTTTTTGTTCGCATCGATACCCGCGCGATGCAGCAGGCTCTTCGACCGTGTGCGGCCAATGCCGTAGATATAAGTGAGGCCGATTTCAGCCCGTTTCTTCGGGGGCAGATCAACGCCAGCAATACGTGCCATATATGTTCCTTCTCAGCCTTGCCGCTGCTTATGTTTCGGGTTGACGCAAATGACCCGCACCACGCCTTCGCGGTGGATCAACTTGCACTTGTCGCAGATTTTCTTTACCGATGCGCGAACCTTCATAGTTTCCTAACCGATCTTCTTCAAAATCCGTCCCCGCGTGAGATCGTGCTCGGCGAGCTCGACTTCCACCCGGTCGCCCGGCAACAACCGGACCCAATTCCGCTGCGCCTGCCCGGCGCCGTGCGCCAGAACCTGCGCCTTGTTTCCCAACTCAAGCCGGTAGACCAGACTCGGGAGTTCTTCCATCACTACAGCTTCGACCGGCGTCACGGCCGCGTAAGCACCCACGGCCCGTTCGCCGTTACCGCCACGCAGTGTTCGAAATGGGCCGAATACGAGCCGTCCTTCGCCACCGCCGTCCACTTATCCTTCAAAACTTTCGCATCCGGCTTGCCGGCGTTCACCATCGGCTCAATCGCGAGCACCATGCCCTGGCGCAGCCGCGGATTTTCGTTCCGCCGGTCGACATAGTTCGGAACCTGCGGCTCTTCATGCAACTGCGTTCCGATGCCATGCCCCACATACTCGCGCACGATCGAAAACCCGTTGCCTACCACGAAATCTTCCACCGTGCCACATATATCGAACAAGCGGTTGCCCTCGCGTACCTTGTCGATCGCCAGTTCCAGCGATTCCTCGGTGACTTTCAGGAGCTTCTTCGCCTGCTCGCTCAACTCGCCCACTCCGACCGTCAGCGCCGAATCGCCGAAATAGCCCTCCAGTGAAACGCCCGTATCGATCGAAACGATATCGCCCTTCTTCAAAATCCGTTTCGGGTTCGGCATTCCGTGCACGATCTCCTCATTGACGGAGGTGCAGAGCACGAACCGATACTTTTCACCGGCGGCAGGCACGAAGTAATCCTTGAACGCCGGCTTGGCACCCGCATCCGCCATCATCTTCACTGCCGCCAGTTCCAGATCCCAGGTCGAAATTCCTTCCTGAACCATGGCCCCAAGGTCATGCAATATCCGGTAAACCAGCAACCCACTCCGCCGCATCTTGTCCAGCTCCGACGGAGTCTTGCGCACAATCATCTTCCTGCCAGATCCTTCAATTCCTTCTGGATGCGCGCGAAGACCGCTTCCGGTTTCTCCCCGCTGGCATCCACCTCAATCAACCGGCCAGTCGTAGTCCGAAAAAAATCGATCAGCGGCTGCGTCTGTTTTTCGTACTGAGCCAACCGCTGCCGGACCACTTCTTCCCTGTCGTCGTCCCGTATCACAAGCTTCGTCCCGTCGAGATCGCACACACCCTCGATTTTTGGGGGACGGGAAGCCGCGTTGTACAACGTGCCGCATTTCGGGCACACGCGTCTCCCACTGATTCGCGAGATAATTACATTATAATCAACGACGAGATGAATCACCACCTCCTCGGAGGAACTCGCCGCCAGCAACCGCCTCATTTCCTCCGCCTGAGCCGGGGTCCGAGGGTACCCGTCCAGGATAAAACCGCGCGCGCAATCGGGCTGCTGAATGCGTTCGAACACCAACTGGTTGACCAGTTCGTCGGAAACCAGCGAACCGGCCTTCATCCGGTCCTGAATCGCTTTCCCGATCGAATCCCCGCTGCGGATATGGTCACGCAGCATGTCACCGGTCGAGATGTGTGGGATTCCGAGCCAATCGACCAGATACTTCGCCTGCGTCCCCTTACCCGAGCCGGGAGAACCGAACAGGATAATGGCGAGCGGTTTGGCCTCTACTCCCACCGCGCCGACGGCCTTCCGCCGGGGCATTTTGTTCGCGGCCGGCATCAGTAGCCGGCCTCATCGATTTCGCTCCCGAGGCCAGGCGGATTACCAATTCGCCGCAGGCTGCCAGCCTGCCCCACGCGGCAGTCGATTGCAAGAGCCGGAAATTTCATTTAGTACGAACTGCGGCGTCCGCGGATCCGCCCTGCGCGGGGCGTAAAACCTTCGTAATGACGCATGATCAGCTGCGCCTCGATCTGATTGATGGTGTCCATGGCCACACCCACGACGATCAGCAGGGATGTGCCGCCGAAATAGAACTGTACGTTGAGGCCTTCCAGCAGAAAGCGCGGGAAAGTTCTGTCGATGAAATTGCCGACCAGCGGCAGATGCTGCAAATGGATTCCGGAGATCATGATGTCCGGAATCAGGCAGATGATGGCGAGGTAAATGGCGCCCACGAACGTGATCCGGGTCAGGATGGTGTTCATGTAATCCGACGTGCTGCGGCCGGGCCGGATGCCGGGGATGAACCCGCCATACTTGCGCATGTTGTCGGCCGCTTCATTCGGATTGAAGATGATCGACACGTAGAAGAAGCAGAAGAAAATAATCAGCGCCACGAAAAGCAGAACGTAGAGGGGCTCGCCGTGCCGGATTGCCGTGAGCATGCCGCTCAGCCACTGGCTGTTTTTGACGAAAGGAAAAGTCGCCGCGGTCTGGGGGAACGCCAGAATGGATGACGCAAAAATCACCGGAATGACGCCGCCGGCGTTCACCTTGAGCGGCATGTGGGTCGATTGGCCGCCCATCACGCGCCGGCCGATCACGCGCTTGGCGTACTGGACGGGGATGCGCCGCTCCGCCGTTTCCACCATGACGATGAACGCGACGACGAGCACCATCATGATCAGGATCAGGGCGAATTCGAGCACGGTCCATTCGTGCGTCACGAATACGTTGAGGTAGACGTTGCCGATGGCGGCGGGCAATCCGACCACGATGCCGGTGAAGATGATCAGCGACATGCCGTTGCCGATACCGCGTTCGGTGATCTGCTCGCCCAGCCACATGATGAACGCGGTGCCGGTAGTCAGCGACAGGATCGTCATGAACACGAAGCCGATACCGGGATGCGGCACGATGTTGTCCTGCATGGTCTGCAGGCCCATGGCAATGCCGAAGGACTGGGCGATGCCGAGAGCGACCGTCAGGTAGCGCGTCCACTGGGTGATCTTGCGCCGGCCCAGTTCGCCTTCCTTCTGCAGTTTTTCGAGCGTGGGAACAACCACCGTAAGCAACTGCAGGATGATCGATGCCGTGATGTACGGCATGATGCCCAGCGCGAACACGCTCAGCCGGCGAATATTGCCGCCGGCGAACAGATCGAAGAAGCCGAAGATCGAGCCGTTCTGGCGCGTCAGGAAGTCCTGCCAGCGATTGACGTCGATGCCGGGAGTCGGCACGAAACTGCCAAACCGGTAGACGGCCAGCATCGCGAACGTGAACAGGACGCGCTTCCGGAGGTCCGGTATGCGGAAGATATTGGCTATCGCTTCAAAAAGCTTTCCCACGGATTTCTCGCTCTCTCGCTACGATGCTATTCTACGCCGCTTCCGCTCCGATGACTTTGGCCTGTCCGCCGGCTTTGGCAATCTTGTCGGCGGCGGCTTTGGAAAAAATGTGCGCTTCGATATTGATGGCGCGGGTGATTTCGCCCGTGGCCAGTACCTTCAATCCGTCGCCCAGCTTTTTGATCACGCCGAGTTGGGTGAGGCTGTCGACGGTGAACGTATCGCCGGGGAGTTTGTCGAGGTCCCGCAGGTTCACGATGGCAAATTGCTTTTTGAAGACGTTGGTGAAGCCGCGCTTGGGCAAACGGCGGTGCAGCGGCATCTGGCCGCCCTCGAATCCGCGCATGATGCTGTAGCCGGAGATGGAGCGCGCGCCCTTGTGACCGCGGGTCGAGGTCTTGCCCTTGCCGGAACCCATGCCGCGGCCGATCCGCTTTTTCCGGTGCTTCTGCCCGGCGGGTGGTTTGAGTGAACTCAGATTCATGCTAATCCTTTAAAAAAAACTTGCGTAAATCAGTCGACCAGCGCCAGCAGGTGCGGAATCTTCTTCACGGTGCCGCGGAAGGACGGTGTATCCGGGCGTTCCACAATCTGGTTGATCCTGCGCAGGCCGAGGCTACGCACGATCACCTTATGTTTCTCGGGCGTGCAGATGGGACTGCGAATCAACTTGATCCTGATCATTCCCTGCGTCGGTTCAGACATCTTACATTTTCTCCGGGGTGAGTCCGCGCATTTCCATTACGGCGTTCTTGTCGCGCAGTTGTTCAAGCGCGTTGATGGTGGCCTTCACCACGTTATGCGGGTTGTGGCTGCCGATCGATTTCGTCAGCACGTTGGGAATCCCGCAGGCCTGCACCACGGCGCGCACCGGGCCGCCGGCGATCACACCGGTTCCGTCCTGCGCCGGCTTCAGCATCACCATGCCCGCGCCATAGCGGCCCAGCACCTGGTGAGGAATGGTGTTCTCGAGCAGGTGGATTTTGCGCAGATTCTTCTTCGCCGCTTCGATGCCTTTACGGATCGCCGACGGCACTTCCTTGGCCTTGCCCACGCCGAATCCGACGACGCGCGCCGAAGAATCGCCCACGACGACCAGAGCCGAGAAGCTCATGTTCTTGCCGCCCTTGACGACCTTCGTGACGCGGTTGATCGCGACTACGTTTTCCTTCAGATTCAGCGACTGCGGATCGACCCGTTTTACCGTTGCGACAGCCATTAAAACTCCAGTCCCGCTTCCCGCGCGGCATCGGCCAGCGCCTTCACCCGGCCATGATAGATATAGCCGCCACGATCGAACACCACTTTATTGATGCCGTTCTCTTTGGCCCGCTCGGCCACGCGCCTGCCGATTTCCTTCGCCGCCGCCACATTTCCGCCCGAGGCTTTTTTTCCGCCATCGGCCTTTTCGGTGGAACTGGCGGCAACCAGGGTGACGCCTTTGGAGTCGTCGATCACCTGCGCATAAATATGCGCAACGCTGCGGAACACGGTGAGGCGCGGACGCTCGGGGGTGCCGCGAAGTTTCTTGCGAATGCGAATGTGGACGCGCTCGCGGATCTCGTTTTTCGAAATCTTGCGAATCATAATTATTTTCTGCCTCCGGCCGGCCCGACGATCACTTCTTGCCTCCGGTCGCTCCGCTCTTTCCAACCTTCTTCTTGAGCACTTCGCCGGTATACCGGACACCCTTGTTCTTGTACGGATCGGGCTTGCGCAGCGCGCGGATATTCGCCGCCACCTGCCCCAGCATCTGCTTGTCGTAGCTGCTCAGGATCAGATGGGTCTGTTTGTCGATTTTCATGTCGACGCCATCCGGCAGGAGCACTTCGATCGGATGCGAATAGCCGAGCGTAAACGTGGCGATCTTACCCTTGACGTCGGCGCGATAGCCGATACCCACGATGTCGAGCTCGCGCGTGAAGCCAGTGGAAACACCCTGAACGGCGTTGGCGGCCAGCGCCCGGGTCAACCCGTGCAGCGCGGCGTGTTCGTCCGAATCGCGATGAATTTCGAGATTGGCGCCGTTCTGCCGAATGCTGATCCCGGCCGGGATGGGCACTTCGAGCGTGCCCTTCGGGCCCTGCACCTTCAATTGCCCGCCGACCTGTATCTTCACGGTGGAAGGCAGCGGAATCGGCTTTTTTCCTACTCTGGACATGTCTCTCTTCCGGACCTCGCTACCACACTCTGCACAAAATCTCGCCGCCGACGCCTTCCTTGCGCGCCGTCCGGCCGGTCATCACCCCGCGGGGCGTGGTCAGGATGCTGATCCCGAGCCCACCCTGCACGCGCGGTATATCGGTCTTGCCGACGTAAGTGCGGCAGCCGGGGCGCGAAACGCGCTCGATACCGGTCACCACGGGCGAATTGTCGGTCGAATACTTCAAATAGATGCGGATGACCTTTCGCACGCCGTCATCTCCGCCGCCTTTGGGTCCGGCTTCAGCCGGGGCGACCTTGAAATTTGCGATATAACCCTCTTCTTTGAGGATCCGGGCAATCTCCGCCTTGAGTTTCGAAGCCGGCACATCCACTTTCGGATGCCGCGCCGCCATGGCGTTGCGTACCCGAGTCAGCATGTCCGCGATTGGATCACTTGTCACTTATCCCGTACCTCCTCAACCAATCCTTAACAATTTGCCTGTTACCAGCTCGCCTTGACGACGCCGGGCACTTCGCCGTTCAACGCCAGCTGCCGGAAACACAGGCGGCAGACGCCGTATTTGCGGAGGAATCCGCGAGGACGGCCGCAGCGCCAGCAGCGATTGCGATGCCGGCAGGCGAATTTCGGCTTCCTCTTCTGCTCGTGCGCCAGCTTGTTGGCGGCGGCGATCTTCTGGTCTTTTGCGATCTTGGCGGTGGTGGCCATGAAAAATCTCTCTTCCTCCTGCTGCGTCCTGCTACTGTGTCCGGAAAGGCATGCCCATCTGCTTCAGCAGCGCCAGCCCTTCGGCGTCGGTCCGCGCAGTGGTGGTTATCGAAATGTTCATCCCCTTGGTCTTCTCGACCTTCGAATAATCGATTTCGGGGAAAATGAGCTGATCCTTCACGCCCAGCGTGTAATTGCCGCGCCCGTCGAAGGATTTCGACGACACGCCGCGGAAGTCGCGGACGCGAGGCAGGGCAACATTCAACAGGCGGTCCAGAAATTCGTACATACGGTCGCCGCGCAGCGTGACCATGGTGCCGATCGCCATGCCTTCGCGCAGCTTGAACGCGGCGATCGATTTTTTGGCCTTCGTGATCACCGGCTTCTGGCCGGCGATAGCTCCAAGTTCGTTGACGGCGCCGTCCATCAGCTTGGCGTTGCCTGTGGCTTCGCCCAGGCCGATGTTGATCGCAACCTTCTCGATTTTCGGCACGGCCATTACGTTCTTGTACCCGAACTCCTTCGTCAGGGCGGGTACCACCTTCTTCAG
This sequence comes from Terriglobia bacterium, assembly GCA_963788485.1. Lineage (GTDB taxonomy): Bacteria > Acidobacteriota > Terriglobia > Bryobacterales > Bryobacteraceae > BOG-234. The sequence continues at coordinate 29,830 of CAWBIS010000119.1, forward strand.
ATAATGCTCTCTGAGTCTCGCTGCCATTTCGTTTCCCGCTGCGTCCTTATTTCCCGGCTTCCCTACTTCTTGTCAAGGGTCTGCCCGCATTTGCGGCAGATGCGCGTCCGCCGGCTCTTGCCGCCGGCGCCCTCGGTCACGTGATGTCCGATCCGGACAGGGCCGCATTTGCCGCACAGAATCATCACATTCGATATTGCGATGGGACCTTCTTTTTCGGCGATACCGCCGGCAATCTGTTTGGCCGGGTTCTTCTTCGTGTGCCGTTTGATTATGTTGGCTTTTTCGACGTAGACATAGCCCTTCGACGTATCGACATCGAGCACGCGTCCGGTGGCGCCTTTGTCGTCGCCCGCGATCACCTTCACCTGATCGTTTTTGCGGATCTGAATCCGCACCGGCTCCCGCCGGTCTTTTTTCAATTTCACCGACACTTAAATCACCTCCGGCGCGAGCGACACAATCTTCATGTACCGCTTGTCGCGCAACTCGCGCGCAACGGGCCCGAAGACGCGCGTCCCGATGGGCTCGCCCACTTCGTTGATCAATACGGCCGCGTTGGAATCGAAGCGGATATAACTGCCGTCGCGCCGGCGGGTTTCCTTGCGCATGCGCACGATCACGCAACGCACAACCTTGCCCTTCTTGATGGCCGAATCGGGCGCCGCTTCCTTCACTGCCGCCGTTACCACGTCTCCGAGCCCGGCCCGGAGCCCGAGATCGCCGCCGCGCGGCAGGATGCACGAAAGTCTTCGCGCGCCGCTGTTGTCGGCCACCTCGAGGATAGTTCTCATCCCGATCATGGTTTGTTAGCTCCTGACCACTTAAATCTTCACGTCGAGATCGGAGGGCTGGGCCGCTCCGACCAGCGCCGAGCGCCGGATTACGTCGCCGAGGCGCCACCGCTTCAATTTGCTCATCGGGCGGCATTCGATAATGCGAACCACATCGCCCACCTGCGCCGTACCGTCTTCGTCGTGCGCGTAGAATTTCTTGTGCTTCATCACGATGCGGCGATAAAGCGGATGCGGCACCCGGCGGCTCACCTGCACCACGATGGTCTTCTGCATTTTCGTCGAGACCACTTCGCCGACCTTCTCGTTTTTCTTGTGTTCGCCGGCCATCAGCTGGCCCTCCGCATTTCGTGTTCCCGCAGCCACGTCAACAGGCGCGCACGATCCTTGCGGTTTTCGCGCAGGCGCCGGACGCCGTCGGTCTGACCCATCGATATTTGAAACTTGATGCGGAACGACTGTTCGTCAATCTCGCGCAGCTTGTTCTGCATTTCCTCGGGAGCAAGCCCCCGCAGCGTAGTTTTTTTCACCTGATTGCTCCGCGTTCCATCCGATTACTCCGCGCTCTCACGCGAGATGAACTTCGTCTTCAACGGAATCTTGTGCGCGGCCAGACGCATGGCCTGCTGGGCGATGTCCTGCCCCACGCCTTCCATTTCGAACAGAATTTTTCCCGGGCGGATCACTGCTACCCACTCCTCGGGCGCGCCTTTACCTTTTCCCATACGGGTTTCCGCGGGCTTCTTGGTGATCGGTTTATCCGGGAACAAGCGGATCCAGACCTTGCCGCCGCGCTTGATGAAACGGGTCATGGCGATACGGGCCGCTTCGATCTGGCGCGACGTGATCCATCCGCAATCCATCGACTTGAGGGCGAACTCGCCGAACGCGATGGACGACCCGCGCCAGGCCTTGCCCTTCATGCGCCCGCGTTGTACCTTGCGGAACTTGACCTTCTTCGGCATCAACATAGTTCAGTTATTCCTTGCTCTCGGTCGGCTCGGAAGAAGCCTCGGAAGTGGAAGAAGCTTCCGGTTGAGACTCAGGCGCGGACTCGGCCGGTTCCGCCTGTTTGGCGGATTCCTTCCAGGCCGGCTGCGCCGGCGGCATCAGCGGCGGCATGATGGGGCCGCCGGTACGCACCGGGCGCGCTTCGGCGGGGGCTGCCTGAATCGGAGGCGCCGGCTCGCCTATGGGAGCCGGGCGATCCGCACCGGTGCGATCTCCGCCAGGACGATCTGCGCCGGGACGATCTCCGCCCGGCCGGTCGCCTTCTCTGCGCGGGCGCCGGTCGCGATCGCGCGGTCCGGGACCGCGTTCGTTGCGCCGCGGCTCGCCATCCTGCGACATCGTGGTTCGTTTGCCGTCGGCCAGAATTTCGCCCTTGTACAACCACGCCTTGACGCCAATAACGCCGTACGTGGTGTGGGCTTCAGTCGTGCCGTAATCGATGTCGGCGCGCAGGGTGTGAAGCGGAAGCTGCCCCTGCAGATACCACTCGCTGCGGGCGATTTCCGCGCCGTTCAGCCGGCCCGAGACGCGGACCTTGATTCCCTTGCAGCCGAAGCGCAGCGCCGAATCCACGGCCTTGCGCATCGCGCGGCGGAACGCCACGCGCTTTTCAAGCTGCAGGGCAATCGATTCCGACACGAGCTGGGCGTCGAGCTCCGGCTTGTGCACTTCCTGAATGTCGATGAAGACTTCGCGTTTGGTCTTCTTTGCCAGCGCGGTCTTGAGCTTTTCGATCTCGGCGCCCTTGCGGCCGATGATGATGCCGGGACGCGAGGTGCGGATGGTGACGCGCAGCTTGTTGCCGGGGCGGTCGACCTCGATCGAACTGACGCCCGCCGACCGCAGCTGCTTTCGCAGGCCTTCCTTCAACTCGAGATCTTCCTGGAGAAGCTGCGCGTAGCCCTGCTTGGAAAACCAGCGGGAGCGCCACGGCTTGTTGAAGCCGAGCCGGAAACCGTAAGGATGAACTTTCTGACCCAGGTTTCGGTGTGTCCCTTCTGTCGTCCGAAACCCTTGCCCTCAAGTACGGTCAGCCCGTGAACGCCGATTTCCTCGAGGGCGGTTTTTTTACTTCGTCAAGCTTGAATGGTTTGATGATTGCCTCAATTTTTTTCATGTATCAGCGGAGCCTTTTCCTTTCCGGTGAGTCGGCATGTCTGCCAATGATTCATTGTTTTTTTTGGCAACAACCGAACATGGCTCGCGCGGAATTCAAACCGCGCCACGAGCCTTGCACGAGCCAAAGCCTAGCAGAGGACGTGCCAGCCATTTGCGCCAAGAGTTTGTTTGCTATGCGTTAAACATATTGTATGGCCCGCGAACGTCATATTATTGACTGTACGCGGCAAAAAGAAACGCCAAACAAACAAACATGGCGGAAAATAAATGTTCTAGCATTTTATTAATGTTTTGAGACCCAGCCTCAGGAACTGGATAAAACCAGTATAAAAATTCTCGAAGAGTCTCGGCGCTACTGCGCTGAACAGTATTAGGAGATTATGAAATTGTTA
>CAWBIS010000120.1:0-45608 GCA_963788485.1 Terriglobia bacterium
CTCGGTAATGAAAACCGATCCGACCCGCGAGACGGATCGAATACTGCTATCGCTGCTCGTGAAGGATGCGGCCGCTCGCGAGGAGTTGCTGGATCGCCTGAACGATCTGCCCGCGCTCAGGCAGCTCACCACGGCGCCCATTTATGAAACTTTGATAACGATCCACCGGGCCGGCGAAATCGTGAGCTTCAATACGCTCCATGAGCGCCTCACTCCCTCCCTGCAGGAGAAGCTCGCGACGATCATGTTGGATCACGCCGGCTCCGGCGATCCGACGTTGGAAGACGGCCGGGCATGCATCGACGCGCTTCAGCACACCGACCGCGAAAGCACAATTCGGGAGTTGAAACTGCGCATCAAATCGGCCGAGCGTGAAGGCCGCATAAACGACGCGATGGAACTGGCCCGCCAGCTCTCGCAGATCCGCTAAGGCAATTGACTCAGTCCGCCTCATTACTCTTGTGGGTCAGGCGGGTGAAACAACAGGCTGCCTTACGTCACCCTGTTTATTCGGGTACAATCATTTCGATTCACTGCCCTTCAGGGAGCGATTTCAGTGGCGGAAGACAACTTCGAAGCCGTTGATGCACTTGCGCTGGTGAGTAAAGAGAGCGCCTTTGTGCTGTTCGATGAAGTCATCGGACTGATTCCGCACGAGATTGATGGAGTCGCGTCCGAGCAAGGCGCGAACGAAGAGAGAATCGATGATCGGCGATTCGAAGATGCCGAGGAACTGATCGAGAGTCTCGACAAAACCCACGATCCCGTCCGGCTGTATCTGCGGGAAATGGGCTCGGTGCCGCTTCTCAACCGCGAGGGTGAAATCGAAATTGCACGGCGCATCGAGCGCGGGCAGACCCGCGTCAGACGTATCCTGTCGCGGTGCCCTTTGATCATTCAGGCCACGATCAAGCTCGGGGAGGACGTTCGCGACGGCATCGCCGACCCGCGGGATATCCTTCAGTTCAACGACCCAACTCCGTCCGATGAGACATACGAGAAGGCCGCAGGCGAAATGATCGCGGCGTGTGACGAACTGGAAAAAATGCGCAGGAAGTTTTTCCAGCTGAAACAACGCATAGTCGCCGTTCCCAGGCATACGAAGCCAAAGCAGAATCGCAGGCTGCGCTGGGAACTGGCGCGGCTGTCGGTCAGGATTTCGCGCGACGCTTGTGCCATCCCGCTGCAGAACCAGGCGGTGAAGGTCCTGATTTCGAGCTTGCGTGCGGCGGTAGACGAGGCAAGACCCATAGAGCAACGCCTGGCGCGCAATCTGCGCGCTATCGAGGCGGCTGGATCCCTGGAAGTCCTGCGCGAATTACGCCGCGAACAGCGTCTTCTGGGCGCCGCGATTCAGGAAATTGAGAACAAATATGGCTCATCGGCGGTTGAGTTGCGGCGCTCGCTCGATTTGGTCAACCGCTCGGACCGCGAAGCCGAGACCGCGCGGCAGGAATTGATCGAGGCGAATCTGCGGCTGGTAGTGAGCATCGCCAAGCGCTATAACAATCGCGGACTGCAGTTTCTGGACTTGATCCAGGAAGGCAATATAGGGCTGATGAAGGCAGTGGAGAAATTCGAGTACCGCCGCGGCTACAAATTTTCCACCTACGCCACGTGGTGGGTGAGGCAGGCGATCACGCGGGCGATCGCGGACCAGGCCCGCACCATTCGCATTCCGGTGCACATGATCGAAACGATCAATAAGTTGATCCGCAGTTCGCGCAGTCTGGTGCAGGAACTGGGCCGGGAACCGACCAGCGAAGAGCTGGCGATGAGAATGGAACTGCCGGTGCAGAAGGTGCGCCGTGTGATGCGAGTAGCGCAGGAGCCGATCTCGCTGGAAACGCCCGTGGGCGAAGAAGACGAATCGCATCTGGGCGACTTCATTGTGGACCAGGCCAGCCTCTCGCCGGCCGAGCAGATCATGAACCTGAGTCTCCACGAGCAGACGGCGGAGGTGCTCAAGACGCTTTCGCCGCGCGAGGAAAAGATCATCCGGCTGCGTTTCGGTCTGGAGGATGGCGCCGAGCATACGCTGGAAGAAGTGGGGCAGAACTTCGCCGTCACCAGAGAACGGATCCGGCAGATTGAGGCGAAGGCGCTGCGGAAACTGCGGCATCCGAGCCGAAGCTACCGACTGAAGACTTTCCTCGAAGAGATCTGATTCCGCGGCCATCGGCCGCTGGTCACTAACCCCGCCCTACTTTTTGCGGTCGCGTTTTGCCTTCACGGAATTGGGCAGATCGAATCGATTGGCCGGGATGTCGGCATTGTACGCGATCTTCGAAAAATGCATGACGATGTTCTGGCTCATGGCCTTTTCCGTTATGGCGAACGGCGTCAGAATGCCGTCGACCGGACGGAAGTCGGACATCGTTGCCTCGGTGGCAATGTCGCCCAACGCAGTGGAAAGAACCGCCGAGATGCGCACGAGCAACCCGGAGTCCTTCTCGAAAAAGAACGTCTCCGGTTTGCCTTCGTTCGGCGTCATCTCGACCTTCCAGGCGGGTTTGCCGTCCACGTCCGCCTCGCCCAGTGTGCGGGCAGTCTTGTAAACATCGCGCCAGGAAGTAATCAGCGCAAGCGTGGCGGCGCGCTTGGCTGAAGTCTTTTCGTCGCCCTCCAGTATTCGCGGTCCTTCGAGAGCGCTGTCTTCCCATGCGGTCTCGCCATCGTAACCCTCCTCGACCTTTCCGATTCCGGGGAAATCCATCGCGGTATAGGATTTCTTGCCTTCCTCGAAGATGGTAACTGTGCCCGAGATGTTGCGTCCCGCCATCTCGACAGTCCCGCTCATCGACATGTTTTTCGCTTTGGCGTAAGCTTCGGCGCCGCCGCTGTGGTCTATGTAGCGCTGGAGCAGGCTTTCGCCCGAGGGCGGGGCATTGTTGACCTGCGCGCCGGCTCCGCGGGCAATAGCGAACGAGGCCGCGAGGGCGAGCAGAGTGGAGTAACGCGTCGGCGTTCGCATGTGCATCCTTTAGATTGTGACAGCTTCCCGATCGGCCACCGGGGCCGGGGCGAAGCCGACGTACTGCACTTCTTCTTCGAGCGGGATGCCCCACCGGCGCTCGACGCGCTGCTTCAATTCCGCGATGATTGACACCAGATCGCGCGCCGTGCCCGATCCTGCATTGTAGATCAGGTTGGCGTGGTAGTCGGCGACCTGAATATCCCCGAGGCGCACTCCCCTGGCGCCGGCCTGATCGAGGAACCACGCGGACGGCACCTTACCTTCGATGATCACGTTGGCAGGGATCGCGGCGGCGACGCGCTCCGGCAGATCTGCGTAAAGAAAATTCTTGAAGATGCTGCCCGCGCACTTCATCGTGGGCGGATACTTTCTGTTGCGGATGCCGAGGATTCTGTCGGCGGTTTCCCGCAGCAAGGCGGCATCGCCCGGTTCCATAGTAAGTTCAGCCGAGAAAACGATCCAGTTCCTGTGGCGCTTGAAAATGCTCTCGCGGTAATGGAACTCGCAGTGAGCGTTATCGAATTCGCGGATGCCATCTCCGTCGAAAAAACGAACTCTCGAGAGGCGTTCCGAGATGGAATGCCCGTAGGCGCCCGCATTGCCATAGATCGCAGCCCCGGCGGAACCGGGTATCCCGGTCATGGTTTCGAGGCCTTTGAGTCCGGCGTCGACGGTGAAATCGACGAGGGACTGCAGCGATGCCCCTCCCTCCACACGCGCCGTCAACCCATCCGCGCCGATGCGGTTATTCGACAGCTTCAGAACGACGCCGCGAAAACCCGCGTCCGAAACGATCAGATTGGTGCCGCCGCCGATGACGACGATATCGAGCCCGCTCGCGCGCGCGATTCGCCATGCGTCGATGAAGATTTCGGTATTGCGCGTCTCGGCGAAGATGTCGGCGGGGCCGCCGATGCCGAATCGAGTGTAGTTCGAAAGCGGCGCGTCGCGGAGAACGGTGATTTCGGGCAGCGCGGAGAGTTGTTGAAACGTCTCCTGAACGCAATTCATTGCTCTAATTATAGGGATGGCGAATACGCAAACCGGGTTCCCCGGCTTTCCGGCCGAAGGGATGGCGTTCCTGCGCGGGCTCAAGAAGAATAACGATCGCGAGTGGTTTCTGCCGCGTAAACCCGTGTTCGAAGAAAAGCTGCGGCAGCCCATGATCGAACTGGTGAGCGCCATTCACCGCGAAATGCTGCGGTTCGCCCCGGACTACGCGGGCGAGCCCGCCAAATGCGTGTACCGGATCTATCGCGATACGCGCTTTTCCAGGGACAAAACGCCTTACAAGACCTTCGTATCGGCGTTGATGCTGCGCCACGGGTTCGAAAAGAACGACGGCTCCGCCGCTGTTTATTTCGCGGTATCGCCGGAGAATATCGAGGTGGCTGGCGGGGTGTATACGCCGGATCGGGATGTGCTGCTGGCGGTGCGACAGCATATTGCGGAGAACCACCGGCATTTCCGTGCGACCTTCGAGACGCCGAAAATCAGGAAACTGTTCGGCGAACTATGGGGCGCAAGCGTCACGCGTATGCCGAAAGGGTTCGACGCGGATCATCCGGCCGCCGATCTGATCCGGCGTAAACAATACCTGCTCGACGCGAATATCGATCCCAAAATTGCCACGACGCCCAAGTTGTTCCGGGAGATCGTCACACGCATCGAGGCGATGATGCCGTTCGTAGAATTTTTGAATCAACCCCTGCTGCGGCGGCGGGCGAAGCAGAAGCGCGAGGAGAAATTTCTGCGGTAATCGTTTTGAAGTTCGCCTCTGGTAACCTGGAACTTCAGTCAATATGGTCAAAGCCTGGTACGGGCGGCGCATGCACGCCTGGGAAATGGATCTCGCGACGCGCTCCACCGACCGCGTCGTACGCCCGTTCGACTGGGGTCTCGACTGGAGCGCGGGGTGGCCTGTTCAATCCGCGGAAGCGGACCCGGAAGCGCGCATTCTGGCGCTGAACCGGCTCGCGCTCGAGCGCAGCCCGGAGTTTTTCGATTACCGGCCGCCGCGCGATTTCCGCATCGAGCAGTCCTGGCTGCGCTTCACGTCCGCGGTGGAAACGCCGTATCACGAAAACAACACGGTTCACGCGCGATACTTCCCGGCCAGCCCGCGATTCCGGCGCGGCCCCAAAGCGGTGGTGGTGCTGCCGCACTGGAACGCGAGTCCGCAGCAGCATGTGGCGCTGTGCGAAGCCATTGCGAAGCTGGGGATCTCGGCGCTGCGCATCAGCCTCCCCTACCATGACAGGCGCATGCCGCCCGAACTGACCCGCGCCGATTATGCGGTTTCGTCCAACATCGCCCGCACCATAGACGCCACGCGCCAGTCCGTGATCGACGTCAGAAGCTGCTTCGACTGGCTGGAACATCGTGGCTATACCGATCTGGGCATTGTCGGCACGAGCCTCGGTTCCTGCTACGCGTTCCTTGCCACTTCGCACGATCCGCGCATTCGCGTCAACGTTTTCAATCACTGCTCCACCTACTTCGCCGACGTTGTGTGGACCGGACTCTCGACGCGCCATATCCGCCAGGGCATGGAGGGGCAAATCGATCGCGAGCGCTTGCGCGCGGTGTGGGATTGCATCAGCCCGGTGCGATATATGGACCGTTTCGCGGGGTTGAAGAAGCGTTCGTTTTTTCTTTACGCGACTTATGACACCACGTTTTTGCCGGAGTTTTCGCGGCAGGTGGTGGAGCACGTACGCCAGCGCGGGCTCGATCACAAATTAGTGGTGATGCCATGCGGGCATTACACGCTGGGCGAGGCGCCGTTCAAGTTCGTGGTGGGTTACCAGATCTGCTCGTTCCTGAAACGGAATCTGTAGAGGGCTCCTCGAGGAGGCGACGATGCCGCGCCCACCGCTCGGGTGACAAAGAGCAGGTCATCATACCAGCCCAGGGATTTGGAGTAAGAAGTGCTCCAGCCCCTCGGGACAAAACTAAAACGGCAAGAATGGGAATATGAACCTCCGAACCGCGGCTTTCCTTGCACTGGTCGGGATGGCATTCTGGACCGTCCTCACAGCGATTAATCTGGTGCGCGCCATCTCTACGGTTGCAGCGGGGATCGCGCCCGCCGTAAACCTGCTGACCACGCTGGTCCCGTTTATCGCCGCTCTCAGTCTGCTGATCTTTTTCAGCGTGTTCTATAACTCGCGCCCGTAGGCGTACGGGCCGATCGTTCTCCATGGCAACACGCCCCCTCCATGGCAACACGCCCCATTTCCATCGGGCCGCAAGGGTGCCGGCCGGACCGCAATGCCTGATCGCGAAACAATAACTCGAGTCGGACAGCCGATTCCGGCAGAGGATTTAACTTCTGGTTAAATGAAAGCTCAGGATGAGCGATCAACAGAACCCTGAGCAGTATTCGAGTGCGCGAGATCAAGAGATCCGTGTGGCACTGGATCAGCATTGGGCGGCGTCCGATGCCAACGATTTCGAAACGGAGCACCGCATCTATCATGAGGACGCAGTGCTGGAATACCCGCAGTCGGGCGATTCCTTATCCTGAAATATGACGGCAAGCCGTCCTGCACCGTAAGCATCATGGAGTTCAGGGACGACAAGGTCGCGCGGGAAACGCAGTACTTTGCCGACCCATTCGCGGCTCCCGCATGGCGCGCTCAATGGGTCGAACGGATGGACGCATGATCTCGAAGCGCGAGCTCTTCACGCGGCAACCGACCTCGCAATCGCAATCGATCCGCTGCTCCTGAACGTCATTGCGACTGACGAGGCGCCGTTCAAGTTGTGTTGGGCTGCCAGATCTGCTCGTTTTGAAACGGCATCTTTGTAGACTATCCGTTAAGGAGGGATCTATGTTGCGCCTTGCGGTTGCGTTTCTCGGGGTCGCCTCTTTGTGCTTTTCGCAGAATTTCCCGGCATTCAACTGGATCACGCAGTTGACTGGCGGAGCGTACTCGTCTTTTGCCGGTCCGGGCGCGGATGCGCAGGGCAATGTCTACGTTGCAGCCTGCAGCGCCGTTTGCGTTGTTACGAAATTCAATACGTCCGGCAATGTCGTCTACTCCGTTTCGATGGGCGGAAATGGGACCAGCGCGGCAGCGGGAATCGCAGTCGACGCGGCAGGCGACGTCTATGTGACGGGAACCACGACTTCAACCAATTTCCCGACCACGACAGGGACGTACTCACCTTCGTATCCGCCTCCGGTTTTGGCGGAGGACGTCGGCGGCAGCGCCGGCGAGGCGAGTTTCCTGTTCAAACTGAATCCGGACGGATCCTTGAATTATTCGACCTATTTCGCCACTGGCCAATTGCCCAGGGCAATTGCAGTGGGCGCCGACGGTTCGGCATACATCGCGGGTGTGACGTATGGAGGCCTGCCCACCACGCCGGCGGCATATGAAACCATGTTTTGCTGCGGGGGAACGGGCGTTTCCGCGAGCGAAGGAGAAGGATTTATCACCCGGTTCAATCCCGCGGCATCCAGGCTGATCTATTCGACATACTTTGGCGGCGCCAGCCCGGTGAACGCCCTGGCTGTGGCTTCCGATGGCAGTGCTTATGCCGGGGGGCCCTTTGATACCTTCCGGCTTGACCCCACCGGGTCGACGATTCTTGCGGGACCGGTCCAGGGCGGCGCGCAGGCTATTGCGATCGCGGGTGACGGCAGTGTGTATCTGGTTCCCGGCCCCGCCGCCACTGCGGGCGCTTTCCAGCCGAGTCCAAACCCACTGCCGGCCTTCACGAGCCAACCAACCCCGCAATCGCAATCGATCGCAAGGATGGACCCGCTTCTCCAAAACGTGCTTGCCGGGACGTATTTTTATGCGTTGAACGGCACTACCATCAAATCGATGGCCCTCGATGCGGCGGGCAACGTCTATATCGGAGGCTCGACGTCCTCCGGTCTTCCCACCCGAACCCCGATGTACATCGGGTTTGGCGTAGGATTTCTGAGCGAGCTTTCGGGCGATCTCTCGACCCTCTTGTTTTCGAGTTACTACGGAAACGACAAGTATTTCACCACGCAGGGCGTGGCGGTTGCACCGAACGGCAGCATCGTGATCGGCGGCATGGATGGATCGCCGTATGGAAATGTTTTCCTGAACAGCATTGCCGTGACTGCGCCTCCCGCGCTGCGAATCGATTCGATTCAGAACGCCGCCAGCCTGCTGGACGTTCCCATTTCAGGCGGCGAAACCATCATGATTCAGGGCGCGGGGTTCGGAAACGACGCGCAGCTCCTGATGGGCGGCGTGCCCGTTCCGGTGATCTCAATCAGCGCCAACCGGATTACGGGGACAGTGCCATCGAATGTTGCGGGCAACGCGGCGTCGTTCCAGGTGCAATCCGGCGGCATGACCTCGAACCCGGTGTGGGTCGCAGTAACTTCGAACTACCCCGGCTTGTTTTCCGCCAACGGCACTGGCTACGGCGAGGCGTATATTCTCAACGAGGACGGCACGCTCAATAGCCCTTCGCACCCCGCACCGGCTGGCTCGCGGATCACGGTATTTGCAACCGGCGTGGGCCCCGTATCGTTTCCCAGGCTGCCGCCGGGCGATCAGCCTGCCGGCGCTGACGGCTATGCCGCGACGCAATTCCATCCCAATTTGACCATCGAAGGATTCTCCTGCGATATCGTCTCGGCCTTCTTTGGACCCGTCACCGGGCTGCCCGGGAATGTCTACCGATTGAGCGTTCAAGTGCCGGATCTCGCGCCGCCACTCGGAATACTGGACACGCCTCCTTCGTATCCGGTGGTGCTGCAGATGTATATAACGCCCACCATTCATGTCGACAGTCAGTACGGGCTGTCGATTGCGATCCAGTAGTCAAAAGCCGGCGAGGCGGTTCAGCACGAAGTCCACGAGCGTCAAAAGGATCGACCCGATCACTGACGTCATGCACCCGTTGACGCGAAAGCCGGGTACGACTTCCGAGGCCAGCTTCAGCATCAATCCGTTGATCAGGAAATAGACGATGCCCAGCGAAAGCAGAATGAACGGCAGCAGGATGATCTTGAGAATCAGGCCCACCGTCGCGCTGACGAAACCGATGACCAAAGCGGCGATCAGGGCCGCGCCGAACCCGTCCACCTGAATGCCGGGCAGGATGTTTGCCACGATCAGCAGGGCGACGCCGCTCAGTAACCAATGGATCAGCCAGCCTCGCATATTCTTATTTTTCGAAAGCCGCGAATCGATCTTCCAGATCGGCTTCGAGCCGCGCTTTGTCGTTCTTCTCGAGATACTCACGGCAGGCCGCGGCCTTCGGGGCGGCGCAAGGAGTGGCGGCTGAACCGTACCTGCGATCCTTCCAGTAGCTGGCGCCGGGGGCGAACGAGTATTCGAGGCTGTTGCGGACAAGTTCCTTCAGATCCGAGTAAGTCAACTTGTAAGTCAACACAGCTCGCTCAAACTCCTCGGTCAGCTGCGACCGGGACACTCCCTCGTCGTCGGTCGAGAGCGCGACGGGAACGCCCTGCTTCCGATAGATGGGAAAAGGGTGATCGTCGCCCTTGATGCCAAGAATCAAATCGTTGCTGGTCAGATTGATCTCGACGAGGATATGGCGATCGCGCATCTCGGAAAGCAATGAAGCCGGGTCCTTCTCATACATGACGGAGACGCCATGGCCGATGCGTTCGGCGTGCCCCAATTCGACGGCTTCGCGGATATGAAACCGCAGCCCATCGGGTGGAACGAGCCCAGGCGCCAGTTCGCCCGCATGCAGCGTGATGTGAACGTTCGGGTAGAGCTTGTGGGCGTAATCGACCATGGTCATGTGCAGATGGTAGTCGTGCATCGAAGTATAGCCGTCTTCGGGCTGTACGAGGTTGACGGCGACCACTCTCGGATCGGAGGCCGCGAGCGCGAATCCGCCGATCACCTGCGCGAACACCTGCTCTTTGGGGAATTCACGCAATACCTGATAGACATAGCCAATCCGCACACGGCACGCGAGTGAGTCGGGCGTGCGGGCGCAGCCAAGCTGGTTGGCGCGAGTCTGTTCCATCTGATCGACGCGTTTGCGCATGGCGTCGACCAGTTTCCCCAGCCCGGCCGCTTCGAGTCGCTCTCTGGTGACGCCGAAATCCTCGGTAAGTCCGACTGTCTTTCCCAGATTGGCGATCGCCCCACCGCCCGAAAGCGCCATGAGTTCCAGATACGATTCGTTCTGATCCGCCGCGCGCTGGATAACTCCGGCGATCAGGCTCGCGCTGCTCACCGCGCCGAACTTATCGAAGGTGTCGAAAAAGTGGTCGTGCGCCGATTGCTTTCCCGGAACGAAATTCCGCATCGAGAAGCTGTCGATCAGGGCGTTGCGGAGCGTATTATCGGTCTGCGTCGCACTGGCGTCGACCTGGCCGGGAGCGCATGCTCCGCCGGGCGCGGTCGGGTCGGCCAGCGCCAGAGCTTCTTTGTCCACGCACAAGTGCTCCTCAATTGCGCCGCGCAGGAAATTCTCCGCGTAAATGGCGCCGGAAAGGTGGTTGTGGAGATCGCCGCCCTTGGGCATGCGATACAGGAAAGCGTAGAGTTCGAGCGGGCTTTGGCGAAGTTGGGCCAGACGCCGATCCATGCGCCCGGCGGCGGAAGGCGCCCCCGGCTCCGCGCCCTGCGCGACGGCAATCGCGCTGAAGACCGCAAGTATGCAGGCTCGCGACATTCGTCTATGATCGCAGAACGGGGCCGTTACATGGCGGCGGCGTGCGAATCGTCGGCGTGGTAAGAACTGCGCACCAGCGGACCGGCTTCCACGTGGGCGAAGCCCAACTCTGCGCCCGCGCGCCGATATTCGTCGAACTCGCCGGGAGGGATGTAGCGCACGATGGGCAAATGCTTTGGCGACGGCCGCAGATACTGCCCGAGCGTGAGAATATCGACCCGGTGATTGCGCAGGTCGCGCATCACCTGGAGCACCTCTTCCGGTGTTTCCCCCAGACCGAGCATCAGACCCGACTTCACCGGGGTCTCCGGAGCCAATTCTTTCGCGTGGCGCAGCATGTCAAGCGAGCGCTCGTAGCGAGCTCCCAGACGAACCTGGCGATAGAGCCTCGGCACGGTTTCGGTATTGTGATTGAGCACGTCGGGCCGAGAGTCCATGACAATTTTCATGGCGGCGTGGCTGCCCTGAAAATCCGGTACGAGGACTTCCACCTTGCATCCCGGAATGCGTTCGCGGATGGCTTCAATCGTGAGCCTGAACAACTCCGCACCGCCGTCCTTGCGGTCGTCGCGATTGACGCTGGTGACCACGGCGTAGCGCAGTCCCATTATGGCGACGGCCTCGGCGACGCGGCGGGGCTCGTCGTAATCGACCGGCAGCGGTCCGCCCTTTTGCACGGCGCAGAATCCGCAGCGGCGCGTACAGACGTTGCCGAGGATCATGAACGTAGCAGTGCGGCGATTCCAGCATTCGCCCACGTTCGGGCAGGCAGCGCTCTCGCAGACCGTGTGAAGCTTCAGGTCTGCGATCAGTTGCTTGAGCTCGCGATAATTCCGGCCCACGGGAGCGGGCGCGCGAAGCCATTTGGGCCTCTCCGGCGCCTGCGGGCCAATGGTCACTAACACTCTCCCCAGTCTATCGCGATACATTAATATCGCGGGGATTTTACCGGGGAGGTTTCGCCGTGATCAGGATCGTCAGCATTGAGCGCGAATACGGATGTGGCGGATCGAACATCGCCCGCAGGGTCGCCGACCGGCTCGGATGGAAACTGTGGGATCAGGAGATCACCGATGAGATCGCGCGCCGGCTCAAGTGCAAATCCGAACTGGTGCGGGAGCGGGAAGAGCGCTGCGATTCCATGTTCTACCGGCTGATCAAGACCTTTATGCGGGGCAGTTTCGAGCCGCGCGTGGACAGTGCCGACATGGAATTACTCGACGCTGAGCATCTGTCGGTGCTGTTTGAGAAGGTCGTAAAGGAGATTGGCGAACGCGTTAACAGCGTGATCGTGGGGCGTGGCGCGGCCTGGTTCCTGCGCGAACGCGACGACGCGTTTCACGCTTTTCTCTATGCGCCTTACGACGAAAAATTGCGGCGCTGTCTGGCCGGCGGCCAGAAACAGCGCGAGGCCGAAGAACTGCTGGAATCGGTGGACCGCGAGCGAGCGGCGTTCGTCCGCAAGTATTACGGCAAAGTGTGGCCGGACCGATCGCTCTACAACATCATGATGAATACGAGCATCGGCGATGAGGCGGTCGTCGATACCCTCCTCGAGGTCATCGGGTTACTGCAAGGCCAGCGTCGCGCATCCGGTTCTCGAGTATAAGCTCCGGACGCATATTTTCCCAGCGCAGATCGTGGCCACGGGAACTCTCGAGCGCCGCGGCGGGGATCATTCCGATCAGTTCGCTGCCCGCGATCTCAATGCCCTTTTCCTCGCACATGTTTTTCACGGCGTCGAAGATCACGTAAAGCGGCGTCTGTTCGAAATCGACCAGATTGATCGAAACCTGCGACTGGCCACGTGATTCGAGCGGCAGTCCGATCGATTTGACGGCGGGAAACCCGCCCGACGATTCCCGAATCGCCCGCGCGATCGCCCGCGCCGCCGCGACATCGATCGTTCGCAGGTTGATGTTCCAGGCGATCAGAAACTTCCGCGCCCCCACTACGCTCACGCCAGCTGTCGCGTGCTTGCCTTCGCCGATATCGGGGGGCAGTCCGTGGGGCGCCAGTCTACGCACGTTCTCCAGACGCAGGCATTCCGGCCGGAGCGCGGCCGCCTCATAGAGATACACGGGAACTCGCAGTTCATCCCAGATCCTCGCGCCCGCCTCGCGGGCGAAGCCGGCGCATTGCTCCAGCGTCACGCCGTGTACCGGCACAAAAGGAATTACGTCGGCAGCACCGAGTTTCGGATGCACTCCCGCGTGCCGGGTCAGGTCGATTTTTTCCACCGCGGCGCGCGTGGCGGCGACGGCCGCTTCCACCACCGCTTGCGGTGTTCCCGCAAACGTCAGCACGGAGCGATTATGATCCTGATCGGAGGTCGTATCGAGCAGCGGCGCGCCGGGAGTCGAGGAAACCGCTCGCGCGATTGATGCGACGATGACCGGATCGCGCCCCTCCGAAAAATTTGGCACGCATTCGACAATCAAACGCGCTTTCCTCCCGGTCTGCCCGCGCGCCGCTTCAGCGAGTGCGGAAGGTGCTTCATCAATAGCGCGCCGATCCTGTATTGCCATCCGGGCACCACGATGACCTTCCCGTGATCGAACCCGTCGAGCGAGGCATCCACCACGTCGTCAGCCTTCATCCAGAGGAAACTCGGAATCGTTTTCGCATCCATGCCGAGCGTCTCATGAAACTCGGTCATGGTGAATCCGGGACAAAGCGCCTGCACCTTGACCGGCGAGCGCAGGCTGCGCAGTTCCAAATCGAGGCCCTCCGTGAAGCTGTTGATCCAGGCCTTGGTGGAGCAATAACTCACGTTGCCGGGGTTCTGCCCGAACGCGGCCACGGACGAAACGCTGATGACGCCGCCTCGTCCGACCGGAACCATTCGCGCCAGGGCGGCGTGGGTCAGGCGCATCGTCGCCATCACGTGGACTTCGTGCATGCGGATCTGGCTTTCCACAGCTGTCTCCCAGAAGCGGCCCAAAGTTCCAAAACCCGCGTTGTTTATGAGTAGTTCGAGGCGCGGTGTTTCGCGGATCACGCTCTCGGCGGCCGCGATGCCATCCTCCCGCGACAGGTCCGCCGTCAGCACTCTGGTGTTTACGGAAAGTTCCCGGGCGAGATCCAGCAGGCGATCCTCGCGCCGCGCGGCGAGGATGAGGTCGTAGCCGCGCGCCGCGAGTTTATGGGCGAAAACGGCGCCGATGCCGCTCGATGCGCCGGTCACGATCGCTACCGGCCGTTCGCTGTTTTGCGGATCCCGCACTTCCTGAGTGTCACATGTAACCGGGCTGTCGCGACAAAGATAGAATGAAACACATATGAAATTGCTGTTTATCGGCGCACTGTTCGCGCCCCTTTGCCTGGCGCCCGCTCTGGCGGCGCAGAAGGCGGCCGAACAGAAGGCGGCGACGGGCGCCGAAACAACTGCGAGTGCGGCGTCGGAGTCCGACAATCCGACGCGGATCATCCTCGACGTTACGCGCGTGAACATTCTCTTTACGGTGACCGACAAAAAGGGCCGCTTTGTCACCAACCTCGGAAAAGACGACTTCGAAGTGATCGAGAACAAGAAGCCGCAGGTGATCCAGCAGTTCACGGCCGAATCCGATCTGCCGCTTCGTCTGGCCGTGCTGGTGGATACCAGCAACAGTATCCGCGAACAGTTCCGCTTCGAGCAGCAGGCGGCCATTCGCTTCATACAGAGTGTGCTGCGGCCACGCGAAGACCGGCTCATGCTGGTGAGCTTCGACAGCGCCGCGGAACTGGTGAGTGATCTGACGGACGATCAGAAAAAGCTGGAAGACGGCGTGCAAAGCATGCGGCCCGGCGGCGGGACGGCATTCTACGACGCAATTTATTTCGCCTGCAAAGAGAAGCTCATGATGGATCAGCCGCGGGACAAATTCCGCCGCGCGATGGTTGTGATCAGCGACGGACAGGACACGGAGAGCCGGGTATCGCGGGATCAGGCGCTCGAGATGGCGCAGAAGGCCGACGTGGTGATCTACGCGATTTCCACCAACATTACGCGGGACGATACCGACGGCGACAAGGTGCTGCGATACCTGACCGAGGAAACCGGCGGCCAGGCGTTTTTCCCGTTCAAGATCGAAGATCTCGACCAGTCGTTTGAAAACATCGCGAACGAGTTGCGGCACCAGTACAACATCTTTTACCGCCCCGAACCTCTTAAGGCGGACGGCTTGTACCACCCGGTGACGGTGAAGCCGAAAGGACGGAAGGATCTGGTGGTACGCGCGCGCAGAGGTTATTACGCGCCGAAGTTTTAGGGCCCCGCTCCGTGCTGCCCGTGGGCCAGCGCATCAACGGCTGCTGATCAACGTGAACAGGAGGCGAAGTGCGCCGTTTCTTCCGCTCTTTGTTCGCGCGATCGCCCGCGGAACAGCACCTCATTCAGGACATCAACCGGTTTCGTGCTTCATGGCATGAGGCCGGCGACGACGAGCTCCGTGAGATTTGCCGGCGTGCGACGGAGCTGACCGAAGTCGTCGCGGTTTCGGCGATTGCGGCAAAGCGGGCACTCGGGCTGGAGCTTTTCGATGTCCAACTGGAGGGCGCGCTCGCGCTCGCCGGCGGACGCATCGCGGAAATGCAGACCGGCGAGGGCAAGACGCTGACCGCTGTTCCCGCAGTGGTCTGGCTGGCCAGGGTGGGCGCCGGCGTGCACGTCATGACGGTAAACGATTATCTGGCGCGCCGCGATGCGCAGTGGATGGGCGCTATCTACCGGCGTCTCGGCTTTACCGTCGGCTGCGTTCAGCAGAACATGACGCCCGCGGAGCGGAAGCAAGCCTACGCCTGCGATATCACCTACGCAACCGCGAATGAAATCGGCTTCGATTACATGCGTGACCAACTGGCGCTTCATCCGGACGAACAGGTGCATCGGCCGTTCGCGGCTGCTTTGATCGACGAGGCAGATTCCATACTGATCGACGAAGCGCGCATTCCGCTCGTCATTGCGGGAGGCGAGCCGGAAGAAGAACAACTCGCGGTGCGCGCCGACCGCGTCGTCCGCTGGTTCCGCGGCGGGTTTCACTTCACCGTGGAAGAACGCGCCCGCAATGTGACTCTGACCGACATGGGCATTCGCGCGGTCGAGGATGCTTTCGCATGCGGCAATCTGTTCGCGGAAGATAACCTCACGTTGCTGACCGCCGTGCAGGACGCGCTGCATGCGCATGCCTTGCTGCGTCGGGACGTGGATTACATCGTGCAAGGCGGCGCCATCGAATCGGTGGACGAGTTCAAGGGAAGAGTGGCGCGCGACCGCAGATGGCCCGCCGGGCTGCATACCGCGATCGAAGCGAAAGAAGGCGTGGCGCTCAAGACGCAGGGACGCGTTCTCGGATCGATTACGCTGCAGAACCTGATCGCGCTATATCCGTCCGTTTGCGGAATGACGGGTACGGCGGCGACGCAGGCCGACGAATTCAAGAGCATCTACGGGCTCGAAGTTTCGGTGATTCCCACGAACCGGCCGATGATCCGTGTCGACCATCAGGACATGATTTTCGGCAGCCTGCGGGAAAAAGAACAGGCCGTGCTGGAAGAGATCCGGCAAGTGCACGCGACGGGACGGCCGGTTCTCATCGGGACCGCAAGCGTGGCCGAATCGGAACGTCTCAGCCGTCTGCTGCACGATATTCCCCACACGGTGTTGAACGCGCGGCACGAGGAACTGGAAGCGGAGTTGATCGCCCGCGCCGGAGATCGGGGAGCGGTCACGATTTCGACGAACATGGCCGGCCGGGGCACGGATATCCGGCTCGGCGACGGTGTGGCGGCACTGGGCGGATTGCACATCATCGGCATGAACCGGCATGAGAGCCGGCGCATCGATCTGCAACTGCGGGGACGCGCCGGGCGGCAGGGAGACCCCGGCAGTTCGCAATTCTTCGTCTCTTATCAGGACGACATCGTCGTGCGCTTCGGCGAAGAAGCCTGGCGGCTCCGGCACTCGCCCGAATCCGTTCAGCGGGCCCTGGAAGGGCAGAACCTGGATATCCGCCAGTTTCTGCAGAAGTATGAACAAGTCGTCGAAGGGCAGCGGCAGATGATTCAGCAACGCCGGCAGGAGGTTCTGACCGGCGGGGAGATGGATCTGGAAAGTCTGATCACGCTGCGAACCATCGACGACCTCTGGTCCGAGCATCTTGCCGCTGTTGCCGAACTCCGCTTGGGCGTGCATTGGGTTTCATGGGGCGGGCGCGATCCGTATCACGAATACATGACGCAGGTCGACCGGATGTTCCGAAGTCTGATGGAGGGCCTGGCTGACGAGGTGGCGCGGCGGGTTGAGGAAGCCGAGGCCGAAGGGATCAATGCGTCCCAGCGCGGTGCGACATGGACCTACCTCACGACCGACCAGCCTTTCGGCACCTGGAGCGAACGCATTACGCGCGGCCTGATGCGGCTGGCGAAGGAGCGATCCGGCGGCTAACGGCCGGCACCGAAAGGCCGGCCAGCACCAATGCAGTGACGATAAAGAGAATCTGTCCCACGCGGTTTTCGAGCGGCGTTTCGAAAACCATGCGGATGTTGTGCGCCCCGGCGGGGGCGTCAATCAGCATGAAATCCATGACGGGCTCTACGCGGATCGGCAATGCTTTGCCGTCCTCAAACGCGCGCCACGCGGGATCGAAGGTCTCCTGGAGCAGGATGGATTCTCCGGGCTTTACGGTGGCATGAACATCCGCTTCGTCGGGACCATTCCAGGCGAGAGTAGCCGCGGGGCGAGTGGGATCTTCCACTGCCGCCACGTACTTTGTAAGGCCGTCCCGGTCATCCCCACCCAAAATCGGTTTTAGTTGGCGGGTATATGCGGTGTCGACCACACGAGCCAGCCCTGGGTGAATTCGCGGCACGCGATAGATCACGGTTCCGTGCCGGTCGTCGTAGAGCGCGGTCAGATTGCCGCGGAATTTCTCCGGCTTTTCGTAATCGTGGTACGACTCAAAGGACGTTTTGTCCGGCACCACGACCGCATCGGTACCCAGCGCCTGGAGCCCCAGGGTTGCCAGATCGGCGCGTTCTCCGTGCAGAATCTGCCAGGAAATCGTGCGGAGATTCTGGTTCAGCATGCCCTGATCCGATCCGCCGTCCGGTTGTGCGTTATCGGCCCACGCATCGAACCAGAAGCGAACCGTGCCGCTCGGCAGAACGCGTTCGCCGGGCAGGTGATCGTGCACCCACTGAGTCGTCTTGTATTCGTAGATGTTTTCGATGGGCGCCGCTTTCGGGAAAGGCGACCAGGCGTGGCGCAGATATCGAACGGCCGGGGCGAACGCAAGGATACCGATCAGCACCGTGGGAACGCGTAATCGCGGCCTGGCCCAGAGTTCGCGAACGCACTCCACGGCGGCGAGGATCAGCGCGAGGTCCAGTTCCGGTACGAAGCGCGCCGGCTCGCCGATGATGCGCAGGTTCAGATAATAGTACCCGATTACAAAGACGCTGAACACGATGGCCCCTCCGGCAACGAAGACGCGCCATTCGCTTCCGCGACGCCGGCCCGCGACCTGCCAGCTGACGAAGCAGTACAGGGCGATGAGAAGGCCGAGAACAATCCTCGCGCCGGCTGTGCCCGGCTGAGAGACCCACTTGAGATCGGTCAGCGTGATCCTCAGGTAGGATGGCGTCATCCAGAACGCCGACAATCCGTAAGCGAGCAATGGAATCGCGGCGGCCCGCCACAGGACTCCCGAGTTCCGTTCTCCGTTCCACACCGACCAGACCAGCGTCAGATAAAAAATTGCCAGCGCGGTTGCGCCATAGAAGTTATTGGCGACCACCAGCGCGCACAGCACTCCCGCGGCGGCCAGCGCCTCGGGCCGCCATTGCCGTAATGCCAGAAAAGCGGCAGCCAGCGCGGCCGGCAGGACGCACAGCGAAGAGATGTGCGGACCCTCGCCATAACTCATCAACACGTGCAATCGCTGCGGAACCCAATAACCGCTGTCGTGCCGAATGTCTTTGAGGAACAGGAACGAAGGGGAGAGCAAAGCCGTTGCCGCCGCTGCCAGCCAGGCGCCGGCCCGGGACGCCGATCCGATGCGAACCAGCCAGTAGACGGCGGCGATCCCGAGCACATAAAAGAACGCTGTGTAAAGGTGATAGGCGCGCGCCGGCAGGACGTGGCCGGCCTTCATGATCAGTACCGTTCCATAGCGCAACGCCGGCGGGTAAATGTAATCGGTGCGCGTGCCGCAGTACCAGAGAGGCTGCCATCCCGGATGCGGAAGGTGCGTGCTCAGGATGCGGGCGTCGGCGATGAAGGTGCTCTCGATGGAGGGCCAGTTGTCGAGGTATTTCAGCCGGAACAGCGGCTTGATCAGAACCACCGAAAGGCAAATCAGGATCAGGCTGTCGAGCAGAACCGTCCGTCTGTGGCTCATCACCCGATGGGCGTGACGGATTGCGCTATCTCGATTTCGCGCGCCCGCTTTTCCGACTGCTCTTTTGCCGTTCTCAGGAGAAACTCCAGCGTCGGCTGAGGTTTGATGCGCAGGAAGATCTGATAGGAAAACAGCCCTCGCGACAGACCCATCAGGAGCTGATTGATCTGCAGGAGCAAACGGCTGAGGCGGTTGTCCCCGAGGGCGAAGGGCACGGGCGCGGGGACCGCCACTCGTTCCAGAATGTCGAATCCCGCCTGTTTCACCGCGCGTTCGAAGGACGTGAAGGTGAACAGACGGGTATGCGTGAGATCCAGAATGCCGCGGCGCCCGTAATTGAACTGCCCGAGCATCAGCATGAAACGCGTGACCAGGAAACCGATATTGGCGGTGCTGATCATGACTTCGGTCGATGGGTTCATACTGAGCGCGTTTCTCAGTTGCTCCAGAAAAACCTCCGGCTTCGACAGATGCTCAATCACATCCAGCATCAGCACGTAATTGTATTTTTCGAAATCGAGCTGCGGCAGCCCGAAGTTGAGGTCGTGGAGATGGAACGCCTGAAAACCCGGCTGAACGATGGGGAACGCATCGATGCCATCCACCCGGCACTGCTTCTGCTGCGAGAGATAGGCGCCCATATAACCGCCGGCACAGCCGATATCGAGCACCTGAGAGCCGGGACGGATGCGTTCGAAAGCGAGCGAATGAGGGCTCCTCCAGGAGAACTTGGGCAGGTAGGGCAGCGAATCCCCTGGCGCGCAGTCGAACTTGCGGTCGTAAAAGAGACCGCTGTTCTGCAGGCGCGCCCGAGTCGCGGCGGCGATCACGTTGGCCGCGTATTTCATGCCGTTCACGTAGCAGATTTCATCGCCGTAATAGGTGGGAATCGGCAGCTCCTGAATGCGCAGGCCGGCGATCAGAAGCTGAATGATAATTTCCGTATCGAAATGAAAGTCGTTCGAATTACGGTCGAACGGGATGGCGGCGAGCGCCTTTGTCGAATAAATCCGGTATCCCGAATGAAACTCGCTGAGGTTGGAGCGCAGCAGCTTGTTTTCGGCCCAGGTCAGAATGCGGTTGCCGACATATTTATAAAGGGGCATTCCCCCTTTGCGCGCTCCCGACGGCGTCATCATGCGCGAACCGAAGACCGCCGCGGCTTCGCCCTTGCGCAGGGGTTCGAGCAGTTCGGGCAGGCATTCCGGCGCATACTGGCCGTCGCCGTGAATGAGCGCTACAAAATCGTAGCCCCGCTGCAGCGCGTAATGATATCCGAGCTTCTGGTTGCCGCCGTAGCCCTGGTTTTTGGGATTGAACAGGACGGTGATGGGAAAATGAAGCGCCGGGTCTTTGCTGACCGAATGGCCTCGCTCGAAAGTGGCGTCGCGCGAGGAATCGTCGATGATCAGCACGTCGACTTCGTATGTGTTCAGAAGAGATGCGGGAATTCTGAAAACCACTTCCCGGATGGTTTTCTCGGCGTTATAGGCAACGATGAAAACCAGAACCCTCGATTTCCTGCCGTCGTTCATTTCGCTCTCTGAGGATATCATCCGGAGCGGAAGTTACGGTCCGAATACGATGCGCGGAAAACGGTCCACGGGGAGTGCGCTTCGTTTTCTGCCCAGACACCAGGTTTGCTCTCCGCGGTTCTCCGTGCTGTAGCCATGCTCGGCGAGAAGCCGCAGAAGCGGCCAATGGCCCTCGTATTCCTCAATGACCGTGGTGAACAGGCGCTCGATCTCGAACCCGGCGGCTTTGGTGACTTCGCCCATTTCCCACGCCGTATATTCGCGCATGTGGCCGATTTCCGGCTCGCCGCCGGGGCGTTTGTAGTGCGAGAAGATCTGCGGATTGTCCCTGCCTTCGAGTACCTTGGCAACACTGGCGAGGCCCGCGATATTCGGCGTGGTGATCAGGATGCGGCCGCCCTCGCGTAAAACGCGTCGCGATTCGAGGAGCAGATGCATCGGATCGTAGACCATATGCTCAATGATTTCTCCGGCTATCACCAGATCGAAGTGCTCGTCGGGATAAGGGAACCGGTCGCGCTCGGCGTCGAAATGATCGATTTCGCAGTGAAAATCGCGGTCAGGGAAATGCATGGTCTTGCGGTCGACACGGCCCGCGGGTCCATAATAAGCCCCGCGCACTTCGCGGTAACCGCAGAGGCGATCGAGCAGAGGCGTGATCTGCATATAGCAGCCCAGTTCGAGGACACGGCCGGTGGTTTCGGGCGGAGGAACCAGAGCCAGAGTCCGCGCGAGGCGCGGGATGTGCTTTTCGAGATATTGCCGTCCGCCTTCATCGGGCATCGGCATGTTGTGCAGAGCGGCCTCGGCGGCGCGCAGTTTTTCCGGATCGAAAGGCTCGTTCGCCGGCTCGGATCTCATGGGAGGGAGGTGATAGTTCAAGCGCTGGAGCAGATTTCGAACAAGGCGGAGATGAACGGGGAGATGGGCCACCAGGGCGATCTTAGCAAGGCGCTCCGGGTGCTTTATTTGGGGGCCGGTGCATCGTGTCGTCCGCGGTCAGGTGGCCCCGAAATTCTTTCGCCGCCGCGATTCATGTCGTTGCGCAACTCGCCCACGCGGCTGGAGGGCGGGGTTCATCCCGCCCTCCAGCCTGGCTTACCGTCGCTTAGTACCGGTAGTGATCGGGCTTGTAGGGGCCTTCGATCGGTACGCCGATATACTCGGCCTGCTCCGGGGTCAGCGTGGTCAGCTTCACGCCGATTTTCTCGAGGTGCAGCCGCGCCACTTCCTCATCCAGCTTCTTCGGAAGCACGTACACGCCGGGCTTGTACTTATCCTTGTTGGCCCACAGATCCAGTTGAGCCAGCGTCTGGTTGGAGAAGCTGTTCGACATCACGAAGCTCGGATGGCCTGTGGCGCAACCAAGGTTCACAAGGCGGCCTTCGGCGAGAACGAACAGCGAGTTACCCGCCGGGAAAGTATACATATCCACCTGCGGTTTGATCTCGATCTTCTTCGCGTCCGAGTTATTCAGCTTGTCGACCTGAATCTCGCTGTCGAAGTGGCCGATGTTGCAAACGATCGCCTGATCTTTCATGTGCCGCATGTGTTCGAGCGTGATCACGTCCACGTTGCCGGTGGTGGTGACGTAGATATCGCCGCGGCCGAGCGTGTCTTCGAGCGTGGTGACTTCATAGCCTTCCATCGCCGCCTGCAAAGCATTGATCGGGTCGATTTCGGTGATAACCACGCGCGCGCCCAGTCCACGCAGCGAATGCGCGGAGCCCTTGCCCACGTCGCCATAACCGCAAACCACGCAGACTTTACCGGCCACCATCACGTCGGTAGCGCGCTTGATGCCGTCGGCCAGCGATTCGCGGCAGCCGTACAGGTTATCGAACTTCGATTTCGTCACCGAATCGTTGACGTTGATCGCCGGGACCAGCAGCGTGCCGGCTTCCTGCATCTTGTAAAGGCGATGCACGCCGGTGGTGGTCTCTTCCGAAACGCCCTTCCAATCCTTCACGACGTTGTGCCAGCGGGTCTTGTCCGAAGCGTGAATTTCCTTCAGGAGATCCTTGATGACCTGTTCTTCTTTGTTGCTGGAAGCGCTGTTGACCCAGTCACTGCCATTTTCGAGCTCGAAGCCTTTGTGGATGAAGAGGGTCGCATCGCCACCATCGTCCACGATGAGCTGCGGACCCAGACCGCCGGGATGGGTCAGCGCCTGGTTGGTGCACCACCAGTATTCTTCGAGCGATTCGCCTTTCCACGCGAACACGGGAATGCCGGCGGCCGCAATGGCAGCGGCGGCGTGGTCCTGCGTGGAGAAGATGTTGCAGCTGGCCCAGCGGACGCTGGCGCCGAGATCGACCAGCGTCTCGATCAGGACCGCGGTCTGAATGGTCATGTGCAGCGATCCGGTTACGCGAATGCCGGCCAGCGGCTTCGTCCTGGCGTATTTCCTGCGAATCGACATCAAGCCGGGCATTTCCTGCTCGGCGACCATGATTTCCTTGCGGCCCCAATCGGCCAGTTTCATATCGGCGACTTTGTAGTCTGTGCCTAACGTCGGTAAAGTGGCTGTGCTCATGAATCTCCTATCAATAAATCCAGATACGTTGATATATTAACACCAGAGGCTTCTCTGGCGTCAATCTTAAAATCGCTCCGGGTGCTTGCCGATGCCAGCCGGCTGCGTCTGCTTCTCCTGCTCGAACGCGAGGAGCTTTCCGTGGCGGAACTTCAGGAAATCCTGTCCACCGGACAGAGTCGCATCTCGACGCATCTGGCGCAACTCAAGCAGGCTGGGCTGGTGGAGGACCGCAAGCAGGGGAAGAACAGCCTCTATCGCCTGAAAGACCGGCAGTTCGCCGATCTGCTGCACCAGGCCGCCGACGAGATTCCCGAAGCCGCCGCAGACCTGAAGGCCCTGCAACTGGTGCTGGACAAGCGCCGCGACAAGGTACGCGGATATTTCGATGCGCTGGCGGGCAAATTCGGCCGGGACTACGTTCCGGGCCGGTCGTGGAAAGGTCTCGCCGAGACGCTTCTGCAGTTGATGCCGCCGATGGTAATCGGCGATCTGGGCGCCGGAGAAGGAACGTTTTCGCAGTTACTGGCGCAGCGAGCCGAGCGCGTGATTGCGGTGGATAATTCCGCGAAGATGGTGGAATTCGGCGCGAAGCTGGCGAAAGAGAATGGTCTGGCGAATCTGGAGTACCGGTTGGGCGATCTGGAGTCGCCGCCGATCGAAGAAGGCATTCTCGACCTCGCCTTCTTCAGCCAGAGCCTGCATCATGCTCTGCACCCGCAGAAAGCGGTCTGCGCTGCATTCCGGCTGCTGAAGTCCGGCGGCCGTATCGTGATTCTGGACTTGAAGCGCCACGGCTTCGAACAGGCGCGGGATCTGTACGCTGACACGTGGCTTGGTTTTTCGGAGCTGGAACTGCGAGTCTTTCTGGAACAAGCCGGGTTCACCACGGTGGAGAGCTGGATCGTGGACCGCGAAAAACAGAGCCCGGCGTTCGAAACTATCCTTGCCATCGGTTCCCGGTCATAGGGCGCCGGGAACCTTTTTCGCGATTGCGGCATATACAATTCAGACGATGATGAAACGGGTTCTGGCGTTCTTGTTATTCTCCGCGGCATCGGCATTGCCGCTTCTGGCCGTCGGGCCGACATTTGACAACAGCGGCAACAGCATGCTGAGCGGCTCTTATTATTTCCGGCATGTGCTCTATGGCATCAGCACCTCGGCCGACACTGAAGGGATCTACGGAGACATCAGCGAGGCCGTCGCCATTTATGGCACCATCGCTTTCGACGGGAACGGCAACTACAGCATCTCCGCCAGCGCGCTGGCGTCGGATTCCTACGCTGAAGTGACCGAGGATCCTCTTTCGTGCTACCTCGCGGGCACCACATGCTCCGCGACACAGGGGACGGCAGTAGCCGGGACCTACGCCGTGTCCTCGAACGGTCTTGCGTACATCGTGAATCCCGTCACCGGCGACAAAATATTCGGGCTCGTTTCCGCCAACGGAGTTTTCGTGGGAAGCAGCACGGAATCAACCGAGTCGTACAACGATTTGTTTATTGCCGCCGCGGTTCCTTCGCCTTTGCCGACCAATTCTTTCTTTTCGGGCTCGTATTCGGTTGCAGGCTTTTTCCCCGGCGGTAGTCCGTTGGACTCCGAGGATGCGTTCTTTCAGGTGAGCGCGAATGCGGGGAGCCTCGGGACCGTGAACATCAATGGCTACGCCGGCAACGGTTCCACGACTTCCCAGTCAGTGAACGTCACTTACTCATTCAGCAGCGGCGCGGCCGTCCTTAGTTTCCCAACCAACAACAACGCGGATTTTTTCGTGGGAGGCGCGCAGAATCCCGAATATCTTTACTTCTCGCCGGACGGCAATTTCTTTTTCGGTGGTTCGCCGACGAATGGATACGACATGATCGTGGGGGTCCGGAATAATTCGGGCGGCCTGAATTTTGGCGGAGGTGCTCTCTACTATCAGGCTGGGCTGGATCAGGACGAATCGACCCTGAGCAGCGGCTACGCGGGCTTTGATGGTTATTACGGCGCTTTCAACCCCCTTGCCGACGGGAACATCGTCCAGCACGTACGTCTCGACGTGAATTCCGCAGCCGGCTCCGGCACCTATGGCGATACGTACGCGGACACTTTCCCCGTGCCGATATCGAGCACGTATACGGACACCGCAGCCGACACGCAGTACGCGATCGGCGGCGGCGGCATCGTCCGGATTGGCCAGGATGTCTGGCCTGAAATCGGAATCACGGTTGCACTGCAGGCCCCGTCATTCAGCGGCTCCGGCGTTTATCTGAACCCGACGGGCATCGTGAATGCGGCCAGTTTTTCACCGTTCACCGCGGGTGTGTCGAATGGCGAGATGGTGACGATTTTCGGGACCGGCCTTGCGCCGACCACCGTGGCCGCCTCTAGTCTTCCCCTGCCGACTAACCTCGGCGGCGTACAGGTGACGGTTAATGGCACGCCCGCGCCCCTCAATTATGTTTCCCCGACGCAAATACTGCTGAACGTGCCGTTCGGAAATACTTTCGACGTGGCGCAGTTTCAGGTGAATAACAACGGGAACCTTTCCAATACGGTGACGGAGTTGGTGAACGAGACAACGCCCGGGGTCTTCACCGGCGACTACGGTCTGGGTTACGGATACGTGCAGCATGCAGCCGACAACTCCCTGGTGACAGAAGCAAGTCCGGCCGAGCCGGGCGAGACCGTGGTGATCTACGCGTCCGGCCTCGGAATCGTGTATCCGACCGTTGCCGATGGAGCAGCCGCGCCTTCGAGCCCCCCGGCCGCGGCAACAAACACCATTTCCGTCGATATTGGCGGCGTGGATGCGCCGGCGCCCACGTTTGCCGGTCTGGTACCGACCTTGTCCGGGTTGTATCAGATCGATGTCGAGATTCCGTCGGGTGCGGCCGAGGGAGATCAGACGCTGGATATCTCGGGGCCCGATTCTTATACGACGCAGACCTTGATTCCGATCGGATCGGGTCTAAGCGCGGCTGCGCGCCAGCCATCCGCGAAGGCTCGCCCCAAATTGCATGCGAAGTCCGCGGCGCCAAAAGCGGCCGCGTGTTTCTACGGCGTGAAAACCGGCTGCAAAGCGCGCAAAACCAGTTAAGTGTTTGACCATCTGATGCTGGTGCATTCCTGCGCGTGCAATGCACCATTGGGAAAAGTTGGACGCGGTAGCCAACGGGTTCTTTCACGAACGAGCAGCTGGGTTGTGCTCCGCGCTCTTTGCAGCGCACGCCTTGGTGCAGGATCTTCCAGGCGATCCGGCAAAGCCGTTGAGCGCAAACTCGCCCACTTAGGCTGCGTCCGTGATACTACCGTCGACCCCGGAGCGGATCTGCCACGCGCGCTTGTTCGTTCAATCGCAGGCTCCGGATCAGACAGATTGCCGGCCTCGACATATCCAACTGCCCCATCGACCTCGACTACCTGGTCCACCTGATTCTGCGGCTGATTGGTTAATCGTCCTCCGCGTGTTCGCTGCAACGGCCAGGCGGATTGCCAATCCGCCGCAGGTTGACAACCTGCCCTCCACCGAAACCTGGTAAGATGAGCTTTATCGGCAACCAGCTTTCTGAAGGAGTCTTATGGCCACCATCGTCGTCAATGGAGTCCGGCGCGAGGTCCAGGCGCCGGGTGACACCCCTCTTCTCTACGTCCTGCGAAACGACCTCGAATTGTCAGGACCGCAGTTTGGCTGTGGGCTGGCTCAGTGCGGCGCTTGTTCCGTCCTGCTCGATGGCAAGGAAATCCGCTCGTGCATAACGCCTCTCTCGGCTGCGACCGGCAAGGAGGTCACTACGCTCGAAGGCCTTCCCGCCAGATGGGCGAAGCAGAAAGGCCTGTCGACAGCTGAAGCGGAGAAGACCCTTCACCCCGTGCAGGAGGCCTGGATCGAGGAGCAGACGCCGTTATGCGGCTTCTGTCAGAACGGAATGATGATCAAGGCGACCGAGCTGCTTGAACAGAATTCAACGCCGAGCGTTGCGCAGATTAAAGAGGCCTTCACCACCTCCGGTCCATCGCCGCATCTGTGCCGTTGCGGAAGTTACACCGCGATCATCGACGCCGTGCAGCGCGCTGCCACGGTCATGGCGAAAGGCAGGTAAGCGATGTCGATCTCCAAAGCGCAATCCGTTAGCGTGTACGGCGCCAGACTGACGCGGCGCGAACTGGTTAAAGCCGGCGGCGCGTTGTTCGTGGGCTTCGGCATCGTGAAGGCCGACGCCCCGGTTTCAGCGACGAAGAGCGCCAAACCGTCCCTCCCGAAGAATACTCTCGACGCTACGCTTCCCGGATCGTGGATTGAGATTCATCCCGACAACACCATTCTGATTCGCACGGGCAAGAGCGATTTCGGCCAGAGCACTACCTTCACGGCCTACCGGCAGATCGTGGCCGAAGAGCTGAACGCGCGTTTCGAGGCTATTACGACCGTGGTGATGGGCGATACGGATCGCACCCCCGATGGCAGCGGCGCCTTCGATTTCCTCGGCCGCGGCATGCCCAATATCCGTAAAGCGGCGGCTTATACATACCAGGCTTTGCTCGATCAGGCATCCCGGCAGTTGGGCGTGCCAAAGAGCCGGCTTTCGGTAAAGGACGGCATTGTTTCGGGCGGCGGCAAGAGCATCAGTTACGGCGACCTGGTCAAGGGCCATCAGCTGAAACTGACCATCCCGGTGATGGGCGAACTGACGAGCCCGATGGGTTTGACCGTTACGGGCAACCCTCCCATGAAGCCGGTCAGCCAGTACACGATCATCGGCAAATCGTTCCGGAACAGCGTGACGGCATCCAAAGTCAGCGCGCGCGAGCAATGGGCCACCGATATCCGCCTGCCCGGCATGCTGCACGGGCGCATGGTGCATCCGAAGACGCTCGGTTCCACGCTCATCTCTGTGGGTCAGTTGGACAAGACGCGCTTCCCCAATGCGCAGGTCGTCGTCAAAGGCAACCTTGTCGGAGTGGTTGCGCCGACCGAATGGGAAGCCATTCGCGCCTCGCAACAAGTGGCCGGCTCCACCAGGTGGACGGAATGGAAAGGTCTGCCCGGCAACGAAAAACTCTTCGATTATTTCCGGAACCGTGCCGACTGGAAAACCGCTCGCGTGACGAGGAGCGACAAGAGCCGGGGAGACGTGGCCCCTCAAATTGCGGCCGCGCCGAAGAAGTTTTCCGCCACCTACGAGCTTCCCTTCATGAAGCACGCGCCGATCGGGCCGACCCTTGCTCTTGCCGACGCTCGTCCCGACGGGACCGTGCACATCTACACGCATAACCAGAACCCGCAGGCTCTGCGCGGCGAGATGGCGCAAATGCTCGGCGTCACCATCGATCACGTTGTCGTGCGAACATTTTCGGGCGCTGGTCACTACGGAAGATCCAACGGCGGCAATGCCGGCGCGGAGGATGAAGCCGTCATCCTTTCGAAAGCGGTCGGCAAACCGGTTCGGGTGCAATGGATGCGCGACGAGGATTTCCAGTGGTCCACGCAATCTCCTGCTGCGTATTCCGACGTCGAAATCGGTCTGGATGCCAACGGCAGAATGGTTGCGTACCAGATCGACCACTACATGCCTGCGATGCAGGACGACCGGCCGGTCGGCGCCGTACTGGCGGGTCTGCCGACCATGGCGGCCCCGAGTGAAAAGGGCGTTTTCATCGGTTCGACCGTGAACGATCTTTCCGATCCGTGGGTATACGATGGGGTCGCCAATCTGACCGAACGCGGGCACGGCACCTACCAGGTGGGCCAGAAAGAGTCGCCGCTGGTCGTCGGCATTCGCGACCACAGCATGCGGACTCCGGGTCAGTTCCAGCAGAATTTCCCGCGCGAACTGGCCGTCAGCGAGGCGGCGGCGCTTGCAGGCGTTGATGCCATCCAGTTCCGCATCGAACACGCCACCGACGATCGTGTCATCGGTGTGCTGAAGGCGGTTCGGGACAATTCGGGGTGGGAGACGCGGCCGTCGCCGCACCTCAACGCCGTTTCCACCGGCGCCGCTCCCGTGCGCGGCCGGGGCGTATCGGTGATGTTCCGTTCGGGCACCTACTGGGCTTGCGTTTGCGAGATTGCGGTCACCCCCGATACGGGCGTGATCGCCGTGGAGAAGTACACGATCGCGGTGGAGCCGGGCATCGTCGTCAACCCGCTGCAGTTGAAGCGGCAGGTCGAAGGCGGCGCCGTGATGGGCATCAGCCTGGCCCTGCTCGAGGAAACGCGCTTCGACGAAAGCGGAATCACCAGCCGCGACTGGCGCACTTATCCGATCCTGAAAATGGCCGATATTCCGGAGATCAAAGTCGTGATTCTGAACCGGCCCGAGGTCGGCGCCTATGGCGGCGGTTCGGAAGCGGCGAACGCGCTGGCGGCGCCCGCGATCGGCGCGGCGCTCCACGATGCAACCGGGAAAATCGCCCGGCGTCTGCCCTTCAGGCCGGAGTCTGTGAAGGCTCTGCTGAAGGCCTGACCGCCTGACACATTACGCCTTGCCGATCACGTCTTGCCAAATGCGCGCCGGATAAAGGGCTGCCAGAGACGAATCGCGTCCGCAGGATCGAAGCTCTCTTTTTTTCTCAGCTCCGCGTAGAGTTCCTGCCGTAACCCGGGAGTGAGCCGGCGATAAACCGCATCGAATTCCGGGATCGGAGGCGGGTCGGGTACGCCCGCCTTCTGCAAAATCGCTCTGCCGGCGCGCAGCGCATCGGAGAAAGCCTGGTATGCCGCGCGGGCTCTGGCAACGTCGGCAAAGTCATCCATGACCGGAGTATAACGGGAAGCGGAATGGCGAGCGCCGGCGCTCACCATTAGTTGGACGTCGGACCTCGCGAGGTGCCAAAGACTGATGTTTGGACCCGGGTCCCTACTGAGAATCGCCAGGAATGTCGATACTATGACGTACCGACGAAGGCAGGGCATCAACGCATGCGCTGCCTGCCTGTGACGAGATGATGTTCCCAGATAGCGGCGCTGCAACGGGATTGGCCGAGAGTGGCAGCCGGGAAATCATCGCCCCAGGTACAGCGGCTGGTGTTGCCGGAGAGAACGTTCCGGCGCCCGAAAACGCTGCCGGAACGAAGTTTGACTACAGCGTCATTTTTCAGGCTTCGAGAGATGCGATGTTGGTTGCGGATGCCTCTTCCGGGATGCTCCTCGATGCCAACCCCGCCGCAATCGCCTTGCTGGGCCGTCCGCTGACGGAAATACGGACCCTCCACCAGACCGACGTTCATAGCGAAGAGGATATCGAGGCAGGGCGGGAGGCGTTTGGAAACTACCGCCAAACGCCCGGCTCCAGCACGCACGTATTGCTTCGGGCGGATGGAAAACGCGTTCCCGTAGAAATCTCCGCCAGCGCGATGCGCGATGTAACTGGCCGTGAACTGATCCTCGGCATTTTCCACGATCTCACCGAACGCAGGCGCGCGGAGGAAAGACTTCGCGAGAGTGAAGAACGCTTCCGCATTATGGCTGATGGCTGCCCCAGCGTCATGTGGGTTACCGACGTAGAGGGTAGGATTCAATTCATCAACTGGGCGTTTCGGGAGCTCATCGGTACCACCTACGAACAGGTGGAAGGCCACAAGTGGCAGATGGTGCTCCATCCGGACGATGCGCCGCAATATCTGGAAGCTTTGCAGCGTGCGGTTCGGGAACGTTCGCATTTCTGCGCGGAGGTGAGGGCCAGACGGAGCGACGGCGAATGGCGAAACTTCGCCTCGGCCGCGGAGCCGCGGTTTTCGGCGGATGGCGAATTCCTGGGTCACGTCGGCATAAGTCCCGATATCACGGAGCGCAAACGATCGGAAGAAGCCTTGAGAAGCAGCGAGGAGAAGTTCCGCCAGTTGGCCGAAACGATCCATGAAGTGTTCTGGCTTGTCGACCCGGAATCGTACAATCCGGTCTACGTCAGTCCGGCTTACGAGCAGGTTTGGGAGCGGGCGTGCGATTGGGCTTACAAAACCTCATGGTTCGACAACATTCATCCCGACGACCGGGAAACAACGCTGCTGCGATTTAAAGCGGAAATTGGAAATGGGCCGGTCGAAGCGGAGTTTCGCATTCGGACACCGGGTGGAACAGTGAAATGGGTACGGGACCGCGCCTTTCCTGTCTTCGACCGCGTGGGAACCCTGACCCGGGTGGTCGGGGTCGCCGAAGATATCACGGAACGCAAACAGCACGAGACGGAGTTGATACAAGCAAGGGAAGTCGCGGATGCGGCCAATCACGCCAAGAGCCGTTTTCTCGCGAACATGAGTCACGAAATCCGCACGCCCATGAATGGCGTCGTGGGCATGTTGCAGCTGCTCGGCGGAACGGAACTGACGGCGGAGCAACGCAGCTATGCGGCCGTGGCGCAAAGCAGCGGACAAATACTGCTGAATCTGATCGACGACATTCTGGACCTTTCGAAAATCGAGGCTCGCAAGATCGTTCTCGAAGATCTGCCTTTATCTCTGCACGAACTGTTGAGAGACGTGGTAGAGATGATCCAGGTCCAGGCTCGGGCCAAGGGACTCGCAGTTCATTTGAAAATCTCGCCCGAAGTCCCCCCGTCGGTTCGCGGCGATACCCACCGCTTGCGCCAGGTTTTGACCAATCTGGTGGGCAATGCCATCAAGTTCACGGAATCCGGTGCGGTGTCGGTCGAGGCCGCCCTCGAGAGCCGGCACGATCGCACGGTGACAATTCGCTTCCGCATAACCGATACCGGAATCGGACTGCGTCCGGATCAGGTCGGATTACTGTTCTCCCCGTTCACGCAGGCGGACTCCGCCACGACCCGCAAATATGGCGGCACCGGGCTGGGGCTGGCGATCTGCAAGCAACTCGCTGAAATGATGGGGGGCGCGATCGGTGTGGATAGCCACGAGGGACGCGGTTCCACCTTCTGGTTCACGATTGTTTGTGAACTCCCACCCGCCCACCAGCCGGCTGTAAGCGCAAGTCACTATGAGGGCTGCGCTGCCCCGCTGGGGCAGTCCGGTCCACCGGGCACGGGACGAATCCTGGTGGCCGAGGACAACGCTACCAACCGCCAGGTGATACTCGCACAACTGCGGAAGCTTGGATACAACGGTACCGCGGTCGCGAATGGCGTCGAGGCCGTGGAAGCGGCAGGACGCGGGGGCTTTGACCTGATTCTGATGGACTGCCAGATGCCGGTGATGGACGGTTTCGAAGCCACCCGCCGTATTCGCGCTTCGATTCGACCGGACATTCCCATCGTAGCCGTCACGGCCGACGCGATGCTGGACGACCGGAACAGGTGCCTGAGCGAGGGTATGAATGACTATCTGGCGAAGCCCGTGGAACTACAGGCCTTGAAGGAAGCGCTGGCTAAGTGGATGCCATTGGATTTGTACCGTAACGCTCCGCATCACTCCGCTTCCAGACCGACAGCACAACCTCCAACCGCGCCGCGATGATAATAATCTCAGGCCTCAGATGGATGGCCGGCGCGAATAGCCAGGCGAACCCGGTCGACGATCTCAGTGATATGACACGCCTTCATCGCAAAATCGCAAGCTCCCACTTTGAGTCCGGGGCCCGCGCCAACTGCGCTGTTGTGCACCGACCATAGCAGGACGGCCGTGTCGGGACGCAGCTCGCGGACCGTGCGATACAGCTCAATTGGATTGCGGATTGGCATTTCAGCATCCAGCAAGACGGCGTCGTACTTGCTGGCGTGAAGCAGCCCGAACATATCATCAATATTGGCGGCTTCGTCGAGACAGCATTCCTGAAGGATGCTTAACTTCTTTCGCAAGGCGCCGCGAATGGAAGGAGAGTCATCAAAAATCAGGAGCTTGGGTCTTCCGTTATTCGCCCCGGGTGCGACTGCCGCGTCGTCGGGCACTCGCCGATATATGCTTCTGCGGAGGAATTGCTGAGATGAGGCCATCCCAGGCCCAGGCATCAACCTTCCCAGGGTGCGGCGGTTGCCTCGTCCCATCATGACGCCAGTGGCTCCCGCTCCGGTAGTCGACTTGTAATATATCCCGCGGGCGCTCCTTGCGCCGAGCAGGGCTTGGTCCGGAGGACTGACATCAGTGCAAGCGACCCTGGCGTCTGGATAGACGGAACGCTTACGTCCGGACGAATGTTCTGGATGTAGCCTGCGCGAATGGCTCGGATGCGCCAGTCTGAGAGCAGCCGTGCCACGACCGCCCGGTGCATTCCGTAGCGAACGCCGATACATCTCAGCCCCCAGCCGCGCAAAAAATAGAGCTGCGCCACGCGCGCCTGCAGCTGCCAGCTGCCATGCTGACCGAAGGCAGGAGTCTGAGAAGGGAAACTAACCTGATTTTCCCAAATGGCGCGTCGAAGCTCGCGATTTCCGATGAACTCGATTCGATCCATTAGTCCCTGGCGTCCAGATGCGGGGCGAACGACATGGCCGCCCAAGGCTGTTACTCACCGGAAGTTACTACGTACGTGGGTTTTATGTAAACATTGATTGCGCGTGCACAGAAACGGACATTACGTTCGGTATTTCAACAGTTTACGGCTTCCGAATTTCCCGCAGTCAATCCGGCGACTGATTTAGTCCGTCTGTATCATCGGTTCGACACCCAAATCAATGGGAGCGAAATAAATCTTTTCCAAAGATCGCGTTTTTCGATTGATTCCACTGGTGAAAAGGGCCTATGCCCGTGGGGAGGGGCACCGACCATTCAAGACCCATAGGCCAACCTGTCGTGGAGCGGTTCATCCAACCCGTCTTTAGCTCACCGCCGTGGCGTTCAAGTTTATCTCTCTCTTCAGAAATCCGTCGCCGCGCCGTCGACCTAAAAACGCTCTGAATCATGCCGAGTCGACCATTATGCCGAGCAGGTAACCGCCAGTTGGTTCCAGACTTGCGTTCGGCTGAAACTGCATAGTGCGCTGCTCGGCATAAATCGAGCGTTACAGGGATTTGAGACCTGAGTTGTCTGAATTGACTCATGGCCGAGCCAGGGCTCCGTCAGCCGGGATTTCATGACTGCAACAGTACGCTTTGCAAGGGGCGTACACCTTTCTTTCCGGCCTTTGCCAATGACTCGCACACGCGCCCGGCCTGCAAACTTAGATCTTCCCTGCTCAAACTGATCAATCCACTCCTCCGAAGGAAGATCAGCCCTGCGCCACCGAAATCCGTCGAAAGCCGCGGTTGTCAAGATGGTCCGCGAGACTGCCTGGCGCCGCCGCATCCGCTTTCAATCGAAACTACTCAGTGGTTGAAGATGTCGGGCACGCCGTGTACGTGGCAGCCGGGGATCCCGGCGGAACGGCATAGAATCCGGTGATCGCCAGATCGGGCGAGCCCTGGAAAATCATTACGAGCGACTCGATGTTGCTGAAATCGACCCCGGTCGTTCCCAGTACGAAGTTGGCGAGAGGAAAGTCCACGGTGAACGCGGCCGGGTATGGCGCCAGGTTGATACCGCAGCCGCCCGCTTCGTTATTGCTTCCCTGGTACGCCGCGATGTTGAGATTGAGTGGATTGTTCAACCCGCTGAAATAAACCCGGAGGGCATAGTAGGGGAGAAGGTTGAGGTTCAACGGCCCGGTGTTCGGGCCGGATTGTAAGCCGTATTGCAGGTAGATACGGCCAAGGGTCCCATAGCCGAACCACCCGATGAATGCGGGCGGCATGCTGTTGCCGGGCTCCGTCACGACCTGCGCCCGAGCTGGCTGGGAGTAGGGGTTGTTGGTGGCGGCGCCGACCACGACTTCCACCGCCCTGGTCCCGCCCACGATGTGGTCGTCCTTCGCGGGCTCCGTATAGGACGTGGTCTTATTGCCGGTCGTGATGACGATCTTGTCGGCACCTTTGGTAAAGTCGTCCAGCGTCAAGGAACCAGCCGGTGGTACTGGTGCCTGCGCCAGCATCATCTGCGGCATCAAAGCAATAGCCAGTGCGGCCAGCAGACCGGCTTGATTCGTAAGCTTCTTCATTTTGTCTCCTCTTTTTCTGTTTGCGGCTGAGAACCTTGGTTTCCGCCGTCATCTTCTGAAGCGCAGAAATCCTCCGAAAACCCACACGCGGGAGAAATGTCTCCAACTCGCGTAACACACAAATATGGGTGTTACTCTCTATAAGACGAGATCACGAAAGGTTGAGGATGGAACCGGCACCTCAGCTCACGCAACTGCTGCGGGCCTGGAGCAAGGGCGACCAGAGCGCGTTGAATGAGCTTGTGCCTGTGGTTCACGAGGAGTTGCACCGGCTGGCGCGACGCTACATGGCGGATGAGCGCCCGGGCCACACGCTTCAAGCCACCGCGCTGGTCAACGAAGCCTACCTCCGGCTGGCGAACTCCGAGCCCGCGGATTTCCAGGACAGAGCTCACTTCTTCGCGGTTTCCGCGCGCGTGATGCGGCGCATTCTGGTGGATTGGGCGCGCTCGCGCCAGGCGCAGAAACGAGGCAGCGACATTCCCGCACTGGAGCTTCAGGAGGATCTGGCTGTGACGGCGGGATCATCCGGCGACGATCTGGTCGCTATCGACGACGCCCTGAAAACTCTCGCGGCGTTCGATTCGCGCAAGAGCCGGATCGTGGAGTTGCGCTTCTTTGGCGGCCTGAGCGTAAAGGAAACCGCCGATGTGCTGAAGGTTTCCGAGGAAACGATCCGCCGGGACTGGAACCTGGCGAAGAGCTGGTTGCGGGCGGAACTGACATCGCATGGAAGCTGAGCTTTGGCAGGAGATCGAGCGCGTTTATCACTCGGCGCGGGAACTGGAAGCGAGCGCAAGGGCGCCGTTTCTCGAGCGCGCGTGCGGTGGAGACAAAGCTCTGGAGCAGGCGGTGCGATTACTCCTGGACAATGCGGAAGACGCCGGGACTTTTCTTGAGAAGCCAGCTATGGAGGTTGCGGCGAAGGAACTGGCAAAGTCCGACGCGACGCGCGTTGAAAATGGCGCCGCCACACGTCTACTGCCCGCCGCCATTGGCCGGTATCGCATTCTTCGTCTGCTGGGCGAAGGTGGCATGGGGACGGTATATGAAGCCGAGCAGGATCAGCCGCGCAGGCTGGTGGCTCTCAAGGTGATCAAACCCGGCCTGGCGACGGGCGACCGGCTTTGGCGATTCGAACAGGAGGCGCAGGCACTGGGGCGGCTGCAGCATCCGGGAATAGCGCAGATATACGAAGCCAGCTCAGCCGATACGGGTTTTGGGCCGCAGCCTTATTTCGCGATGGAGCTGATCCGTGGGCTCACTTTGCAGGAGTACGCGGCGGCCAATTCGCTGAACACCCGGCAAAAGCTCGCGCTCATGGTGAAGGTCTGCGAAGCGGTCAATCACGCACACCAGCGCGGATTGATTCACCGCGACCTGAAGCCGGGCAACATCCTGGTGGATGAAACAGGCCAGCCCAGGATTCTCGATTTCGGCGTGGCTCGCGTGACCGGGAGCGATGAGCGAGCCACGCAGAAGACTGATTTAGGGCAAATCGTGGGCACCCTTGCCTACATGAGCCCCGAGCAGGTGCTGGGGGATCCGCTCGAAATGGATACGCGCAGCGATGTCTACTCGCTGGGCGTGATTCTGTACGAGTTGCTGGCCGGAGGTCTGCCATACGAGGTGAATCGACGGCCCCTGCACGTTGCGGTACAGGCCATCCGGGAGGACGATGCGGCCTCCCTCAGCTCGATCGACAGACGTTTCCGGGGAGACATCGAAACCATCGTCGGGAAGGCGCTGGAGAAGGACAAAACCAGGCGCTACGCATCCGCGGCGGATCTGGGTGCCGATATCCGGCGCTACCTGGAAGATCAACCGATTGCCGCGCGGCCCCCAAGCTCCAGCTATCAACTGCGGAAATTCGCGCGCCGGCACAAAGCATTGGTTGTGGGCGTTGCGGCAGTATTCGTGGTATTGGGGGGCGGAGTTGCCGTCAGCACGTCCGAGGCGATACGAGCCAACCGGGCCGGACTCGCGGCATTGGCCGAGAGGGATCGCGCGTCAGCGGCCCGACGCGCGGCCACGGAGGAACGCGACCGGGCGTTGAGTGCGGAAACCAGCGCCACCAGCGAGCGCAACCGGGCGGTTGCGGCCGAGGCGCAAGTGGTTCAGCAGCGGGATCGGGCGCTGCTCGAGAAGAATCGTGCTGACCAGGAAGCAGCCACCGCGCAGGCCGTAAACAACTTCCTTCAAAACGATCTGTTGGCGCAAGCCAGCGCCCGGGTCCAATCTCGCCCCGACACGAAACCGGATCCGGACCTCAAAGTGCGCACCGCTCTCGACCGTGCCGCCGCTGCGATCCAGGGCAAATTCGCCCGGCAACCCGCCGTGGAGGCTTCGATCCGGCAAACCGTCGGAACCGCATACTTCGACCTGGGCGTGTATCCCGAGGCGCAACGGCAATTTGAGCGGGCGCTGGAGCTGAGGCGCGGCGTGCTGGGCCCGGATAACTCCGACACCCTCACGAGCATGAACGACCTGGCGGACGCGTACCGGATGCAAAGCTTGTATAAGCAAGCTGAGCCGCTTTTCATCCAGGTTTTGGAGACTCGGCGTCGCGTGCTGGGAGAGGAAAATCCAGACACGCTGAACAGCATGAACGAGCTGGCGAACCTGTATCTGAACCAGGGTAAAGATCCGCAAGCGGAGCCGCTTTTGATAAAGGCTCTGGATGTTCAGCGCCGGGTGTTGGGCTTAGATCACGCCGACACTCTGAAGAGCCTGCACGACTTGGCGACGATATACGAGGATGAGGGCAAATTTGGCCAGGCCGAGCCCCTTGAGATCCAGGCTCTCGATACTCGGCGTCGCGTGCTGGGTGAGGAACACCCCGATACGGCCAGAAGCATGAACGAACTTGCTGAGGTATACCGGAGGGAAGGAAAACTCGCGCAGTCCGAGTCCCTCCTGAGGGCGGCTGTCGACGTGCAAAGCCGCATTCTGGGAGAGGGGCATTTCGACACGCTGGAAAGCATGAACAACCTCGCCCTGGTGTACCGGACAGAAGGCAAATACGCGCAAGCCGAGCCGCTCTATCTCCGGGTGCTGGAGACTCGGCGCCGCGTGCTCGGTCCCGAACATGCCAATACCCTGGTCAGCATGAACAACCTGGCTGTTTTATACGGGACCGAGGGCAGGTCCGCCCAGGCTGAGCCGCTTTATAGCGGGGCTCTCGATATCCAGCGCCGTTTGTATGGCGAGGAGCATCCCGCCACCTTGCACTTCATGGCCAACCTCGGGACGCTGTACCGGGAGGAAGGCAAGTACGCGCAAGCGGACGCGCTCGTCACCAGGGCACTGGAACTCCGGCGGCGGGTTCTGGGAGAAACGCATCCCGAAACGCTGCGCAGCATGCTGGAGCTCGGACGCCTGTATCGCGACGAGGGGAAGTGTGTGCAAGCAGAGGAGCTTCTGATGCAGCTCCTCGAGATTCAACGCCGCGCACTTGCGCCGGATCATCCGGACACGTTGCGCAGCATGAGCGACCTGGGGATTGTATACCACGAACAAGGCCAGGACGAACTGGCAGAGCCGCTTCTCATGAAAGCGCTGGAGTTGCGGCGCCGCGTTCTGGGGCCCGCGAATCCGGAGACCCTGGACACCATGGGCGCGCTCGGTGAAGTCGAGCTCAGGGAAGAGAAGTTTCTCGATGCGGAGCCGCTGCTGCGCGAGGCCGCTCGTACCGCTGAAGAGACGCGCCCTGACGCGTGGAATCGGTACTATTTCGCAGGTCTTCTGGGCGCAAGCCTGGCGGGACAGAGAAAGTACCCGGACGCTGAGCCGCTGCTGGTCTCGGGCTACGAAGGCATGGCTCGGCGCGAGTCCGCGATTCCGACCAGCAAACGTTCCGCGCTGGAACAAGCCGAGGCGCGAATCGTTCAACTCTACGAGGGTTGGGGGAAATCGGAGAAGGCCGCGGAATGGCGCCGCAAACTGCAGCCGAAGTGATCTCGCTCCCCAACGCTTAAGTCTTCAGAAATTTCCAGAACTACAGGCTGAGGGTTAAGGTAGTGTGCGCTTGAAATCGGTCCAAGGGCCGATCTGCTTTGCAAAAGATACAGCGCGTCGTGCCGGGATCGCGATAACTGCTGAGCAGTGGCGCGACGCAAGAGGTGGCCACAAAACCAGGTACGTTTTTTGCCGGTGAATTTGTCCCACGGGCGCCGAAAGCTCCAGAACCCGCCTTTCACCCAATCATTGGATAAACTGTCGGTGATGAGTTCGCACGTACTGAGCCCTAACCTCGAAGCAGACATTTGGGCGCGGCTCGTGCGCGCGCATGACGGCGCACTGTCCGCTGACCTCGCCAAATTCCTGTTGTCGATCGATTTTGCAGAAGAGGACGAGGAACGAATGCAGGAGCTCGCGGACCTCTCCTCAGCGGGCACGCTGACGAGCCAGGAACGCACAGAAATGGACCGCTATCTGCACATCGCGAACCTTCTGGCGGTCCTGCAATCGAATGCCCGAGTTGCGTTGAAATCCCGTAACTCGTGAATCGCGAGATTCGCAGACAGGTTCTTGAGCGTGCCGGAGCCCGATGCGAATACTGCCATATTGTTCCTCCGGACTATACAGCTTTTGCATCGATCATGTGGTTGCACGCCAGCACGGCGGCAAGACCGCACTTGATAATCTTGCGTTCTCTTGCCTGCACTGTAACGCGCACAAGGGGCCGAACGTCGCGGGAACGGACCAGCAGACGGGCCAGCTTGTCCGGCTGTTTGATCCCCGCAAAGATGGGTGGACAGAGCATTTCGCGTGGTCAGGGGCGACGTTGATCGGATTAACAGCGATTGGCCGAGCCACAATCCAGGTACTCGCCATCAACGAGCCAGCTTTCCTTGAAGTACGTGAAGTTCTCCTCACGGAGCGATCTGGCCCGCCTGAGTAGGGTCAAGTTGCCGGAGAAGCCTTGGCCAATGACCAACGACCGCGCGACCATCCTTTGGTGTTCACGATACCCGCTGCATTCACTACCACTCCAGAGGTTTCGAAAACATTGTCGAGAACGGTTGCCTCGGGTTCCACTCCACATCCTTGCAGCCGCTCCGCTTATCAGTCCCAACATCGCGGACCATAAACGTCCATTGGCCCGTGCGCTCTATCAGAAACCACAGGTCTTTCTGATCCTGACGTCTATATTCGATCTGCCACATCCGCTGTTGTGAGTCGCAGCTCTCAATCGCGAACTCGCCTCCGAAGTATCCGTCGCTGCCCCGGGCTTTGTTGTAATATTCGTGAATTCTCCCCAGATGGGTCGGATCCGCCCATCTTGATGCCTCATCCCAGGGTAGATTACCCCATTCGCCAAGGAAATCGTGGGCGTCGAATCCGATCGGTGCGACGCGGATCACTTGCGCGCCGCGAACTTCATAACGATACGGATACACGCGACGGCCACCTCGCGCCGCGTCGTGCTCAAAGGACATGGTTTCCAGTCGAAAGCCGCTGTTATCGAGCGCAATCTGATGATTGATGGTCTCGAAGTTTTTATGAAAAAGCCGCTGTTTGTTGAACTCCCTGTCCACGCGGTACAGGTCTACCCACAGCTCATAGCCGCCGTCTCCGTAGCGGCCGCTGTTGGATGCGATCAGCATGAGAAACGACCCCTTTGCATCCGACGCGCCGAACTGCGGCGGCGCCATCTGGTACGCGTCGAGTTCCCACTTGTAATAGTCGTTTCGGTTAATCTTGTCGACAACCTCCCAGGCATTGCCATCCCGCTTAAAAATCGTCAGGGATGTATCAATGGCGTCCGCAAGGTTGAGATGAAAGAGGACCGACAGTAAAGTCTGCTGCAGTGGAGCTCTGACAACTTCAACGCTTTGAATGAGCCCGTACGGCCTCT
Source organism: Terriglobia bacterium (assembly GCA_963788485.1). Classification (GTDB taxonomy): domain Bacteria; phylum Acidobacteriota; class Terriglobia; order Bryobacterales; family Bryobacteraceae; genus BOG-234. The sequence goes on from CAWBIS010000120.1 coordinate 40,872, forward strand.
TCTCTTCCTTGTCCGGGCTACGAACGCCCGCCTCCCGCAGCTTCGCCTCGATCGCGCTCTCGACACGGGCCGGGTCATCGTTGCTTTTCATCGCGTCGACTGCGAGCTGCCGCAGCTGCTCCTTATACACCGAGAGAATCGGCAGAATTTCATTGAGAGGCCCCTGGAATCCCGGTTTCACTTCGAACCCTTGCAGGCGCTGGTAGGTCTGGGCGAGCGTGGCGCGTGGGACCCCGGCTACCACCCCGTGCATGTCAATAACGGTCGGTCGCGAATTGAGGATCACAGCGGCGGACCCATCCTCGAAACTCTCTGCGGCGTCGAATTCAAACGGAATTGCCACGCCGCCTGCAGGGTCAATAAATCCCCACTTCGAGCCCTGCCGCACAGCAGCTCGCCCTTCCGAAAACGGCAGCGCGTTTTCAAATTGGGTTGGAACCACAAGCGTTCCCGAACGGTCGACATACCCATACTTCCCGTCAACCACCACCAGACCGCGCCCTTCCTGCAGCGAATCCGCCCGATCGAACCTGGGCATCGCCAGCCATCCCCCGCGCTTGTCGATATAGCCCCACGCCTTGAATTCGACCTGAACAGGCGCAACTCCGTCTACAAATACCCCAGCATCGCTGAAATGCCCAGGAACAACCTGGTTTCCGCCGTGATCGATGAATCCACCGTTTGCGTAAGCCAGCCCCTCGTGAAATTCGCCGGCGACGAAAAAGCGCGGCGGAATCGCCATTGCGCCTGTGGTGTCGATGTACCCCCACAACTGATCGCGCGGAACACCGTTTCCATCAGGGCATTTATCGCTTATTTCAGGCGTTACTCCAAAACACCTCCATTGATGCACAGGATGGACCGGCGCCAGACCCTCGCTGAAGGTGCCGTGCTGGTAATAGTCCGCTGCGAAAAGGACCTTGCCTCTTCGATCAATAACAACTGTGGACCCAGGATTCAGCGTGACGAAGGCCAGGCCATCCGAGAAGCGCTGGGCGCTGGTGAATTGGGGCTTGATCACGATCGCGCCGGCCTCATCGATATATCCCCAGCGCTCACCAATTTGAACGGCCGCGAGGCCGTCAGAGAACTCCCTACAGTCACGAAATTGCGCCTGTATAACGACTCGGCCTGACGGAGCCGAAAAACCACAACGAGTACCGTCGTGAAGCGGTGATAGCTTAACGTTCGCTGCACTGAGTTGCCAACAGCAGAGCGCGAGGAACACGGAGCTTCGCATCAAGTAAAGAATCTCATAAAAACGACGTACCTCTCGTTTGCGCTCGCGTTTCCACTCGCAAAGATTGGCCAGTGGATCGCGCGCAACGGTGGCTGCGGCGGCGCGTGACCTCCTGAGGCGGTACGCTGCCTCACTCAGACCCCGAAGACGTAAAACCTTCGAACGCGGAATGAGTCCGCACCGGCCAGGCAACTGAAGGGATTTGAGATGAACTGGTCGGGGCGAGTGGATTCGAACCACCGGCCTCCTGGTCCCGAACCAACAAATATCAACAACTTACAGGGGACCCTATTTGGACCCTAACGGCGAAGGTGTGGCGAACCGGGCTCCAGTTGGACCCTGTTTGGACCCTGCTTTCCACGCTCGCAACCGACATGCATCGCGTGTACGCGCGGTCGCCCGTAGTTCGAAAAGCCTGACCAAGGCCAGCCGGCCCGAGGGACCGGGTAGAGGCTCAAGCGTCAGCGGCGCTTAGGCTGAGTGGGCGGGGATGTCGTGAACTGAAACGTTGAGAGCATCTTTCGGCAGACATTAGCAGAAGAACTGTTCCGGTCGAACGAGATTTGAAACGTGCTTACACCGTGAACGAGGTAGACAACCTCGCTCTGAGTGGAATCAGCATTTCGTGTGACTACACGAAGCGCCGGTTCGCCGGCCAACGTAATCCACTCCTCGCTGATACGCGGGTTCAGGTTCGCCTTTGTCTTGGTGTCGTCGAGCCAATCCCGAACACTCTGAGACCTGGGCTTGTCGATGAGGTGTTCCACCATCAGTAGCTCGTCATCGGACGGGCTGTAGATACTCACGAACACATCCGGATCAGCCGGATCTGGGCAGCTTCTACAGCTACCAACTTTCCAGTTGCTGGGGTGCTTGATGCTCCAGCCTGCCCGGTTAGTGAATGTCTTCCACTTTGCGGTGTCGTTAGGCTCGTCGCAGAGAGCCGTGATCGTGAATACCTGGACCGCCAGCAATATCGCAACGCGCAAATGGCGTTGAACCGGAGAACGCAAGACGACCATCAATCAGATTCTATCCGCATTTGCGGTTTGAGATTTGGGATTACTGGAAAGCGACGGCCACGTCGCTGCGGCAGCATCGGGCGCATCGCTAGACCTCCTGGTACAGGCCCAAGAGGTCTTCGAAGTCGTCGGACAGTAAGTCAATCAAAACACGGCGACGACCACCAACAGAGTCGGACATCCGGGTCAGAATAGGGTCCAAAAATGGACCCTGTTTGGACCCTGATGCTTGTGCTGGAGTGTCTGTAAGTCTATGAAAAGGTTGGTCGGGGCGAGTGGATTCGAACCACCGGCCTCCTGGTCCCGAACCAGGCGCTCTACCAGGCTGAGCCACGCCCCGATTGCTCCAGTGTAGCAATTCGCCGATTACGCAGGCTATGATTGGCAGGGCATGGTTTTGCGCGACTTGCCTTCCGTCAACGACGTGCTGGGACGCCTCGGCCCCGCCGCGACTCGCTTGCCGCAGGCGTTGGTTGTCGTCGAAGTCCGCAGGGCGCTCGATGCTGCGCGCGCAGCCCTGAAAGCCGGTTCCACTTGTTCGCTATCCATCGAGGCGACGGTTGAAGCCGCATTGGCCGCATGGAGAGCGCCATCGCTCCGCCACGTCATCAATGCGACGGGCGTCGTGCTGCATACCAACCTCGGCCGCGCGCCGCTTTCCCCGATTGTGCCTGTTCAGGGTTACAGCAATCTGGAGTACGACCTCGAGGCCGGCCGTCGAGGGAAGCGCGACGTCCACGTCTCGCCGCTCCTCGACGCCATTCTCGGCCGCCCCGCGGTTGTCGTCAACAATGGTGCGGCGGCGCTCTTTCTGGTTCTTAACGAACTGGCGTTGGGCGGGGAAGCGCTCGTCTCGCGCGGCGAACTGATCGAGATCGGCGACGGGTTCCGTATCCCGGAAATCATGCAGCGCTCGGGCGCCAGGCTGCACGAAGTGGGGACGACGAATCGTACTCACATCGACGACTATCGTAACGCCATCGGCGACCAGACGCGCGTGATCCTGCGCGTGCACCCGAGCAACTTTCGCATGACGGGATTCACCGCGCGGCCCGGCCTTGCCGAACTGGTGCAGCTTGGGCACGAGCGCGGGATTCCCGTGTATGAGGATCTCGGCAGCGGGTGCATCGTCGATCTCGGCTCCTGTGGCATCCACGAACCTCTCGCCCAGGACAGTCTGGCCGCCGGAGCAAACTTGATTTCATTCAGTGGGGACAAGCTGTTGGGAGGCCCGCAGGCCGGAATCATCGCGGGTGACGCGGGTCTCGTCGCGCGCGTGCGGCGCAATCCTCTGTTTCGCGCTTTGCGGCAGGACAAGCTGTTCCATCAGGCGATGGAAACCACGCTGCGGCACATTCTGTTCGGCGAACTGGACTGCGTTCCGGCGTTGCGCATGATCCGGATGAGCGCCGCCGAGATTCGCCTGCGCGCGGAATCTCTGGCCGGCCGGATCAAAACCCGCGTTCGTCTGCGCGACGGAGAGTCGGTGATCGGCGGCGGCGCCACTCCCGAGCAGTCGCTGCCAACCTGTCTGATCGTGATCGATCTCGAAGATGCAGTTGCGGAAGAGCGGCGGCTGCGATTGAATGATCCGCCGATCATTGCACGCATCGAACGCGATCGGGTGGTGCTCGATTTAAGGACGGTGTTTCCGGAGGAGGAAGACGCGATCGCGAAAGCTCTCGAACGTTCAGGCTCTTTCCTGATATGTGCCTTCGGTCGTGTTCACGCGAATCTTCTCGCCTTCGCCGATGAAAGGCGGCACCTGCACCACCAGACCTGTCTCCATCTTCGCGGGTTTGGTCACATTCGAAACCGTCGCGCCTTTGAGACCGGGTTCCGTTTCGACGACGGTCATGTCAACGGTCGGGGGGAGTTCCACGCTGATTGCTTTGCCCTCGTAAAACTCGACGGTCACTTTCAGCTGCGGGATGAGGTAATCGGTCGCGTCTCCGAGCAATTCCTTCGTCAGGTGCATCTGCTCGTAGTTTTCGGTATTCATGAAGTAGTAATACTCGCCGTCGTCGTACAGGTACTCCATTTCTTGCTCATCCAGCTGGGCCTTTTCAACTTTGTCTTCGGAGGAGAAGCGATGCTCGGTCATGGAGCCGGTACGGAGACTGCGCATTTTTGCCTGCACAAAGCCTCGCAGATTACCTGGCGTGCGGTGAGTCATGCTGAAGACGGAATACAGTTCGTTATTGAACTTGATCACCATTCCAGGGCGCAGTTGTGTTGCGGAAAGCATGGGTGTTTGGGACTCCAGATTAACGAAATTCAGGAAAAGCCATTATATCAGTCGGTTACCCGGCTATCCGCGGAAGGCGCAGATCTTTGAAAGCTGACGAGTTTCAGGCGATCTGCGGCGAGCCGTCAGGTTCAGGTGCGGCCGCCAGATAGCCGAGGCACATGATGGCGAGGAACATCGTGAGGACTTCGCTATAGCAATACGCTGTACGAAGCAGACGTAAATAA
>CAWBIS010000121.1:0-41321 GCA_963788485.1 Terriglobia bacterium
TTTCTGGATTACCAACCCGGACAACATCTACCGGGATAACGTCGCCGCGGGTTCCGACTCGAACGGCTTCTGGATGTCATTGCCGGAGCACCCGACGGGTAAGTTCGAAGGCACGGAGATCAGTGCGAAGACCTGGCCGCGTCGAACGCCATTCCGCGAGTTCAAGGGCAACGTCGCCCACTCCAATTACGACTCGTTCATGTTCGACCGAAACGTTGCGCCCAATGGCCATTTCAGTGTGACCGGCAGCTCGCACACCGGCCATGAAGATCCCGCTGACCCGAACAGCAAGGCGGTGGAATCGGTCTTCGAGGATCTCACCGCCTACAAGAACCGGAATGGCGGCATCTGGGGCCGCGGTGAGATGCACGTATTCAGGAACGTGAAGCTGGCCGACAACGCTAATGGTTTCACGCACGCGTCCGGCGAATTCGGCCGTTACGCCTTCACGTCAAAGGTGGTTGATTCGCTGTTCGTGGGGGAGACCGAGAATATCGGCAACCCGAGGACTGACGCGGAAAAGGCTTACGGCCGCAGCTTGCCGAAGCCCGAAATTCCGGATTACCCGATCCACGGTTACGAGTACTACGATTACCGTCATGACGTGGTGAACACCACCTTCGTGAATTTCGAGGACAACGCCACTCGCAAGTCGGGAGCGATGACTTACCTTTTCTACACCAGCTTCGGGGTCAGCTCCAACAACTCCGTCGATCACGTGAAATTCGTCAACGCAAAGCCGGTGTATTTCCCGCCGATGGAGCGTAAGTGGGGCAATGATAATGGAGGCAGTACGGCCTATAAGACCGCGGTGATCCGCGACAAGGACGGCTCGTTCGGCGGTGGTCCCGATTCCTACGTTCTGATCAATGACGGCGTCAACGACAGCATCGCAGCCGACCCAGGAGCCTGTGAGTTCAAGCCTGCCTGGAACGCTGCCGTGTGCCAGGGCGACGTTGGGCGCCTGAATATTGGCGGCCCCGGAGGAGGACGTGGTGGATTCGGCGGTGGCGGAGGACGTGGATCGGCGGCGGCGCTCGTGGCGCAGGCGCCGGTCCTGGCGGTGGTCAAGGTGGGGCTGTGGTAGCTGGCGCTCCTGGCGCTGGCGGCGGCAGAGGATTCGGCAGAGGCGCCGCTGGACCGCCTCAGCCGCCAGTCGTTCTCAGCCGCAATGGCAAGGAATACAAGTTAACGGGCACCAACGTACGAGCCGGTACCGAGATCAAGGTGACCACCGAAAGGCCGACCGTGTCCCTTTCCCTGACGGAACTGGATGCCGGCTCGTGGGTGATCTTTGAGCTGCCGGGATTCACCACCGCAGCCTCGGGTGCGCCGCAGGACAGCCTGGATGCGCTGCGTAAGGCCAGCGCCACCTCGTACTACAAGGACAAGGATGCACTCTGGGTCAAGGTTGTCTCCAGCGGTGACAACGGCAGGGGCGCCCCGGGCGGTGGAACCAGCGTCCAGGTCAATCGGTAAGCTGAACTCTGCTAGATGAGCAAGAGCCCCGGCGCAGGCCGGGGCTTTTCGTTTTCGTACCGCAATGCTGCCCCCACTGAACCTCGGGGAGCCCTACACGATGGCCGCGGGTGGCGCCGGATCTTCCGGCCGCCCGGCATTCGCCAGCGGGACCTTCACCAGCACATATCCCAGCACCAGCAGCACCACGATCCCCGCTATATAAGACGGATTATCGAAAACCGCCGGTACTTTCCCGTATTTGTAGTTGAACCATGCGGTCACAATGCCCGTGAGCGCCTCGCCCGCAATCATCCCCGATGCCGCCAGCACGCCCACGCTTTCCACGCGAGTCCTCTGCGCTTCGTTCAGACCGCGCCGCACCGCGAGCGTGTCGGTAATCCAGCGCACCATACCGCCGATGAAAATGGCGAAGGTGGTGCCGATCGGCAGGTACATTCCGATCGCCACGAGCATGGGGCTTTTCACTCCGATCATCACCAGCGCCACACCCATCAGAATGCCGGCCGCGATTAAAGGCCAGGCCATGTCGCCGCTGACAATCCCCTGAGCGAGCGACGCCATCAGGCCGGCCTGCGGGGCCGGCAGCGCCTTATCGCCGAAGCCGATTCCACCGGCGTTGATATTGCCCTGGTTGAGCACGAACAACGGGAAATACATCACCATGCTCGCCAGTACCACCGCGATCAATTCGACGATCTGGATGCTGCGCGGGGTGCCTCCGATGATGTATCCGACCTTGAAATCCTGCAGCAATTCGCCCGCAACAGCGCTCGAAACGCAGACGACGGCCGCCACGCCCAGCACCGCGATCACGCCGCCGGTTCCGGATACGCCCAGCGCCACCATCAGCAGCGCCGCAATGATCACGGTCGAAAGCGTCAGTCCCGAAATTGGATTATTCGACGAACCGATGACGCCCACCAGATAACCCGAAACCGTGGCGAAACAGAACCCGACGATCAGCATCACAATAGCCGCCACCACCGCGGGTACGATGCCGCCCGAGAGGTATCGATAGAGCACGATCATCACGGCGAAGACGCCGAAGATCCCCAGCAGTACAACGCGCGAGCTCATGTATCGTTCGGTGCGCGCCGTGGTTTCCGCAGGAGCCGCCCCTGTGCGCAGCTCGGCGAACGCGCGCGCCAGACCTGCGCCAAGCGAAGAACGCATGCGGAACAGCGTATACGCGGCGCCAAACAACATGCCACCCACGGCGACCGGCCTTACGATATAGCGCCAGACCGTGTTCGCCATTCCGATCCACGAATCGTCACCCGCATTTGCCGGCATAAAGGCGTGCAGCTGCGGCCCCATGAAATACATCAGAAGCGGAATCAGCAGGCCCCACGCGATGACCGTTCCCGAAAAGTTCAGCGACGCCAGCATCGGCCCGATCACGTAACCCACGCCGACATACGCCGGGCTCACGGTCGGGCCGGAGAACACCGTCACACCGCCGGTCGCCAGCGCGTTAGTGGTTCCCTGAGGACCCAATCGCAGCGAACTTTTCCCGATCTGCCCCACCGGAAAGACCCAGTCTTTATCGGTGGCAAACAAGCTGACCGCTCCGGCCATGAAAATCGCCGCCGCGAACGCCATGTTGTAGAAGAGATATTTCGCGGCCTGCGCGCCCAATTGTCCGGCCTTGTGGATCTGCGAGGCGGCTACGGATTCCGGAAACGGCAACTCCGGGTCTTCCACCATTACGCGCCGGACGAGCGAGACGAAGAGCACTCCGAGCACGCTGCCGACGAGCATAAGCGAAGTGGATTTCCAATAGGCGGTACCCGGCGAAAAATCGAGCCACGCGTGCGAGAGCACGAAAGCGGGGATGGTGAATACCGCGCCCGCCGCCACCGATTCGCCGATGGATCCCGCGGTTCGCGCGATATTTTCTTCGAGGATCGAGCCTTTGAAGATACGCAGGACCGCCATCCCGATCACCGCCGCGGGGTAGGTCGCCGCGATCGTCTGGCCGGCCCGAAGCCCGAGATAAGCGTTCGCGGCGCCGAGGACCACGCACATTACGAGGCCCAGCAGGACCGCGCGCAGCGTGAATTCCTTCATCTGCACGTTCGGCGGTACGAACGGTTTGTGCTCGCGCGGCCTGACCTCGGATGTCATGCGAGTTTCGCCTTCACTCTCTCGCTGATCCACTTGCCGTCAATCGTCTTGCCCGCGAGTTTTGTTTGCACCGCTTTCATTACCGCGCCCATCTGTTTGGCCGATGTGGCACCGGTCTCGGCGACGGCGGTATCGATCGCGGCTTGCATCTCTTCCTCGCTCGCCGCGGCCGGCAAATAGCTTTCGATGATCGCCTTCTCGGCTTCTTCCTTGCGCGCCTGATCTTCGCGTCCGCCTTTGCGAAACATCTCGGCGGCGTCGATGCGCTGCTTCACCAGACTCTTGAGGATCTGCTGTTCCGCCGTATCGTCGAGGGCTTTGCCCGTATCGGCGTGCGCTTTCTGCAGCGCGGTCTTGATCATGCGGATCGCGCTCAGACGGGCCTCTTCTTTCGCCTTCATGGCCGCCACCAGATCTTTTTGCAATTGATCGAGAATTGACATTGCTTTGATATTCTAAAGACTCTAATCGCTTTCCATGCACATACGCAAGCAACGGCTTCTGACACCAGGGCCGACACCTCTGTACCCACCTGCGCTTCACGCGATGATGGCGTCAGACATTCACCACCGAACCGAAGAGTTCAGAAACGTTTATCGGTCGGCACTCGCGGACCTGAAAGAAGTTTACGGCACGGCAAACGACGTTTTGTGCTTCGCCGCCTCCGGCACGGGAGCGATGGACGCCTCGGTCTCGAACCTGTTCTCGCGCGGCGACAAAGTCATCGTCTGCACCGCCGGTAAATTCGGTGAGCGCTGGGTGGACATCGCAAAGGCTTACGGACTCGACGCCAACGTGCTCAAGGCCGAGTATGGCGAGGTGGTCACACCGGATCGCGTGGAAGCCGCGCTCAAGGCCGAGCCCGCGACAAGGGGCGTTTTCGTACAGGCTTCGGAGACTTCAACCGGCGTCGAACATGACGTAAAGACCATGGCCGGTCTGATCAAAAGCACCGATGCGATTTTCGTGGTCGACGCCATTACCGGCATCGGCACGATGCCTCTCGACATCGACGGCTGGGGGCTCGACGTCGTGATCGGCGGATCCCAGAAGGCGTTCATGATTCCGCCCGGCCTCGCGTTCATGTCGGTGAGCCCGAAAGCGTGGAAATTCGCCGATACGGCGACGCTTCCGCACTATTATTTCAGTCTCAAAAAGGAAAAAAAGAGCGGTGACGCGGGCGAATCCAGCTGGACCCCGGCGACTTCGCTCGTTCTGGCGTTGGGCGAAGCTTTGAAATACATCAAAAAAACAGGCGTCGCCAATTTGATTGAGAACGCGCAATTGCTGGCACTCGCTACGCGTGAGGCCTGCATCGAACTCGGGCTCGAGGTTTTCGCCAAACGTCCCGGCAGTTCCGTCACGGCGGTTAGAGCCCCGGCCGGCATGGATTCCAAAGTCATCGTGAAAGGCTTCAAGGAACGTTTTGGCGCGATCATCGCCAATGGTCAGGGAACGATGCAGGGCCAGATCTTCCGCATGGCGCACCTGGGTTACTTCGATTTTGCCGACATGTTCGGCATCATCGCCGGCCTGGAATTGATCCTGCGCGCGAACGGGCACAGCGTGGAACTTGGCAAAGGCGTGGCTGCAGTACAGCGTGTCTACGAAGCCGCGCAACCGAAGAAGGCAAACGCATAATGACCGTGCTGATCGCCGAGCCGATGGCTCAGGCAGGTATCGAACTCTTCCAGTCTCAGCCAGGCTGGAACGTGATTGTTTCCAATCCAAAGGAATACGCGAAACATCTGGGCGAAGCCGAGGCTCTCATCGTTCGCAGCGCCGTTCAGGTGAACGCGGAAGTTCTCAAACAAGCGCCGAAGCTGCGTGTGATCGGACGCGCCGGCGTGGGCGTGGATAACGTCGATCTCGCGGCGGCCACGGCGGCGGGCGTTCTGGTCATGAACACGCCCGGCGGCAATGCGGTTTCGGTGGCCGAGCACACGTTTGCTCTCATGCTGTCGATGGCGCGGTTTATTCCGCAGGCGAGCGCATCCACCAAAGCCGGCAAGTGGGAGAAGAAGAAATTTCTGGGCAGCGAGTTGCGCGGTAAAACCATCGGCATTATAGGCCTCGGCAGCATCGGCCGCGAGGTGGTGAAGCGCGCGCGCGCTTTCGAAATGCGCATTCTGGCGCACGATCCCTACGTCACGCCGCAGATCGCCAAGGATTTCGGCATTCAGCTGGTACCGCTTGCCGACCTGTACAAGAACAGCGATTACATCACCATTCACGTTTCGCTGACGCCGCAGACGGACAAGCTTCTCAACAAAGACGCCTTCGCGCTGATGAAAAAAGGCGTGCGCATCGTCAACTGCGCGCGCGGCGAACTGCTCGACGAGGGTGCGCTGAAGGACGCCATCGAATCCGGCAAAGTGGCAGGCGCCGCGCTCGACGTTTTCCTGAAAGAACCCACCGACGCCTCGCATCCGCTGTTCGGTCTCGATCAGGTGCTCGCGACCCCGCACATCGGCGGTTCGACCGAGGAAGCGCAGGAGATCGTCGGCGTTCGCATCGCCGAACAGATCGTGGAATATGTCCAGAACGGAGTTGCCATCAACGCGGTGAACATGCCGTCGATGTCGCCGGAGCAATACAAGAGCGCAGCTCCTTACATCGATCTCGCCGAACGCCTGGGAAATTTCGCGGGGCATCTGAGCGACGGTAATCCGACCGCGGTTCGGCTCACTTACTACGGCAAGATCGCCGAGATGAACACCACTCTGCTGCGCAACGCCGGGCTCGCCGGGGTTCTCAGCCGCTCGACCGCCGCGTCGAAACCCAACGTGGTAAATGCGATGCAGATTGCGTCGGATCGCGGATGGAACGTCGCCGAGGAGCACGACAAACGCTCCGCGCACGCGGATACGATTCGCCTTGAAATCGAAACGGATTCGGGCATCACCACGGTCGAGGGCGCGGTGGTCCTGGGCAAGCCCCGGCTGATGCATGTGGATGGCATTTACTGCGAGGCTCCGCTCGGAGGCATCCAGATCTGCACCCGGAACCTTGATGTGCCCGGCGTGGTGGGCCACATTGGAAAGGTGCTCGGATCGAGCAATATCAACATCGGGAACTTCTCGCTGGGCCGCAGCGATTCCGAGCCCGTGGAGTCGATTGCAGTCATCACCATCGACGCCCCGGTGCCGCAGAATGTGCTGCGGGAGTTGACGTCGAACGCCGCCGTGAAGGTCGCGCGTTCGATGCAGGCCGCATAGGACCCGACCCGCACGGACCCCGATCGTCCGCGCACGAATGGGACCTGCGGATAAACACGCGACCACGTCAGCGTTTTGGGCGCTTCTCGTCAAGTTGCTCGGCGCGAATGTAAACGCTGCGCGACAAGGCGTTCTTTGTTAGGCGGCACTTCTCACCGTAACCGACACGTTCATGTGGATTGCTTCGGATTCGCTTGCCGAATCTGCCTTCAGCGTGGGAGCGCTGAGTTTTACGGCGACATCGAATGAAATAGGGCTGTTCTACTTCGTTAACGGGGCCAGGAGGTTAGCGAGCAAGTCAGGCGTGTTGGCGTCGCGCTCGAGGAGGGGAAATCGTTCACCCCCGTGATAAATAACGGTAACTTCACGTTCGGCGCCACCAATTCCAACGGTCATGCCAATAGGCCTGGAGGCATCGGGCGAATGGTATCCCGCCTGTCTTTCAGTCAGCGCCTGATGCAGAGCAGCGGGTGAGAAGGGCCGGCCATTGATCGTTAATATCTTCTCGCCTGGAGAGAGTTTGGCATCGAAGGAAGGGGAGAAGAACCGAACCTCTGCAATGGTCCCGTCATCCTTCACAAGTAAACCGAGCGAAAAGTATGCGTCTAGCGTTTTGCCCATATCGGCCTTTTCATAGCTGCTCGGCTTGTCACCATAAATGAGCCTCCACCCGCTTCCGGTGATGCCATCAAGATCGGCGTGAGGTGAAAGGGATGTGATTCGTTCACGCAGGAAGCTGGTCCACTCATAAGGGACGACCTGATTCAGGTCGGAGACGAGTTCGTCAAAATCGTAAGGCACTGTGACGGGGCCGGTGTTCCCGTCTTTGGTCAGAAAGATCAGGCAGAAGTCATGCAGCGATTTCTGCCCATTCGTGAGTTTGCGAAGGAGCATATCAACATGGAGCCACAGGAGCTCTCCCTCCGCATAGTAATCAAAGCTCCGACGCCAGTTGTTGTAAGCCGCATTCCCACCCTGAATGGGAGCCGATATGGCTGAATCCTCGATACTGCGCCACGTGCGACCGGGTTTTTCATCCAATGAGGCCGCCGAATATGCAAGCGCTTCCCTGAATTGTTCCGCCGTCTCGAATCCGGATCGGACTGCCAGCACATCTCCCAGAAGTCTCGTCAACCCTTCATACACCCATAACAGCTCCCCTTTCATGGGTGTCGCGAAGTCAGGCGTGTCGAGTCCGACCGGACGGCGGTATTTGCCGTTCCATGAGTGAGTATACTCGTGCGGTAGCAACTCACCGTTCAGCATAGCTTCAGCGGGATCGCTGTACGCCTGAGACGAGCCGCCGTTGTTGCTCGATTCCTGATGTTCCTGACCATGTCTCCCCGCGAAATCGCTCAAGGTAAGCAAAAAATGGTACGAATCATAGTGCGGCGATCCATACATTTTCCGGGCTTGCGGTACTAACTTGTTGAGAGCGGCAAGGAACTCCGGCGTTATATTTCGATCCAGCACCTGTGGCGAGTCCGCGGCGACGTCCAGAAAGTGCTGTGGCCTGAGGCTGGGCGCCACTGGAATCTCCTTGAAATACCGGCCCGTGAGAACGGGCGAGTCTTCAAGATGACGGATTGTCGTTTGGGCAAATGTGACCGTGTTTCCGGCCGATACGGCCGGCGTGAGCGCAGTGCCCAAACGCCAGCCCGACGGTACGATGACGCTGGGTACAACGATGATCTGGCCAACAGGTACGGCCGCGGGATACAGCATGAGCCGCACCCATTCGAGTTCAGCCAAATTCGGGGCTACATCACTGCCCTGGTTGACTGCGAGAAAATCATCGTGAATGTGCAAGCGCGTCACACCGTCAGGAACAATGACGTGAAACGCATACATATCGACGTCGTCGCGTCGCCATGGAATGCGCTTCCCATTGCCAGAGACGAAAATGCCGACGAATTCCCCGATAGGGCCTGCCGGGCTGTGACTCCCCGGAATCCACTTCGCAGCGGTGAAGGTGAAAGGCCCAGGCTGCACGGGAATTTCAATTTCGGCGTGGAGCAGCTTCCGAGGTGCGTCGGTCAAGTCTGCTGTGATGGTCATCGGATTCGCGGCACTCGTTTCGTTCGCGTTGGATACAGCGCCGGGAATTAGTGCCGCGGGAGCAGCCCGATCCTGTGAAAAACCGATTGCATTGGCGAATAGGGCCACAAGGGCGACACAATTAACGAAACTCTTCACATTCGGAATACTGTCGCCGGAGCAAAAAGTTGCCAGAAAATTCGATTCCTGGATCGACTTAACGTAAAACGCGCATCGCTGATCTCTGGCGGTCGTACGCCCGCGCCCGACGGCGTAGTGGCGATCGAGAACATTTCTGAGATTGGGCAGGCCAAAGTCGCTACTTCCCGGCCAGGCGGGAGTAATCTCGGAGCAAAGCCGATCCTGCAATGTTCGGGTCCGGGACTACACGCCTGAGTGTGCAGGTGTTCTCTCCCGGCGGGCTGCAGAGGAATCGCCACGCTTCGGCCGGGTGTCACTGGGATTGACGCTGACTCTATCTCTCATTCGCGACGTTCATTGCAGTGGAGCCGGCGTCGCCGGAGGTTGTACGCCAGCCGCGCGCAAATTCCTGGCAACGTCGGAAGCCATGCGGCCAGACGGCGCGAGCACGCCAAGCACAATGGCGACGAGGAGTAGTGCGGGTACGTCTCCCGCGAGGTGACCGCCCTCATGGCCGTCGAACGCCACCTGGGCAGCCATAATTCCAGCGTGCACCACGCTTGACCAGACCGTAAACCAGATCAGGCTGCGATGCTGTTCGGGATTCCGCGCTGCGGCGATGAGAAATCCACCCAATACCGCATAGACCCCACAGATCATCTGCAGATAATACCGGCCGTGTCCGCCGTGCCATACCCAGCCGGAGGGCCAGACCATCCCCAGCGGGTAAACCAGGAAGAAGATCAGTCCGAACGCTACGAGGGCTATCTTCAGAAATCTGTTTCGGGATTCGTTCGTCATGTGTTTGCGTTTTCTCCGCGTCTCGATTTGTGAAGCCGCGCCTTTGCTCCGGCCTCAGATTCGAAAATAGTTGCTTTTGCGTTTGCGCGCTGAAACGGCGGCGGGGGATTGGCGGGGGAAATTCGGGTGACAAAGGGAGAAGAATCTGGTATCCATTCGATATAACGCCCGCGGCCGCCCTCCGCCCTTTCACATGATCTTTCAGTTCGGCGAATTCGAGCTGTCTCGGGAACGCTATGAGCTCCGTCGAAACGGGGTCGTGCAGCGCATTGAACCGCTTGTTTTCGATCTGATCTCATTTCTGGCCGAGCATCCGGGCCGGGTAGTGACACGCGAAGAAATCGTGGCAGGAGTCTGGCAGGGCAGGGCGGTTTCGGAGGCGACGATCGACGGATGTGTGAAATCTGCCCGCCGTGCGCTCGGCGATACCGGCGGGGAGAAAGCGTTGATAAGAACCGTGAGGGGCCGGGGGTTCGAATTCGCCCACGCAGTTCAGAAGGGAAACTCCGAAAACAGCGGAGCCCCGAACCGGCCGAGGAAAAACTCCCAACCGGCGATCGCCGTCTTTCCGCTGGCGAACCACAGCTCGAAAGCGGACAACTATTTCGCCGACGGGCTGACAGAGGACATCATCACATCACTCTCCCGCTTTCGCGACCTGCGGGTGATCGCCGCATCCTCGACCTTGCAGTTTCGGGACCGAGGGCTCGGCATCCCGGAGTTCTGCGGCAAACTCCACGCCGGCTATGCGGTTCAGGGGAGCGTGCGGCGCAGCGAGGGCCGCATTCGAATTGCCGTGCAGCTGCTCGATGGCGCCAGCGCCGTTCAACTCTGGGGCGAGAGGTACGACCGGGAGTTGGGTGACGTTTTCGGTGTGCAGGACGAGTTGACCCGAACCATCGCGGCAACGCTCGGCGCGAGGGTGCAGAACGTCGCCCTGAGAAAGGCGATGACCCGGCATCCCCATGAACTGGACTCGTGGGACTGCCTGCTCCGGGCACGCCGTTACACATCGACGCTGAGTCCCGAAGTACATGCCGAAGCGCGGGATTTGCTGGAACGAGCAGTACTCCTCGATCCGCATTCGGCCGATGCTCACGCCCTGCTGGCCAATGTTTACCTTGGCGAACACCGCTTCGGGATGAATCCCCGCCCGGAACCTGTCGGACGAGCTTTCGCGCATGCCCGGCTGGCGACGGAGCTCGACCCTCAGAACGCTTACGCGAGGTGCTGGCTGGCCATCGTACATTTCTTCCGCAAAGAAAACGAGAAGTTCGAATCCGAGGCCGCCCTCGCCCTCAGTCTCAACCCAAACGACCCCGAGATTCTCGCCGATATCGGCCATTATCTGGCTTTCATGGGTGAGTTCGAAAGAGGCGTGGTGCTCTCTCGCAAGGCGCAGGAACTGAACCCGCTCCACCCGGGCTGGTACTACTTCAGTTTCGCGAGACACGACTATAACCGGAGAGCGTATGCAGACGTGATCGCCGGTGTCGAACGGATGGCCTTGCCGCACTTCTACTGGACGCACCTCCTTGACGCCGCGGCGAAAGGGCAGCTTGAGCGGGCTGGTGCCCGGGAGGCCCTCGGGCGCATGAATGCAGTCAAGCCGGGAATTTCGGTGCGCAATGAGCTTCAGACATGGAACACCGCCCCCCACGATCTCGACCACATACTCGATGGCTTGCGCAAGGCCGGGTTGCAGGAGTAGTCCTTCGCCCTACATGCGGTTGCGGTCACTGCAGATACTGGCGCCGGGCCGGGCACGGCGTTGTTAAATCAGCGTGTGGCCGACTATACAGCCACGAGGAAACCGGCGGCGTCTTTCGACCGCTTTGGCGCGCCCGTTGGTAAACAGGATTACTGTAAAATAGGCATCGAATGAAAATAGCCGAAGCGCTGGCGCTACGTGCGGATCTCCAGAAGCGCCTGGAGCATTGAAGCAGCGGCTGGTCAAGAACGCGCGCATTCAGGAAGGCGACACGCCGGAGGAGAATCCTGCTGAGCTACAAACTGAGCTGGAGAAACTGGCGCGCGAGCTAACTGTGCTGATTCAGCGGATCAATAGGACAAATGCGGCGTCACCCTTCGGCGATGGAGCGCTTGCGGACTCACTTGCGGAACGGGACGTTTTGAAAATACGCTACAACGCATATCGAGAGCTCGCGAACGCTGCCTCGACGTCGCAGAGCCGCACCACTCGTTCTGAGGTCAAATTCGTTAGTATAGTGAGTGTCGCGGCTACACAGCGGAAGGCTGATGACCTTGCCCGGGAATATCGAGAGCTGGACACACGCATACAGGAAGCCGATTGGCTGACAACTTTGTTGGACTAGGACGAGCAGGTAGTCGAACGCAAACGAGAGGCGAGCACGACCCTCCGGCGGGGAAATGCCGATCAGGTAGTGCGAGGGCAGCATTAGTCGGTTCGATTCCGGCCCGCACAGCGTATGCCCCGTACTGGGCACACGCGCACGGCGTAGCGTAACCGTGTACTACCGCGTGCTGATCTCGTGAGCGTAGGCGAGGGTGGGGAAGGGGCACTCGTCCACGCATCGTTGAGATGCTTCGTGAGCCGCCACTTGGCCGAGAAACGCCTAAATCGCAGGTAGGATGGTGGTCGGAGCCCGGCGGTCATCGTTCCGCCGAGCTTGGCTAACTTGGCCAAGCACGGCTATAATAGGCTGTGGAGGACCCATGAAGGTCAACATGCTGGATGCCAGGAATCAGCTCTCGCGGCTCGTCAAGCAAGCTCTTGCTGGCGAGGATATCGTGATCGCCAGCAACGGAGAACCCATGGTCAGGTTAGTGCCCGTTACCAGGCAAGGCCATTTGGGTGGTTGGGGCAAATTGAGGAGATTCAGAGCCGCGATCGACGAGGCCTTCACCCCGGAGCTCGATGAACAAATCGCCAAGAGCCTTGAGGGCCAGATGTGAGACTGCTCCTCGATACTCAGGTGGCGCTCTGGTGGCTCACGGCCAGTCCGCGGCTCTCCAAGTCTTCGCGTGAGTTAATGGTCAGTTCGCTCTGTGCTGTATCCGTTGCCAGCATTTGGGAGATCGATCTCAAGCACCGCCTGGGCAAATTGCCGATCGCACCGGCGCGCTTTCGTGACGAGATGACGTCAGCAGGAGCCACGGTTCTATCGATAACCGATGAACACGTTCTGACAATCGTGAAAGCCGCGGAGTCCCACCGCGATCCGTTCGACCGCTTACTGCTGAGCGTAGCCGAAGCTGAAAATCTCGTCCTCCTCACGGCGGACACCGCGCTCATCGCACTTGCGCGTCAGGAACCTCGTCTTCCCATCCGGCACGCGTAAGAACCTCCTGAATCGCTGCAGCCGGAACCCGCGACGTTCGCCGTCCACTTGGTCGTATCACCCGGATTGCTGATCTCTGGCCGTCAAACCCGCGCCGGACGGCGCAGCGTTTACCGTCCAGGTGAAAGGTTTGTCGGCATGTCGGACCTGGACATCGCCGTACAAAGCGATTCAATCTCGAAAAGCCATCTCGCGAGTTCCGACTGCCCAACGACGCTTCCGAGCGTGCCGCGTCGGAGCGAATCGTGGAGGAGGACGGGAACCGTAATCGTCGTTGTCTCCAACCGCTTTTGCACCATTTGAGGACTGCCGCGCTGACGGACGCGACGAATCCGTTTCGATTCGAGAATCCCACAAACTTTCCGAGCGGGAAAGAACCCGGGGTTTACCCGACCGGAACCTTCAACCTGAGTTACGAACACCCTCGGAGTGAGCTCGCCGGGGGATCTCCGGCGGCGACGCTGTCACGAAGAACAGCGTCAGTGCTTCGATCGGCTTCGCGCGCGAGTCCTAAATTGAAGTACCCTCGCTCGGAATGTTGAGTTCCGGGCATAACGCAAAGTACCCGTCGCAAAAACCGCGGATCTCAACGGCCGAGCCGGTTGGGCTCAGGCAAACAACGGCAGCAGTCCTCTGAGCCGTTCCTGCCGCGGTTTGTCGGTTCGCTTCAGTTAACATACCGAAGTTTTACGAAATTTGCCTCTTTTTGTCCGAAATGGGTAGGGTGAACCATCCTACACTGCGGACATCACGCTCCCAATCCATCGACTTTCGCGCCCGGCGGTTCGCCCGCAAAACGACCGCGTTCGCGCGGCCGGAAAGCGCGGTTCGCCAGTAATTGAGACCGGCGGGAATAGGGTGAACCAATGTTTTCAATCGTTGGGATCGTAGTTGTTTTCGGGGCGATTTTAGGCGGGTTCCTGATGGAAAAAGGAAAGATGCCCGTCCTGGTGCAACCGGCCGAACTCCTCATCATCGCCGGATCCGCTTTGGGCACCCTGCTGGTGGCCAACCCGCTGCCACTGGTACTCAGAATCTTCAAGAGTTTGATGGGCGTGATCAGCGGGAGCAGGTTCACTGAGAGTTTCTATCTCGAGAGCCTGAAGATGCTGAGCGACATCTTCCACTTCGCCCGCAAGAACGGGATGTCGAAGCTCGAGGAAGATATTGAAAACCCCGAGAAAAGTGTTCTCCTTTCGAAATATCCCAAGGTGAGCAAGGACCATCACATCCTTCATTTCGTTTGCGACACGCTGCGCACGGCGGTTGCGGGGGTGGTTGCGCCGCATGATCTGGACGCCCTGATCGAGAACGATATCGATATTCATCATCACGGAATCTCGGCGCCCGTGCGGTCGCTGACTACGGTGGCCGACGCGTTGCCCGGCCTCGGAATCGTGGCCGCGGTGCTCGGCATCGTCATTACCATGGGAGCTCTGGGCGGGCCCCCGGCGATGGTCGGCGAGAAGGTCGCCGCGGCGCTGGTGGGCACTTTCCTGGGTATCCTGCTCTCCTACGGGGTAATCGGCCCTCTGGCCGCGAATCTCGAAAAATCCATCGACGCCGAAGGCGAGTATTACCAGATGCTGCGCGCCGGATTGATGGCGTTTGCCAAAGGCATGGCGCCGATGATAGCCGTCGAATTCGCGCGGCGGGCGATTCCCCACGAGATACGGCCCACCTTCAAGAAGATGGAAGCCATGTGCAAAGGTAAGAGCGGGGCGGCCGAAGCCGGCGGCGAGAAGGCCGCCTGATGCTGGCTGAGGGCGCAAAGCCGATCATAATAATCAGGCGCAAAAAGAAGGGCCATGGCGGCCACCATGGCGGTGCCTGGAAGGTAGCGTACGCAGACTTCGTTACCGCCATGATGGCCCTGTTCATCGTGTTGTGGCTGCTGAGCAGCAGCGAACAGGTGCAAAAGGCAGTTGGTGGCTATTTCAACGATCCTACGGGGAAGGGAAAAGATGTCGGCAACGGATTGAAAGGCGCGGGAGGAGAAAGCCTGTCAATTCAAAAAGACGACATGAACAAGCTCAAAGAAAAGCTGGAGGACGCCATCAAGAGTGCGGTGGCCGTCAAGAAGCTCAAGGAGCATGTGGTTCTGACCGTCACCGGAGAGGGTCTGCGAGTCGAGCTGATCGAAGGCCAGAATGCCAACTTTTTCGAGTCGGGCAGCCCGCATCCGACCGATGCAGGCAAAGACCTTTTGAAGAAACTGGCCGAGGAGATCGGGAAATTGCCGAATACCGTGACCATAGAAGGCCACACGGATTCGAAGCCGTTCGCCGGACAGGATGGGTATTCCAACTGGGAACTATCAGCCGACCGCGCCAACGCTGCCCGGCGCTTTATGGTGGAAAACGGCCTGCGTGACGATCAGGTCACCCAGGTACGCGGTTTTGCCGATCATAGTCCCAGGGATCCGGCGAACCCGGCGGACGACAGTAACCGCCGGGTTACGCTGATCATCCACTATCAAGCCTCCGCGACCGCGGCGCCGGCGGAAAATGCACCCACGGCTAACGCGCCCCCGGCAGCAACGCTTCCATCGAAAGTTCCTCAGGCTACGGCTCGATCCGGGTCCCCAGCACCTTCAGGAACTGCGCCAGCCAGGCAGGGTGGGCAGGCCACGCAGGCGCGGTGACGAGATTCCCATCGGTGTGCGCCTGATCCATCGCGAGTCCGACGTACGTGCCGCCGCAGCCGGTGACGTCCGGCGATACGGCCGGGTAGCAACTGCAGGATTTACCCTTGAGCACGCCGGCTGCGGCCAGTAACTGCGCCGCGTGACAGATGGCAGCGATGGGCTTGCCGGAGTCTGCGAAGTGCCGGACAATCCCGAGCACGCGCGGATCGAGGCGGATATATTCCGGAGCGCGTCCGCCGGGGATCACGAGAGCGTCGTAGTCTTCGGCGCGAATCTCATCGAACGTGGCGTTCAGGGTGAAGTTGTGTCCGCGCTTTTCGCTGTAGGTCTGATCGCCCTCGAAGTCGTGGATCGCCGTGCGCACAACCTCGCCGGCGCGCTTCTTCGGACAGACCGCGTGGACTGTATGGCCCACCATCAGCAGCGCCTGGAATGGCACCATCACTTCGTAATCCTCGACGTAATCGCCGACCAGCATCAGAAGTTTCTTTTGAGACATAGACGATCACTATTAGAACAGGGCGGCCGATTACAACAGCGATTTCAACAGAACCGCCGGATGCACCGCTGTCTCTTCCGTCAAATCGGCGATCTGATGCCGGCACGACGTCCCTGCCGCCACCACCGCCGCGGCAGGTTCCTTCGCGCGCACCTGGGGCAGCAATCGCCGTTCCGCAATCGCACGCGATACGTCGAAGTGCTCCTTCGAATAACCGAACGACCCCGCCATGCCGCAACACCCGGCATCCAGATCCACAACCGTTGAAGCGGGAATCTTTTCCAGTAACTTCTTCGCCGCGGGCAAAAGCCCCATCGACTTCTGATGACAATGCCCGTGCAGCAGAATCTTCGGCGGTCCTGGCTTGAGCGGGATCGCCAGGTCGCAGGCGAACTCCTCGAACAGCACGCAGGCATCGGCCACCACCCGGGCCCTCCGCTGGTCTTCGCCGCGCAGCAATGAAGGCGCATCCTCGCGCACCGCGGACAGGCAACTCGGCTCGCAAAATACGATCTTCCGGCCTGCGGACGCGGCGTCGAACAGCGAATTGGTATTGCGCAGCGCCTGTTCGCGCGCGGGCCCCAGCAGCCCTTTCGATATCAGGGGACGGCCGCAGCAGTGGTTCGGCGCCAGCGCGATTTTCAATCCCGCCGCCTCCATCACATCCCACGCAGCCAGGCCGATCTCCGGATCGTAGTAGTTGGTAAAGGTGTCGTTGAACAACAAAACGGCGGCGCCGCTCGCGCTTCTGTCGCGAACCTGCGATTCGAACGTGCGCCGGCTCAATTCCGGCAGCGTGCGCCGGTGGTCGATCCCGAATACCGCCTCGTTGATCGCGCGCACCGGCGTCGTTCCCGTGATCCAGTTCACCATCCCCGCGAATGGACTGCCCAGCTTTGCGAACGTGTGCACGTTGCCCAGCATTTTGGCGTGGGCCGGAGTTCCATACGTCTGCCAATATTGCGCGAGGAACTCGCTCTTGAAGCGCGCCATGTCCACGCCGACCGGGCACTCGGCCTTGCACGCCCGGCATTCGAGGCAAAGATCGAGCGCCTCGTAAACGCCGCGATCGTCGAGCCCGGCCGACGCCAGGCGTCCGCCCATCGCCAGACGTAATACATTGGCGCGGCCGCGCGTCGTATGCGATTCCTCCTTCGTCGCCATGTAGGAAGGGCACATGGTTCCTTCCAGCGTCTTGCGGCAAACGCCGAGGCCGCTGCACATCTCAACCGCCCCGCCCATGCCGCCGTAATCGGAATAATCGAAAAACGTGCGCGGCGTGGCGCTGACATAACCTGCGCCGAACCGCAGGTTGTCCGTCAGTGGCGGGCTATCGACGATCTTCCCCGGATTGAGGATTCCTTCGGGATCGAAAGTGCGCTTGATGGTGCGGAAGGCTTCATACAGCACCGGACCAAACATCTTCCGCATGAAAGGACTGCGCACCATACCGTCGCCGTGCTCGCCCGACAGCGCTCCACCGAACTCCAGCACCAGATCGGAGACCTCCGTCGCGATGGCTTCGAATTTGCGAATGCCGTCGGCGGTTTTCATGTTCACGACCGGCCGCACATGCAGGCAGCCGACGGACGCATGCGCATACACGCCGGCCGTGGTGTTGTGTTTGCGGATGATGCCCAGAAAGCGCTCGATGTAATCCCGCAGTTTCTCAGGCGCGACGGCGGTGTCTTCGACGAAGGAGAGCGACTTCGAGTCTTCCTTCATCGTCATCGAGAGCCCCAGCGCCGCCTCGCGCAGGTTCCACACACGCGCCTGGACCGGCAGTTCGAGCGCGTGGAAATAACGATACCCGAAGCCGTTGCGCACGAGGTCCGCTTCGCACGCGGCGAGCCGCGGCGGCAGGTTTTCCTTCGCGTCGTCGTAAAACTCGATACACAGGATGGCCCCCGGGTCGCCCTCGATAAACGTCTCGCGCACGCGCTGCAGGTTCGGACTCAGATAAGTGTGATCGAGCAGAAATTTGTCCATCACCTCGACGGCCGACGGCGAGTGGTGGAGGATCAGCGGCGTGGCCCCAAGGGCTTCCAGAAGTTCTTTGAACTGGACAACCAGCACGGCTTTCGCTTTCGGCAGTGGCACGAGATTCAACGTCGCTTCGAGCACGACGCCGAGCGTGCCTTCCGAACCGACCATCATCTTCGCCATGTTGAAAGGCCGTTCAGGATGAGTAAATTCGTCGAGATTGTAGCCCCCCACCCGGCGTATGACTTTGGGAAATCGCCGCTCCACTTCATCCGCGCATTCCGTGGCGACGCGGCGCACGGTGCGATAACACTCCGCTTCGAGCGTGTCGCCCTGCATGGCCATTTCGAGTTCCGCCGGAGTCAGCGCGCCGAAATTCGCGACCGTGCCATCGGCGAGCGCCACTTCCTGCGCCAGAACATGGTCGATCGTCTTGCCGTAGAGAATCGAACGCGCGCCGCTCGAGTTGTTCCCCATCATGCCGCCGACGGCAGCGCGGCTGGCGGTCGAAACGTCGGGAGCGAAGCGCAGTCCGTGCGGCCGCAGCTGCGCGTTCAATTCGTCCAGCACGATGCCCGGTTGCACTCGCACGCGTCGCTCGGCCACATTCAGCTCGAGGATGCGGTTATAGTATTTCGACGTATCCACCTGCAGCCCGGCGCCGATAGCCTGGCCGGCCTGGGCCGTGCCGCCTCCGCGCAGCGTAATCGGGCAGCGGAATTGCGCGGCGATGCGCACGATGCGGATCAGGTCCTCCCGGGTCTTCGGCAGGACGACTCCCACGGGCGGGATCTGATACACGCTGGCGTCGGTCGAATACAAAGCGCGCGAGACGGCATCGAATCGGACCTCGCCTTCGATCTGCGAACGAAGCTCACGCTCGAGCGCCGCGGCATCGACGAGCTTCGCATTGGCTTGGGGGACGGGCGTGGTGGCAGCTACAGAAACGAGGTTCATCTGGAGACATAGTCAGCTTATCTCGCGGCGTTGCCCCGCGCGCGGCTATTGGAGCGCGGCTTCCGCTGGTTAGCCGAATTTCATATAATCTCGGGCAGGCTGCCGGCATCCGGCGGCGACCTCGGGTCGAAAGAGAGGACGGCATGTTCCACCGACGCACGGAGAACCTGGTGCTGACGATCCTGCTGATTGCAACCGGTGCCGCGGGTGCAACGAGCGATTTCCGCCTGGTGGACGCGGCCAGGAACCAGGACGGCAAGACCGTGCGTTCGCTGGTGAGCCGGCATGCCGATGTCAATGCGCGCGCGGACGATGGTTCCACGGCTTTGCTATGGGCCGCGCACTTCAACGACCTCGATACAGCCGACGTGCTGCTTCACGCAGGCGCAGACGCCAACACCGCCAATGACTTCGGCATGACCCCGTTGTCGCAAGCCTGCACCAACGGGAGCGATGCGTTCGTCCGTTTACTCCTGAAGTCGGGCGCCAATCCAAATACCGCAATCGTCACCGGCGAGACCCCTCTCATGACCTGCGCGCGGAGCGGCAGCGTGGACGCCGTCAGGAGGCTGCTCGAATACGGCGCTGCCATCAACGCCACCGAGCCCGCGGAGCACCAGACAGCTTTAATGTGGGCGGCGGCGGAACATCACGTCGATGTGGCGAAAGCGCTGATTGACGCACACGCCGACCTCAAGGCCCACAGCAAAGCCGGATTCACCGCCATGCATTTTGCCGCGCGGGAAGGTGATCAGGCCATGGTCGAGTTGCTGCTGTCCGCCGGAGTGGACATCAACATCCTCTCGCAGGCCGATCCGTCAGCAGCGCCCGCGGGTCGTGGGGGCCCCGGCATTCAGATAGGAGGGGCCAAAACGCAGGGCACCAATGGCTACACGCCTTTGCTGGTGGCCACGGTCAAGGGTCAGGTCCCGCTGGCGCTCTACCTGCTCGATCATGGAGCCGACCCCAACAACATTGCCGCGGGCTTTACCCCACTGCATTGGGCGTCGACGGAATGGGAAAGCTATACGGCCAATCGCGTCTACGGAGTGATTGACCCGATGGGCGGCATCCCGGACCGACAGGTCAAGTTCCGCCTGGTGAACGCCCTGCTCGCCCACGGCGCCAATCCGAACCTGCGCATGACCAAACCGCGGCCCAGTATCGCGGGCGGATACGAAGACACGGTCGGCGCTACTCCATTCCTGCTCGCCAGCTCGAACGACGATCTGGAAATGATGCAACTCCTGCTCAAGGCCGGCGCGGATCCTAAAATACCCACCGCAACCAACGCCACCGCCCTGATGGCAGCGACAGGCCTGAATCACGGCATTGGCGAAAGTGTTGTCACCGAACCGCAGGCCCTCGCCGCTGTCAAATATCTGCTGGATCTTGGCATGGATCCGAAGGGAGCGACAACCAACAACGAAAACGCGTTGTTCGGTCCGGCCTATCGCGGCTGGAACATCCTACTCGCGCAATTGATCGATCTGGGCGTCGACGTAAACGCGGTCAGCAAAGCGGGCGTGACTCCTTATCTCGCCGCAGCCGGCTTCGGCGACCGGCTCGGCGGTGTTCTTTACAACAAGGACGGAGCGGACCTGCTTCTCAAGCATGGCGCCGATCCAAAGCTTGGCCATCCCTGCGAGGCCCAGAACAAGTGCCGTGCGGAGTGAGATGAGCCGGGCAAAATTGATACTGATCGCAGGCGCCATCGGTTTCGGCGCCATGGGGTTCCAGAAGCCTGTTCCGGCAACTACGCCCGCGCGCGCGTTGACCGCAAAATACTGCGTCTCCTGTCACAACCAGAAATTGAAGACCGCCAACCTGGCATTGGATACCGCCGACCCGGTTCACGTCTCCAACTCGGCCGAAACGTGGGAAAAGGTGATCGTGAAGCTGCGTAGCCGGTCGATGCCGCCTCCCGGTATCCCGCGGCCGGACAACGCCACATACGATTCCGTCGCCGCCTGGCTCGAATCTGAAATCGATCGCGCGGCCGCCACTCACGTGAACCCGGGGCGATCCGCCAGTCTGCATCGTCTCAATCGGCATGAGTACGCCAACGCGGTGCGGGACCTGATGGGGATTGAAATCGACCCCGAAGCGATGTTGCCGCCCGACGAACAGGCCTATGGATTCGACACCAACGCCGACGCACTCAAGATGGAGCCGTCCCTGCTTGATCGCTACGTTTCGGCGGCGGCTCGGATCGCGCGTGAGGCGGTAGGCGATCCGACGATTCCCGCCGCCTTCGAGCGCTACGGCGCGATCAAGGACAACTCGAACGAACAGACCTACCTGCGCCAGACCGAGCGCATGGGCGAAGACTTTCCGCTGGGGTCCCGCGGCGGGATCGCCGCGCGCCATTATTTTCCAGTCGACGGAGAATACGTTTTCAAGCTCCGTCTGCAGCGGACTTTTTCGAGCGAGATCCGCGGCCTGAACGTGCCGAATCATTTTCAGATCCGCGTCGACGGAAAGCTGGTCGCGCAGTTCACGCTGGGTGGCCCGCAGGCCCGCGCCGGGATACAAGCGAACGCCGGAGTCCAAACGGGCGAACGTACGCTCACCACGATCAAAACTCCCTCGAACCAGGATCCGGCTAAGGTTTTTCTGTACGACGGGGATGAGGCGCTGCAGGCGCGGGTCCCGGTGAAGGCGGGGATGCGCGAGGTAGTCGCCACCATCCTCAAGACCGAAGACGCGGAGCCGGAAGGGATCGGTCCGGATCACCTGCCGCTCTGGAGCCGCCAGTCGGACAGTCCCAACGCCCCGGTCGCCATCTCGTCGATGTACATCGGTGGCCCCTATGACGGGCGTGTGCCGGAGGATTCGCCCAGCCGGCGCCTGATCTTCGTCTGTCATCCGGCGAGCACGGCCGACGAACTCCCTTGCGCGACGAAGATTTTGTCCACGCTCGCACGGCGCGCCTATCGCCGATCGGCAACCGGCGACGACGTCGAGACGCTGGTTGCGTTCTTCAGGCGCGCTCGTACAACCGGGAACTTCGATCAGGGCATCCGTGCCGCGCTCGAGCGCGTGCTTGTCAGCCCCGATTTTCTGTTCCGCATCGAGGCGGACCCCGCAAGCGCCGCTCCGGGCGGCGTCTACCGCATCTCCGATGTCGAACTGGCTTCGCGTCTCTCCTTCGCTCTGTGGGGCAGCATCCCGGACGATACCCTGCTCGACCTGGCGATCCGCGGGAGATTGAAAGAGCCGGCGGTCCTCGAAAAACAGGTTTCGCGGATGCTGGCCGACCCGCGCACGCGGGAGGCACTGGTTGATAATTTCTTCGCCGAATGGCTGCAGACGCGCAATGTGAATCTGCTCAATCCGGAGACCACGAAATTTCCCTGGTTCGACGATAACCTGCGGTTCGCCATCGAAAAAGAGATCGACATGTTCCTTGATGCGCAGGTGAAAGAGGACCACAGCATCGTCGACCTGCTCAACTCAAACGAGACATTCCTCAATGAACAACTGGCTCGGCATTACGGGATTTCCGGCGTATACGGAACTCACTTCCGCAAGGTGACGCTCACCGACGAGAATCGCTTTGGGTTGCTCGGCAAGGCGTCCGTGCTGGCCGTCACTTCCTACACCACGCGAACTTCGCCGACGGTTCGCGGAAAGTGGCTGCTGGAAAACATCCTCGCCGCGCCCGTTCCGGCGCCTCCTCCCAACGTCCCGGCGCTCGAAGCGAGCGTGCCGGAAGGCAAAGTTTTGTCCGTACGAGAGATGCTGGTGGCGCACCGCGCCAATCCCGTCTGCGCCAGTTGCCACGCGCGCATGGACCCGCTGGGGTTCAGTCTGGAGAATTTCGACGCCATCGGGCAGTGGCGTACCACCGATGCGGGCAAGCCCATCGATTCATCCGGCGTGCTGCTGGACGGCACGAAAGTAGACGGGCCGGTGGCGCTGCGGCACGCCCTGGTGGCGCAGAAGGAGCAGTTCGTCAGGGCGGTCACCGGGAAACTGCTGACGTACATGCTGGGGCGGGGAATTGAGTACTACGACGAGCCCGCGATCCGCGGGATTGTACACAACGCCGCAGCCGATAACTACCGCTGGTCGTCGATCGTTCTGGGCATCGTAAACAGCGTGCCCTTTCAAATGAGGAGGGCTGGTTGATGATCGTGACGAAGAAAGCCATTTCGCGCCGCGCCGTGCTCCGAGGGGTTGGGGCTGTGGTCGGGTTGCCGTTGCTCGATGCCATGGTCCCGGCATTTGCCGATGCCACGACTACGCCCACCTCCGTACGACGACTGGGCGTCATTTACCACCCGAATGGCGTCATCTACGACAAGTGGCTGCCGACAGGCACAGGCGCCAACTTCGAGTTCTCACCCACGCTGGCCGGACTGAAACCGTTCCGCGACCAGTTGCTCGTCGTCACGGGCCTCTTCGCCGATGAGGCCGAGGCCAACGGCGATGGCGGGGGCGACCATTCACGCGCTTCCGGCTGCTATCTGACGGGCGTACACATAAGAAAATCGGACAGCCAGCTGGAGAATGGGATCTCCATGGACCAGATCGCGGCAAAGACATTCGAGCGCGATACCCAGCTCTCGTCACTCGAGATCATCGCCGACGACAACAGCCTGGTGGGGGATTGCGATCTTGGCTACAGCTGCGCCTACAGCACGACCCTCGCGTGGATGACGCCGACGTTGCCGCTGATGGCCGAAAACAATCCGCGCGTGCTCTTCGAGCGGATGTTCGGTTCGAGCGACAGCACCGACTCCCGTGTGCGCGCGGCACGTCTCAGCCAGGACAAGAGCCTTCTCGATTCGGTCAACGATCGCGTGAATCAGCTTCAGAAGAAGTTGGGACGCGCCGACAACCGGAAGGTGGACGACTATCTCACCTCGCTGCGGGACGTGGAGCGGCGGATTCAGAAAGCGGAAGAGCAGAGCTCGAAAGAACTGCCCGACGTCGCCCAGCCCGCCGGTATTCCGAACTCATTCGAGGAGCACGTCCGGCTGTTGTACGATCTGCAGCTTCTGGCTTACCAGTCGGATCTGACTCGGGTCATAACTTTCATGTACGGCCGCGAGCAGACCGGCAGGCCGTATCCGCAGCTGGGGGTTCCCGATCCGCATCACCCGCTGACGCACCACCAGAACAACCCCGTGAAAATGGAGAAGTGCACGCGGATTCAGCGGCATCATCTGATGTTGTTCGGGGAGTATCTGGAAAAACTGCGCAACACGCCGGATGGGGACGGCTCGCTGCTCGATCATACGATCCTTCTCTTTGGCGGCGGCATCAGCAACAGCGACCGGCACACGCACGGTCCGTTGCCCACCCTGCTGCTTGGCGGAAGGGGAATGGGGATCAAGGGCGGCCGTCACCTGGTTTATCCGGAACACACGCCGATGACGAATTTGCAGTTGACGCTGCTGAACAAGCTTGGTGTTCCCGCGGAGAAGCTGGGCGACAGCACCGGGGAGTTTAAAGAATTGTCCGAGTTGTCGTGAACCGCAACCATCGGATGCGCAAAGCCGGCATTGTCAGGCCGGGGTATCGCTTGTGCCGCTGATATGCCTGAAGCCGCACTTGTTGCGTCAAACGACGCATTGGCGCGAGCGTCGGTGCTGAAAGTAAAAAGGAAGTCGATGGCAAGGCGGATGCCCTGGGAACCGGCATGTCCCACCAGGCCGCACCAAAAGTCATCACGCACCCGCATCATTGCGTCGAAGATAAATACAGAGTTGCACAGCGCGCGTTTTTCATTGCGATGAAAAGCCGCGACCAGCAGTCCATAGGAAAGACGGCCAGACGATTGACAGCAGCGCTCGAAGAAATGCGCCGTCACCGCTGTGACTGCGGTCCGGAAGCAGCCTGAGGATTTCAAGGGCAGTCAATCTGCCGCGACTGCGAAAAGCCCGTCGACGCCTCGGAAGGGTGCAGTAAAAGGGATGGAGCCCCGAGCCGGGATTGAACCAGCGACATCCAGTTTACAAAACTGGCGCTCTACCAACTGAGCTATCGGGGCCTTTATTTATCGTAGCAAAACGGCAAAAGCAGCCAGCCTGATGCTGCACCGACCCGGAGTTCGTAAAAATGCGTAAAAAACTTGTTGCTCTCAGTAACGGCCCCAGGTATTCTAGTGTACGAATTGAGACGCTCGGCTCTAGCTCTGTTGACAGGGATTGCCACTTGCGGCGGTCTTTTAACAGCGCAAACCGATCAAATCGCAGAAGCGTTGGTCGATTCCGTCTCGATTGAAGCTGCGCCTGATTTCACGCCATTGACCCTCCAGCAGAACTATCTCTACTCTCTGGGCGAGATTTTCGGCCCGCAAAGCGTTCTCATGGTGGCCGGCCAGGCTGGCATGGACCAGATCGGAAAACACGCGGACGGCTGGGGTTCAACCGCGCCAGCCTACGGGATACGCGTCGCCTCGTGGCTCGGCCACTCTCTGATACGCGAGAATCTCGCCTTCGGAGTGCGGGCACTGGACGGAGAAGATCCGCATTACTTCCGTTCAGGCAAGGGGACCGCGTTCAGACGCGCTCGATATGCAATTACTCACACATTTGAAGCACGGGGGCGAAATGGCGAATTCATGCCCGCGTATAGTGTCCTTGCCGATTACGCAACGCCTTTCATCACTCAGGCGTGGCGGCACGGCGGCATGATGGGCGGTCGTGAACTACGCAGAGGCACGCTGGCTATCGGTTCGGAAGCCGCTATCAATATAGGCCGCGAATTTTGGCCCGATCTCAAAAAGAAGCTTCACCGCTAACGCCCAATCTTCCGAATACTCATCGGCCATCCGCCGGTTTTGTGGAAGCGTCCGCGCCTGGCGGCACGGCCGGCGGTGATCCGGCGTCGGTCGCCGCCTCTTTGGGCGCGGGAGCGAACCAGACCGTGATCGAGCTGATGTCGCCCGCCGACAACTTCGCCGTGACACGCTGGGATTTCGGGCTGTAAACGTAGAGTCCCTGATTCAGCTGAAGACGGTCGAGAGCGATCGATTGCAGGTTCCCTCCATCGTTCAGGGCGAGGGATGCGCGATCGATACCGCGCAACGCTTCGGTATTCCAGTGAATCGCCAGATTACCGTTGGATTCGGTCGAGGTCAGCTGCAACGGCGGCCGAGGGTTCCAGACACTCTGGGTCAGGAACGCGGCCGCGCCCAGCGCGAGACACGCAGCGGCGCCCAAAATCCAGCCGGACAATTTTGTTTTCCTGGGAGCCGGCTCAGCGAACAAAAGGCTCGCTGGTACAGTTCTCGGGACGGCCGACGCGACGCGCGGGATCTCCTCCCGAGGGGGCGGTGCCGATACGGCGGGTTCAGCCGGCTTTTGGGTCACGGGCTGTTTTTCGGGAACGAAGTCAAGTCCGGCGGGAATGTCGGCCACGACCGCTGCGGGGAGGGGTTCGACCACGGGCGGTGGGAAGGATTCTTCCATATCCGGTCGAATGTCGTCCGAAAAGACTTCCGTCCTGGGCTCAACGCGATTCGCCCGCCACTCTTCCACCTCGCACTCGATGCCTTTGACAATCGCTCCAGCCGCATCCCGAAAATAAAACGCCGCCTGCGTGGGTTCAAAGGTGCTTGGGCGTATAACGAGCGCAATTTTCTCCGGTCCCGGCAACAGTTCCCCATAGAGCGCGATCTCGGAGTCACCGAGAACCGGCGCTCCCCGGGTTCTCGAGCAGTACCATCCAACCACGCCCTGTTCGCCAACCGCGGCGATCATTTCGGCAACCTTTTTCTTCTCCGCATCCGTCAGATTGAACGACGGACCCGCGCTATGCGAGCAGGGTATTTCCATCGAATTCAGCAGTTGGACGAGGCCGTTCCGGCGCGCGCCCAGGAGCAGCCCCCCGACCCCCATCCCGATGCGCGGGAGTTGGATCAGACCGTCGACCGCTCTTTCGCGGATCGCCTCCAGAGCGTCGCGTGAACATTCGATTCGAAAAGGTGTTTTCGGGTCGGAAAGAGTGACGATATCGGGCATCTTTGGAGAGGCTGAACAGCCCTCGGGTGTACCGGGGGCTCCCAGACCCTACACTATAATGAAAACCGTGCCGAAGGCAAAAGATCTCGAAAGCCGTCTGCAGCGGATCGAGCAGCAGCTCCGCCTGTTCCAGAAGGTCAGCCGGTTCATGGTGCGCGACATGAGCCTGCAGGAGGTCTTGCAGGGCATCGTCTCGCTGGTTGTCGAATACACCGAGTGCGATTCGTGCCTGGTCTACCTTTGCGACAGCGACGATCTGGTGCTTTGCGCTTCGAACACCCATCACGAGGCCGAGATCGGGCGCATCCGGCTGAAACTCAATGAAGGCCTCACCGGATGGGTTGCGCGCGAGCGGCGCCTGCTGGCGATCTCGCGCGAAGCTTATCGCGATCCCCGGTTCAAATATTTCGGCGAGTTGCCGGAAGACACGTTCGAAGCGTTTCTTTCTTCGCCGGTCATTGCGCGCAACAAAGTGGTTGGCGTGATCAATGTGCAACACCGGCAGGCGCATCAGCACAGCGGCGGCGAAATGGAGGTATTGACGACGCTGGGCGAACAGGTGGGGTGCGCTCTTGCGCTTGCGCGCATGTCGCCCTCCACGGTGGCGTCAATCAATCATGCGGAACTGGTTCTGGCATCGGGACCGGTTCGGCCGAGGTCGTGAGCAGACTCAGGATGTTTTGCAACACTTCATTCAGACCCAGTTGCGTGTTGTTGCTGGCGGGCCTTCTGGCATCGGCCGGGTTCGTTTTTGCGGCGGAACCGCACTGGGACATTCAATATCATTACCAGCAGATCAACAGCACGCTGACCATCAACTCTCTGCTGTTCCCGTCGGCGACGCGCGGCATCGGCTGCGGCTTTATAACGGATCGCCGCGACAGCTCGCGCGCCGTGGTGCTGCTGACCAGCGACGGGGGCCAGCACTGGGACGAAACGCCCGGCAAGGAAGTCTGCGTATCGCTGTTTTTCCTTGACGACTCAACGGGATGGATGGTCACCGAGAAGGGCATCTGGCAGACGGCGGAATCCGGCCGCGGCTGGACCAAAATCCCGAAGTCACCTTCCGGGATGCTGCGGATCTGGTTCCTGGATAACAAGCACGGGTTCGCCGCAGGCCTCGAGAAGCGGGTATTCGAAACGAAGGACGGCGGCACAACCTGGGCGCTTCTGCCGATTTTGAGTGAAGTGCAGGGCGACCCGACCTACACAACATTCGGCGAAATCGGATTCGCGGGGAAAAACGGCATCATCACGGGCTGGAATATTCCGCCTCGGCCCGGCGGCCCGGATTGGATGGAGCCGGAACGCGCCGCGAAACGCCGGCAGATCCCCGGCTATGGGGTGCTGTTGGAGACGAACGATGCAGGCAAGACCTGGATCAAGAGCGAGGCCTCCGTCTTCGGCCAGGTCACGCGCATCAGTATGACGCCTCAGGGCACGGCGCTGGGCTTGACCGAGTATAAGGACGAGTTCGAATATCCGAGCGAGGTTTACCGCATTAATCTCCATACGGGGGCGAGCGAGAGCTCGTTCAAAGCCAAAGACCGGGCCATCACCGACGTGCGCGCGTTCGGCGGTTCGAACCGAGCGGTCATCGCGGGCTATGAACCTGCGGGAACGATGTATCGGAGTCCGATTCCTGGCAAGCTGAAAGTGCTCACAAGCGACGATCTGGAAAATTGGCAGGAAATGAAAGTCGACTATCGGGCCGTCGCTCACAGCGCGATGATTGCCGGCCCGGATGAACAGCATCTGTGGATCGCCACGGACACTGGCATGATTCTCAAACTGACGACCGAGTGACGCGAGCCTTATAGAAAAGCCCGCTGCACGAACCAGTAGACGGCGAGACACGCGATCCCGATCGACACCGCGGGTTTGAGCCTGCGCCAGCCCGATGACACCAGATCCTGCACCAGCGGAAAAATCAGCAGAACGAAAGTGATCTGCCCGATTTCGACCCCCGCGTTGAAGGAAAACAGCGAAAGGGCGAGGCTGGAACGCGGCAGGTCCATCTCCCGCAGTACGTTCGAGAAACCGAATCCGTGCACGAGGCCGAAGAGAAATGTGATGTAGTAGCGCTTCATCGCGCGGAAATTGAACAGGTTCTCCGCGGCTACGTACGCAATGCTCAGCGCGATCAGCGATTCGGTCAGCCGCGACGGCAGAACCACCACGTTGAACGTGGCCAGCGCGAGTGTGATGCTGTGCGCAATCGTGAACGAGGTAATGATTTTGACCAGCGATCCGAGTGTCGCCGTCGCCACGAGAAGCCCCAGCAGAAAGGCCAGATGGTCGTATCCGGTGAAGATGTGCTCAACCCCCAGCAGGAGAAACCTGCGGAACGTCTGAAGCGTAGTGGCTCTGACTCCGGTGAATGTGGCCTGGCGGGTCCGCGCGTCGAGGATGGCTTCGTGCAACGTGCCGTTGAGACGCACGCTCATCAGGTGCTCATGGCCCGCGGGCATGATCTGGTAAAGCGTGCACTCGACTTCGAGCGTGGTGACATCCTGCGGGAAGCGATACAGGATATGCGTCTGCGCCAGATTACCCGGGAGCAGTTCGTACTTCTCCACCGTTGTTTGTTCGGCAAGAGCAGGGCTCCGGACGGAGTAATGCTGCAGTATGGCGTCCGGTACCGGCCCGCTGGTGTGGCTCAGTTCCCCCGGGTTCAGCGTCAGTGTGACGCGCACTTCGCGGCCCAGAACCTCGATCTTCGAATCGCTGCGGGAAACGTCATGCGCGCCGGCCAGTCCGCCAAAAGCGCAGAACAGCGTGGCCAGGGCGCTGACGGTGCCGAAGCGCTTCGTCATCAGTCGGCGGCGGCTTCGCTTCTCTTGCTGATCTGCGATGGATCGGCGCCGACGCGGCCGGAAAGCGCGTCCTTCGCCGCCGCCAGCGTGAAGTTGAACCGGATGGCCGGGAGGCTGTCGAACGGAGACTCCGGATCTTTCTCCTTAACCTCGGCGATCAGCGAGTCCGTCACGCCGAAAACAGTGTCCGACTCGATATGATCGTCGCCCGCGATATAGAGAGCCGTGACCACCTCACGGTAACCGGGGGCGCCAATCAGAAAATGAATGTGCGCGGGGCGGTATCCGTGACGTCCCTGCGCGCGAATCATATCGCCCACCGGACCATCCATCGGGATCATATACCCGAGCGGACAAATCGTTCGCAAATAATAACGGCCCTCGGCATCGGTGAAGAAGCGGCCGCGCAGGTCCATTTCTTTCGGGTCGTGCTTCTGCAGATCGTAATCGCCGTCTTCGTCGGGCTGCCAGATTTCGATGGACGCATGCGGCACACCCTCGCCGGCTGCATTCGTGATGCGCCCGTAGATTCCGATCTCCGGACCATGCGCCCGGGTGGCGATCGACTGGCCAAGCTCGAACGTCGGCGAATCCTGCCGGTAGAAAGGCCCGAGCAGGCTCGACTTGGTGCTCGATTCCGTAGCGCGCCGGTCGTGCAAAGAATTGATCAGACTGCTCAGCCCCAGCGTGTCCGACAACAGAATGAATTCCTGGCGGTACGCCGTGCACATCTGCCCGGTCGCCGTGAGGAATTTGATTCCCTCCAGCCACTCTTCCGGCTTCAGGTCGACCTCGCGCGCGAAGGCGTGCAGATGGCGTACGGCCGCCGCCATGATCTCCTTCAGCCGCGCATTCTGAGTCGAAGACATCTGTTCGATGGCCGCGTCTGTAATGGTGTTTTCGTCGATTGCCCGCATGCTGCTTCTCCTGTGCGCGTCCTGGCGCATTCGCGTCGTGGCAGGCGCGCGCAAACCATGATACGCTACCTGGGCGGATCAATCGCAGGAGCGGAATGCGAGGACTTGACATGGCGGAAACCAGACAACCGGCAGCCGGGATCATAGCGACTTTGTTCATCATGGCCATCTCGCTGGCCTTCATTTCGTTGTTCCAGTTGTCCACGTTTACGGGATGGGTCGCATACTGCATCGAATGTATGATCCCGATGCAGATCGTCATCGGGATTACCTGGGCCACGAAGCATCCGCATTTCGCCGCGTCGCAAAGCCAACCCATGAAGGGGCTGCTGCTGGCCTCGCTTACGATCGTGGTCGGCGCCATCACGGGCGCGCTCTTCTTCTACACCGTCAACGGAGGCATCAATCCGCCAACGCCGTTTCTGATGATGTTCACGGTGATCCTGGTGCTGACCACTTTCACCGCGTCGATCATCTGGGGCGGCTGGCCGTTCATGAATACCATCAAGAGCCCGGTAGCGGCCGGCCTCGCCATGCTCGCATCGTGCTACCTCGCGAATTACGTCATTTTCCGCGTGTTCTTCAATTATTCGTTCATGCAGGGAGCGCCCGTGTACGTGGCCTCGCTCGATCCGCATGGATTATTCAACGCCTGGAGCGCCGTGGTTTATTACGTGACCGTCATCGCCGTCATGTTCCTGATGCTCAGCTTCGATCTGTGGCCGTTGACGAAGTTCCCCTCGATCATGAAACAGCCGGTGCTGGGCCTCGTGTGGAGCGCCATTTGTCTGGTGCTTGGCTACGTCGCTTTTTACATCGGAACCAAGGTTCTGAAGATGGACCCCGTCTCTTTTATGGTGCACGTGCCCGTGGCATTCATTTTTGGAACGATCATTGTCCTCAATATGCTCCAGGGTTCTCTGTTCCCCAAAATGACTCAGCCGTTGAAGGGAGTGTTCAACGCCGTTTCCGTGGTGCTCGTGGGCGCGATCCTCTTTCAGGTTTATGGCGTTCTTTCGGGAAAAGTCACCGGAGCACTGAAACCCGGACCCCCGACTTACGATTTCGAACTCTGGATCGCGTCGGCGTTGCTTGGCGTTACCTTCCCGCTGCTGATCTTTCACGCTGAGTTCTTCAAATTGTGGCCTTTCAGACGAACGGCGTGACGCGCGCGCGTCGTTTGGACCCGCGCTTGCTCTCGCGAGACGGAGGGTTTGTATGCTGCTCGACAATCTATCGGACCTCCTTCAGCGCGGTCTGGAATACGCGTGGGATTGTGAACGCCTGCTGCTGAAAGAACTGCCGCGGATGGTGGAGGCGGCTTCGGCGCCGCAGTTAAAACAAGCATTCGACTTGCATCTGGTGGAAACGAAGTCGCATATTTACCGGCTCGAGCAGGTTTTTACGCGGCTGGACCGTGCGCCTGCCGGAGAGGCAAGCGAGCCGGCGCGCATTATCCTGGCGGAATGCGAAAAGATGAAGTCGCACCTCGATCCCTCGCCGCTTCTGGACGCCGTACTGATCTTTTCGGGCAACCAGATCGAGCATTATGAAATCGGTCTGTATGGAACCCTTGCCGCATTTGCCAGAACGCTGGACTGCGAGGATGTGGCCGCTCTGCTCGACGAGACGCTCGCGGAGGAAAAGGCCGCCGATCAGGCACTCACCCGTATTGCGGAGCGATCGGTAAACATGAGAGCCAAAGGCGTTCACCAGACGCCGCCGTTTGCATTGATCTGATTGACGCCCGAGGCGCTTTTTCGCTTGCAAACGCACAGCGGCGATTATCGATCGCCAACATTCCGTCCTACACGGCTGTGCGCCGCGTAAACGGAGGCTGGCGAATCTCGAGGCAGCCCCGGCCGGTGGGTAAAACTTTCCCCGGATTCAGCCGTTCCTTTGGGTCGAACAAGCGCTTGAATCGCCCGATGTAATCCAGCGTTTCAGCGGGAAACAAGCGGTCCATCAGTTCATTTTTTTCCATGCCTACGCCGTGCTCGCCGGTGATCGAGCCGCCGACCGAAATGCAGTGATTCAGAATATCCTCACCTGCGGCTTTGGCGCGGTCGAGTTCGCCGGGCGCGCGCGAATTAAAAAGAATTATCGGGTGCAGATTGCCATCGCCCGCATGGAAAATATTACTGATCTGCAAACCGTGGCGTTCGGCGACTTCGGCGATGTAGCGCAGCGTCGGCGCCACCTGGGTCCGCGGCACCACACCGTCCTGCACGTAGTACGACGAACTGACGCGGCCCACGGCGCCAAACGCGTTCTTGCGCCCCTTCCACAGCAGTTCCCGCTCTTCGGCGGTTCTGGCCATGCGAAACTCGCGCGCGCCGCAGCGCTGACAGACTGCACGAATCTGCGCGGTCTGGTCTTCCACGGCTTCCACCAGGCCTTCGAGTTCGATCAGCAGTACCGCGGCCGCATCCATCGGGTATCCGGCATGCGTGGCAACTTCCACCATGCGCAGCATCTCGCCGTCCAGCATTTCGACCGCTACCGGGGTAATCGCGCACGCAGTGATCTCAGCCACCGTGTCGGCCGCATCGGAAGCCGAATTGTAGACGGCCAGAATCGTCTTCACTCGCTCCGGCTGACGCATCAGCCGCACGACGATCTTCGTCACCAGGACCATCGTTCCTTCTGAACCCGTCAGCAGGCCGAGGATATCGTAGCCAGGCTGGTCCGGCTCCTTGCCGCCGATGTTGTGGATGGTGCCGTCGGGCATTACGAACTCGAGGCCCAGCACGTGGTTCGTCGTCACTCCATAAGCCAGCGTGTGCGGACCGCCGGAATTCTCCGCTACGTTACCGCCGATGGTGCAGGCACGCTGGCTGGAGGGGTCGGGCGCGTAAAAATAACCCTGCGCCTGTACCGCCAGCGTGATATCGAGATTCACCACGCCCGGCTCCAGCACGGCGCGCTCGTTCTCGAGATCGATTTCAAGGATGCGATTCATCCGCGAGAATCCGATGAGCACGCCGCCCTCCCGTGGAATCGCACCCCCGCTGAGACCCGTGCCGGCTCCGCGTCCGGTAATGAAAACGCCGTGTTCGGCGCAGATTTTGACAATCGCCGCGACTTGCTCCGTGGTGCGGGGAAAAACCACCAGTTCGGGTCGCGCCTTGTCTACGCTGCCGTCGTATTCGTAGAGGGTCAGATCTTCCGGGCGGTCAAAATATCCGCCGGGACCCGCCACCTCCAAAATCTGTTTCTTCGCCGCTGCCGGCAGCGCGGCTCTTTCGAGAACGCGCTTAGAGGAGGGACTGGACATGTTCGATCATTCGCGGTGATGCCCAGTTGGCTTCGCCCACGATCTTCTCGACCACTTTGCCGTTCGTGTCGATCAGATAGCTCTCCGGGATCTGCACCGTGCCGTATTTGGGCTTGATCTGCACATTGGGATCGCGCGCCGTTTGGTAGGTAACCTTGAACCGATTCAGGAACTCGCGGTATGCCTGCGGATCCTTGTCCTCGCTGACGCCCAGGATGACGAGCCCCTTCGACCCCAGCTGGTTTTGCAGCTGTTCGAGCGACGGCACTTCGTCGACGCAGGGCGGGCACCAGGTCGCCCAGAAATTGAGGATCAGGAGCTTGCCGCCAAAATCGCGGGCCGTAAGCGTTTTGCCGCTATCGGTCCGGATGCTGAAATCCGGCGCTCTGTCCCCGGCCTTGACCACGTTGTCATGCAACGAGAGATAGAGGACGCTGACGAATGCCACGAGCATCACCACGATGCCGCTCTGGAGAATGCGATCGACCTTCATAACCGGTTTCCTATAATTCTATTGAATCAAACCGGACATGGTGATATCGAAACGGGTGGAATTCTCGGCATCCCACATTTGCCGGTCGGCTCAGTTGACGGATGCGGAGAACGAGCGCGTGTATGGACTCGCGGCGAATCCGCTCGGCCATGGGCATAACTACGTTGTCGAAGTCGCGGTCGAGGGCGAGCCCGACCCGGTGACAGGCATGATCCTCGATTTGAAGCGGCTCAAGGCGATCCTCGACGAAAAGGTGCTGGAGGTCTACGACCACCGCCTGTTGAACCGGGAAGTCAGCCCATTCGACCGCATCGTGCCGACGGTCGAAAATATTGCCATCGACATCTGGAACCGCGTCGCCCCATTTATCGACGGCCGCGCCCGATTGTATTCGGTTCGCGTGCATGAGAGCAGCGATTTGTCGGTGGAATACCGGGGTGAGCTTTGACTGTCCGGTTGAGCCGGCGTTACGCCTTCTTCGCCTCTCATCGGCTTCATTCCGCGGCGCTGACCGCCGAAGAGAATCGCGAAGTCTTTGGTAAATGCAATAACCCGCATGGCCACGGCCACAACTACGAGGTCGAGGTGACGGTGCGCGGCGGGGTCAATCCCGTGACCGGGCGAGTGGTCGATATCGCGCAGCTCGACCGTCTGGCGCAGGAGCAGATTCTCGCGCCGTTCCGCTATCGCAATTTGAACGAAGAAGTTGCGGCGTTCCGGGAACGGGTGCCGACCACCGAGAACCTCGGCACGGAAGTGGACCGCAGGCTGCGGGAGGCCTGGGGGCAGACGTTCGCGGCCGGCGGCCCGCAGCTGGAAAAAGTTCGCATCTGGGAAACTGAACGTAACATCTGTGAGATAACCGGGACAAAATGAAGAAACGGGCCGTCAGTTCAGGATCGCTGAAAGTTGTTTCCACCGCACCGCCAAAGCCCATCGCCCCGC
Source organism: Terriglobia bacterium (assembly GCA_963788485.1). Lineage (GTDB taxonomy): Bacteria > Acidobacteriota > Terriglobia > Bryobacterales > Bryobacteraceae > BOG-234. The sequence goes on from CAWBIS010000121.1 coordinate 35,640, forward strand.
TGATTCAGGGCGTGATCGAAGCTCTCGGGGAAGATGTGGGGCGCGAAGGTCTGGTGCGCACTCCCGAACGGGTCGACAAAGCGCTGCGTTTCCTGACCAGCGGCTACAGCACGGATATCCAGAAGCTCGTCAACGGCGCCATCTACGAAGTGAAATACGACGAGATGGTGATTGTGAAGGACATCGAATTCTTCAGCCTGTGCGAGCACCACATGCTGCCGTTCTACGGCAAGATCCACGTGGCTTACATAGCGCGGAACAAGGTTATCGGACTGAGCAAACTGCCGCGAATCATCGACGCCTTCGCGCGGCGTCTGCAGATCCAGGAGCGGCTCACCCAGGAAGTGGCGCAATGCATTCAGGATCTCCTCGACCCGTTGGGAGTGGGTGTGATCGCCGAGGCGCAGCACTTCTGCATGATGATGCGAGGAGTGGAAAAACAGCACTCGGGCACCGTGACCAGCGCCATGCTCGGCGGTTTCCGGACGAATAAAGAAACGCGCGACGAATTTCTTTCGCTGATCCACGGGAAGTGAGTGCTGGTCCGCAGCCGTCGCACTCAGAGGACGTGGCTGACTTCGCCGAATAGCCGTTCGAGCAGCTCAGAAACGCCCAGTCCGGGCGCCAGGAGCGAAGAAATTCCCAATCGATCAAGGGCGAGCCTCCCTGGGCCAGCCCGGCGGAATCAAGGAGCCTTGCGCTTCGCTCCCACAGGACATGCAGCCGACTTTCGTGGTGCAGATCGGGAATGCGATGAGCCAGCCCCTTTTCGCTGTTTTAAATCAGGCTCATTACGGGGGCACCTGCGGTCGCGATGCCGATGCAAACTGCGGATTCACACGTATCCGCCCGCTATAGTTGAATGAATGAGGTTTTCTCACTTCGCGGGAGGTCTCGCGATCGTTGCTTGCTGCGCCACACTGCAGGGTTCCATCCTGTCTACTTTGCATGTGGACCCGCTGGCGCTCCAGGCCTTCGAGAAATATGTCGCGCAATTTGACCGAAACGTGATGGCTCCGTATGCTCAGTCCGGCAAATTGTGGCTTGACGATTCTTCCTGTTGCGCTCACAATAACCAGTTCGCATCCGGCAGACCGGTCGTCGAGCCGCGCGAGAACCGCGACATCGCCGGCGGCAGCATTCATCACTTTTCGGGAGTCATGCACATCACTGGCGGGACCATCGCCAACGTCCGCCGGATCATGCAGGATTACCCGAATTACCCGAAGTACTTCAAGCCGGATGTGGGCGAAGGCTCGGGCATAAAAGACGCCGACAGCACGGCCGCCGACGAGCACTTCACCTCGAAACTTTCGCTGATCCAGTCCACTCTCTGGATGTCCGTGTCGTACGAGTGTACTTACGACACGCATTACCGGATGCTCGATCCGCATCACTGGCAATCGGTATCCACCGCGTCCAGCATCCGCGAATGGCGCGATCCGAAGGACGTCAGCCACGGCTATTATCCGGAAGGCGACGATCACGGCTTCCTCTGGCGCACCAACACCTACTGGTTCGTGCGCGACAATAATGATGGAATCGATCTCGAACTGGACAGCGTGACCCTTTCGCGTCCCGTGCCCACCGGCTTCGGTTGGTGGGGAACGAAGCGCACGCACGACGCCGTGGAGAAGATGTTGCGGGATATGAGAGCAGCGGTCGAAGCGCTTAAGTAAAGGTTTTCGTAGTGACACTTTTCGGGCTACCCGCTTATGTCGGCCCCGGCGCCGGCTTCGCGTTTCTCGGGTCGCTGTTGTCGCTCATAACGGCTGTGGTGGCGGGGATCGTGTCGATCGCCGTCTGGCCTTTCCGCACCGCGTGGCTGCTGCTGATGCGGCCGCGACGCTCCGGCGTCAGGAAAGCGATTTTCCTTGGCTTCGACGGCCTTGATCCGGTATTGACGGAGAAGCTGATGGCGGACGGAAAGCTGCCGAATCTGGCCCTTTTGCGCGACCGGGGCTCGTACCGGCGGCTGCGGACCACCTTTCCCGCGGTTTCTCCCGTGGCGTGGTCGACATTCGCCACGGGCGTCAATCCGGCGAAGCATAACATTTTCGACTCAGTTGCCCGGGACCTGAGTAACTACTCATCGACGGCGGAAATACGCCGGAAAGGCGAGAGTTTCTGGAAGATACTCGGGCGCCATGCGGTCCGCAGCACCATCCTTCTTATACCGGGATCTTACCCGCCGGAAGCTTTCAACGGACGCGAGTTGTCCGAGCCACTTACTGGCGATCATGACCGCCGGATCAGCTATCCCAGCTTCTATGCCAGTTATCTGGCGAAGTTACTTGGTGAGGACTATCTGACCCGGAAGCACTGCGAAGCGATTTTCTTCAGCGCCCTGGATAAGACCCGGCGCGGCGTGGTGGCCTGTGTATTCCCCTTCATATTCAATGAAAACGCGGATGCGGTCGACGCGGTTTATCTCGAAATGGACCGCATCGTGGGCCAAACCCTCGCGGTTGCGGATCTTGAGACAGCCGTCTTCGTACTTTCGGATCGCGGCCGCTGCGCATGCCGCCGGGAGGTCAATCTGAACGCCTGGCTGCTGCGCGAAGGCTATCTGGTACTGGAGCCGGGCCGGGCGGAATCCGGCGAGCATTTCGAAGGCGTCGATTGGGCGCACACCCGCGCTTACGCGCTGGGATCGAGCGGCGTGTACCTGAATCTGCGAGGCCGGGAGGGGCAGGGCATTGTGAAGCTCGAAGACGCCGCAGGCCTGAAAAAGGAGTTGGTCGCGAAGCTCGCAGTGTTAGTGGATCAGGAAACCAATGAGCCTGTGGTGCGAGCGGCGTGTCAGGCGTCGGACGTCTATCATGGCCCCTATCTGAATGCCGCACCGGATATCCTCATCGGCTATGCGGCAGATTATCGCGCCTCGCCCGACGCCGCCCACGGCAAAGTGACCGCGACCATTCTGGACGACAACCGGTATGCCGGGCGCGGTGACGATTGCGTCGACCCGGACCTTGTCCCGGGGATATTATTCTCGAATCTCAAAATGATCTCGGAGAATCCCGGCATTGAAGACATGGCGCCCACCGCGCTGGGTCTTTTCGGCGTACCGGCGCCCGCATGGATGGAAGGCAGATCGGTTGTTGCCGCTGCGTGAAACGTTGCTTTTGTTGATACTGCTTTCGTTAGCCGGATGCAGCGGGCGCAATTACGGTAAGGTCATCGTCATTGGAGTCGATGGCATGGACCCCGGGTTCGTCGAACGGCACTGGTCGGACCTGCCCAATCTGGTGCGGTTACGCGAACGGGGAGGTTATTCCCACCTGCAAACGACCGATCCGCCACAAAGTCCGGTCGCATGGTCGACTTTCATCACCGGACTCGATCCCGGAGAACACGGCATCTTCGATTTCGTCCACCGCGACCCCGTGACCAAAGAGCCCTATCTTTCCACAGATAAGACGATCGAGCCCCGATTTACGCTACCTTTGGGACCCTGGGTCTTGCCCCTGTCGCGCTCTCACGTGGTTTCGTTGCGCAAAGGCCGGGCCTTCTGGGAGTATCTCTCCGACCGCGGCATTCCAGTTACGATCGTGCGGATTCCGGCGAATTACCCGCCATCGAAAGCCGGCCATGAAATCGCGGGAATGGGCACCCCCGACTTACGCGGTACCGAGGGAACGTTCAGTTATTACTCCGACGATCCGGCCGAAACTTCTCGTGAAGTTTCAGGCGGGATGATTCGAAAGGTTCAGTTAAATGACGCTCACGTGGATCTGAGTATTGAAGGTCCGCCGAATACATTGCGGCGCGATCACGCGTACGTATCCGTGCGTATGGCTGCCGATGTGGACCCGGATCGCCCATATGTGCGTCTGCGTATCGGCAATGAAAGCGCGATCCTGAGGGAAGGAGAGTGGTCGCAATGGCTGACCGCGGATTTTCCGCTGATCCCGCACGTGGCGTCGGTCCGGGGCATGTTTCGCGTTCTGGCAAAGCAGACTGTATCCGCACTTCGAGTTATACGTTTCGCCGATCAATATCGATCCGGATGACCCGGCCCTGCCCATTTCAACCCCGGCGTCTTATACGCGTGAGGTGGAATCGACGATCGGACGGTGGTCCACGCTGGGCATTCCCGAAGATACTTCGGCTCTGCGTCAGGGGGTGCTCAACTTACCCGACTTCCTGAGTCAGAGTCACCTCGTGTTAAGCGAGGAGCAGCGATTACTGGATGACTCGCTCCAGCGATTCCGTAGCGGCCTGCTGTTCTTTTATTTCTCCGCCGTGGATCAAAACTCCCACATGTTATGGGGCAAATACGATTCCCAGTTACTGAAGATTTATCGCGCAGTAGACGCCTCGATCGGTGAAGTAATGCGACGCGAACCGGATGCGTTCCTGATGGTCATGTCGGATCATGGATTCTCCTCTTTCAACCGGGCGGTCAACCTGAATACTTTGCTGGCTTCGCGCGGATTTCGAACCAAAGCCCGGGCGCTGGGTCTGAACGGCCTATATCTGCTGGACAAAAACGCGGCTGGCCAGGTGAGACAGGAGTTACTTGATTTCCGCGATCCCACGAATGGCCGCCAGGTAATCGAAAGCGTCAATCCGAGCAATCCATCCCCCGAAAACAGGAGCATCGCGCCGGATTTTATTGTCGGCTATAGCGCCGGTTATCGCGCTTCCTGGGAGACCGCGCTCGGCGAAGCTCCGGGCGGCGTACTCGAAGACAATACGGATGCCTGGATCGCGGACCATTGCATCGACCCGCGGGAGGTTCCGGCCGTGCTGTTCGCAAGCGGGCCGATTCGTTCCACGGCGCCGCGTTTGAAGGATCTGCCGGTCTCGCTGCTGCGGTTGTTCGGTGTAGCCCGCCCCCCACAAATGAGCGGTCACTCCGTTTTCTAACGCGATACTGGTTGCAGGCATGTACTGGCTCACCCTGGTTCCCTTGAGCGCGCTGTGCGGGATACTGGCGGCCTTTGTATTCCGCCGGTTCGCATCGCCGGAACTGGGGAAAACGGTCAACCGCATTATTGCGCATCTGATGGAGCTGTGGCTGTTCTTCGATGAACCCGAGCTCATCCTGGAAGCCCAGCGCGACCTTCTGCGCGAAAACATTCGCATGTTCCGCCAGATTGCGGTTCCACTGGCGATCACGGCACCTCTGCTTGCGCTCGTGGTGTGGCAAGCGGACGGCTTCTTCGGGCGCGGCACTCTGCCCGCCGGCGAAGCTGCCGTGGTTACCGCCCACGTCCGAAGCGGCGATCTCAGCAATGTCCAACTCCGGACGCCGCCGGATGTTCGCGTCGAAACACCGGGGTGTACTCGCGTTAGGCTTGACAACCGGGCCCAGAGCGAATGCTCATCTCCCTTTTCTGTTGTCGCTCTGGCATACAAACGCTCTTCCCCCAGGATGCCAATGGAGCGATAGCCATGCGAAATAACAAGAGTGGCGCAAAATCTGAATTCCCTCCCCCGCTGAAGGTTTCGACGGCTCCAACCGATCCGGAACTCTTCAAGAAGTTGCTGGATCATGTAAGCGATGGAGTGTTCGTTTCGGACCATGACCGGCGGGTTCTCTATTGCAATAAAGCTGCCGTTGAGCTGACCGGATACGAAGCCGAAGAGATAGTGGGAAAACCCTGCTATGACAATGGTCATTGTCCGATTGGCCACAACGGACGCAGCGTGTGCGAGGAAGGCTGTCTTCTA
>CAWBIS010000122.1:0-53086 GCA_963788485.1 Terriglobia bacterium
TGACAGTTGCTGGCGCGTGTTTGACAGTTATGCGCCGGTATGGTAAGGTTTGACTCGATTCAGTCGCCATCAGCTTTTTAAGGAGGGCCCATGGCCAAAATTCGTGACGTTTTGATTCTCACCTTGCCCGCCGAGTGGCAAGGAAGGGGACTCGTGTTTGGCTCAGCGTCAAGCGGCGATGGACCGCCTCCTCCCGGACCACCCGACGGCGCCTTCCGGGACTGGGACATTTTCGAGATGCGCATGATGGCGCAGATTCTTCTCGCTCGTCTTGGCGGACCTGTTGCTCTGGGCGATATGGAACCGCGGAGCGTGCGGGAGTTCGATGAGCTGGAGGGAAGACTGTCGGCTGCACTGGAGGAGTTGCGGGCTGCCAGAGCCGAACTGGATCAGGCGTAAGAGACCGCCCACGCCACTTTGGCAGAAAATCCACTCCCGGTGCCGAAACCGCGACTCCCTCTTGTGGCATACCGTCTTGAGGGCGGCCCCGCCATCGCGCTGGTGCCTGCACGGAAGAGGCGGCAATGGATGGACTCGAGTGCCGGCCGCAGGGCGTACTACTGCTTGCCCATGCTTCTCGCCAACCAGGCGGGCTGGTTCATGCTCAACAGCCACTCGTTCAAGGTCCGCTGGACAGGTGGCGAAGGAACCGATGCTCTCGAAATCTTCTACCTGACTGGGAGCAGACCGTTCCCTGCAGTCAGCACTTTCGGGAACGGCATACTTACCTTTCATGTGCCGTATCTGTTTCGAACGCCGCCCGGATGCAACCTTCTCGTACGTGGCCCGGCAAACTGTCCGAAGGATGGCGCATCTCCGCTGGAGGGCCTGGTCGAGACCGACTGGTCTTGTGCGACCTTCACCATGAACTGGCAGATCACCCGCCCCAACCACACGGTGCTGTTCGCAGAGCACGAACCCATCGGGATGATCGTTCCTGAGTGGCGAGGCAGCCTCGAGCAGTTCCAGCCGGAGATCAGATCCATTGAATCCAATCCCGGCGTGTCGGCCAGGAATAAAGAGTGGGCGCGTAGCCGGTACAACTTTATCGGCGCAACCCGCGCGCATCCGGTGGATGTGGACCCGAGCGGCTTGTGGCAGGGTCATTACTTCCGTGGCACCGACGTTGATGGCAGCGAGGCTCCGGAACACCAAACTTCGCTGCGGATACTGCCCTTCTCCGACGGCGGCGCTGAGAGCGACACGCCTGACGAACACGCTTGACAAGCCCCGGCGGAAAGGTCGCCTGTGCTCATTCGTCGCTCTCAAAATGTCCCAGCGCGGGCGGTGGCTGTAGCCAAACCGGCTGGGTGATCCCAGCCGCGTTCAGCCGAGATCCGGGGTTTTTCCCGGACGGCAAAACAACTTCGTGAGCGAGCCGCAGGGACGGAGTCGGTTCGAAATCACCGTCGAGGCTGTGGAGGAAACCGGATAGCCTCAGGGCGGATCTCTCAGGTCCGTAGTTCGCGTTGAACCAGGCACGCGGATCGGTTGAACTCGACAAACACTGCGCCGCAGCCTGTGCCACATCGTCGTCACTGTCGAAGAAGATGCCGGTCGACTGGGTGACATACTTCCACCCGCCCAATATTTTGCGGTTGACGAGGATGGGAACGTCCATGCAAAGGGCCTCCGCGAGGAGGCGGGGAGAGGCGTCCATCACGCTGGGAACGAACAGCATGCGCGAGCGACCGGCGTACTGGAGCGCGATCGGCCGCGGTACGTCGCCCACGATCGTGAGGTTGCGGCTGAAGGGAAGGTCCAGGATCTGCCAGCGGCCCAGTAGAAGGCCCTTCAGGCCCAGGTCATTGCACAGGCGGTAGAGACACGCTTTGGCAAGGGCCCAGTTTTTCGTCATCTCCGTCCATCGCCCCGGAAGGCAGACGTACATGAAATCGAAGTCCTTGCTGGGCGTGCTGGACCCGCAGATGGTCTGCGGCGAGACGGCCCGATAGTCCACGAAGTCAGACTCGCTGATCAGCGCTCTGGGTAATGCCGGCGGGATGTAATCGTCGGGTTGGCGAAAGCAATGGCACCAGCCGTCACAGAGACTTGCGTAGTCCTCGACCAGGCCGTCTTTGACTGCCGGAAAAGTCACATGGCTGCTGAAGCCAACTATGCGAAATGTGCGCCGGAGTTCATGGTAGATATCCAGGTCCGCCTGCCGCCTGATCGGCCCGGTCAATCCGCACCAGCCGCCGTCCCGGCCATCCTTTCCGACGATACCCAGGAAAGGCCAAACCCGGCGACGTGTCAAAGCGGCGACCTGGACTTAAAGAAACGAAACGTTGCAGCGAGTTCACGGACACAGAAGACGCTATACACACAGAAGATTGTAAATCAGTGCGCGCGGGGGAACCTGTGGCCCCCCGGTGCAACCCTGATATTCTAACTTAGCTGCGGCCCACCGGGCGTTCTCAGCCCTTAGCGGATGGGCCGACAGCGTGTGGAAGTGCGCGCGGATGAGGCTGGGAGGATCCATGGAGAGAGACTGGAGACACATACTACTCCGCCACTACCGCCCGGAGCCGATGGTGCGCGTTCCCGAACACGACGTGCCTCGATCCTCCTTCCCGGCCATCGATGCGCACAATCACCTCGGCCGGCCCCCGGAGGCGTCGTCGGGATACGAGCGTACGAGTGAGCGCCGCTGGGCGATCGGGGACGTCGGGCGGTTGGTGGCCCTCATGGAAGAATGCAATGTCGAAACGATCGTCAATCTCGACGGCTACTGGGGTAGCACCCTCGAAGCGAACCTCGATCGGTACGACCGCGCCCATCCTGGTCGGTTTGTGACGTTCTGCCGCTTGGACTGGCGGGAGTGTAGTCAGCCCGGCTGGCCGGCTCGGCTGGTAAAAAGCCTTCAGGACTCGATATCTCGGGGTGCCTCCGGACTTAAGGTCTGGAAGAATCTGGGCCTGTGGGTCCGTGACGAGAACGGGAAGGTGGTACTGCCTGATGACGACCGGATCGCACCCGTCTGGGAGGTGGCAAGGGAGGCTGATTTGCCCGTACTGATCCACGTCGCCGACCCGCCGGCGTTCTTCGAGCCGCTCAATGAGCACAACGAGCGACTGGAGGAGTTACTCGTCTACCCTGAATGGCACTTTGCCGATCCCAAATTCCCGCGGTTCGCGAAATTGCTCGACTCATTCGAACGACTCGTTGCCGCAAATCCGCAGGTCACCTTCATCGGCGCCCACGTCGGCGGCAACGCCGAACATCTGGCCTGGGTGGCCCGGCTGCTGAACACCTATCCCAACTTCTACGTCGATGTGGCGGCTCGCTTAGCCGACCTCGGTCGACAGCCACGCGCGACCAGACGGTTGGTCCTGGCCTATCCGACGCGGGTCTTGTTCGGCACTGATGCCTCGCCTCCGACAAGTGACGCCTACTCTCGGCACTTTCGGTTCTTCGAGACCGACGACGAATGCTTCTCCGCCACCGGGACCAGCTCGCCGGGCAGCGTGCGCTGGACCATTTCGGGCATCGACCTTCCAGCCGAGGTCCTCGCCGACGTCTATGGGGGCAACGCCAGACGCATCATTCCGGTCCTGCGAAGAGCTTGACCTGCTCGCAAAATCCGGCACCGCAGCATCTCATCTGACCGATCGCAGAGCGGCTCACCACTATACAAGTCCAATAGCGCGAGACTACGCCCGACGCCTTTCACCAGCAGGCCTGCGGGATCATCGGCATTTATTGGATCGCCGTGCGTGGGCATAACGGTTCCAGCTTGCCGGGCTACCCGGGCCACCGCTGGCCGCATACGGGTCGGGCATATTGAACCTGCCGAACGTGGACGCATAGAATCGTTGGTCGAAGACGCCGACCTATGTACTAGCCCACCAGTCCCCACTTCTTTAACAACGGATTTACCTCCGCTGGCGTAAGGCTCCAATTCGTTTCTGGCCCGGGCCTCCTCATGGGCTCCGGACCGCGATACTGAACTCGGAGCCCCTTCGGTTCGCCGTACGCGGGCTCTTCGTAGTAGGTAATCACCACGTGCTCGTGGAGGGGACCGTCGGGTGTCTCGTACGTTTGTGGTCCTTCAAACTCTTCCTGTTCACCGAGCCACTTGTAAATTTTCCCATCCCAACGAAAGGCTATCGTTCGCGAGGGGTTTCCCTGGAAGTGGAGCATTGCATCATAGTCACCGTGAGAGGACTTGCCCTCGATGAACACCAGACCAGTTTTCGGCAGCGGAGTCAGGCCGAGTTTTGGTCGGTCTATAGAGTACATACTATCGAACGGTTTCAACGCTGCGTCTCCCACCTGCACGCCCTTCATGCAACCGGCAGCCGACGCAAGAAGGCCAATCTCCAGCAATGCCACAGCCGCGACTCTTCGTCTCGGCACACCGGGCCGCCGGAGCTGAGTTACGCTTGAGGAGACCCCGCTGAATTTCGCTATTGGTTGCATGGGATCACAAGGTGAAAGGTCTGATCGGTATTTCCCATGATCGGAAAATTCCCTCTGGACCACGATTGCGGTACCAGCAAGCCAGAATACTGTACGAATCTCATCAATGAGCTGAAGCTTGTTGTGTTAGTCAGCGTCATGTTCAGAGTTCCGTTGGCACCAGGGGTAATGGTATAGGCGAAGGTCCCGACGAACTGTTGAGTTGGAGTGACGCCAGCCGCCAGAAATGCCGTGAATCCGAAGTTCTCCACACCACTGTTGTTCCTCGGGTTTTGCAAGTAGGCTGCCATTGCGTTCGCAACGAGAAGCGAGGCCGTCATTGCCATTGATTGCGGAGAACCCGGATTAAAGGTCTGATATGCCGCGCCGGTTCCGGAAAAAAATCCCATATGATCTGAGCGGTTTGGCTGACTGCCACCCAAAGCTGCTGTTGGCCTCTATTTCCTCGCCTCTCATAAACGCTTCGATCTGCCCTCAACCGTACTTGCCGACAGTCTTACCGCACGTACACGGTAAAAGGATCGCTGAAGGACGTGCCGACCCGGAAATAGAACTCGGCAGGTCCGGCCGTAGCCGGAGCTGGGTATTGCGGTATCGAAAAGTTCACCTGGATTGTGCCTTTCACGAGCTCCGGCGCATCGCCGGAGTACTGCACCTGTGGCGCAGGAATAAGCGGGACTGGTCCGAGCAAAACCACGCCAGGGAACCCGTTCAGCACCTCCAACGGCAGCATCAGGGGGTAATACTTCGTCCCCGTGATCGCGCCGTCGACTTCCGGGTTGCCAGTCAAACCGCCGCCACTGGCCCAGACCGTCACGATCGATCCCTGCGCAGCTGGATTCGTGGCCGAATTCAGTGTCAAGTCCTGATTCATGGCAATGGCCGCGTTTCCGGGCGGCCCGTAACTGAATACCTCAGGGACCGAAGGAGCCACAGAAAGGGCGATGCCTGCGATCTCTCCGGCCGGCGTAACGATCGTGACCGTGGTGGAACTTTGCCCGGCAACATGCGAAGGTACGATCGCGTTGATCTGGTTCGGTCCCGCATACAGCAGCGGTGCCGCGACTCCGTCAAACTGCACCTCGACGCCGCCAAGCGAGGTGGTCAGTACGCCATTGACAACCTCGGCCGGTAAGCCGGCCAACGGCCCAAGCGCCGCGCCGAAGAAGGAAACCAGTTCATTCGGCGCCACGGTGCCGGTTGCGATCGCGCTCGCTGAGTTGGTGATGCCGGCCAGTGACACGGTCGCGCCTGGCGCGGGAATCAGCGTCGAACCGGACTTTCCGAGCACCACAGGGCCCTGCGGCGAAATTGCGATACCCAGACCAGCGCCGCCTTCGGGAGCTGTCATCGCGCTCGTCAGGCTCGCTCCGTCCGAGCTCAGGCCGATCACGTAGTTTGTACCGAGAATCGGAATCGAGCTGGATAACGGAAGTGTGGAAGGCGCCGCACCGCCTGTCGTCCAGATGGTTCCGCTTGCGTCCAGGGTCAGTGCGGTAACACCGTTCGCCCCCGACCCGATGCCGTAACTGCTGATGCTCTGCTGAAAGTTACTGCCGCCCAAAAAGGTTGCGAAAAGGTAGCGCTGGGCATAAGCATCGATTTTCGCCACAAATCCCGCGCCGGACGTTCCCGTCGCACCCGGAAGCGTGGTCTGTAGTGCGCCGCTCGTGGCGGTGAATCCTGTGTAAGCCTGCCCGCCAATAATGACGTTGCCGCTGGTATCAAGCGCGAGAGTCACGACGCTCGCGTAGTTGACGTACGTGGCCCATGCAAGCTGCGTTCCCGCCGCGGCCACTTTGGCCAGGAAAGCCGACGAGTTAGCGGTGCAAATACACGTCGCGCCCAGGACGCCTTCCGTTACCGGAACCTGCTCGTTGTTCACGTACCCGGCGATCGCAACCGCGCCCGTCGAATCGACAGCCATCGCGACGATTCCGGCGTACCCTGGATCACTGCATGTCACTCCGGACGTGCACGGTTTCGGTCCTCCCAGCAGGGTCGACCATAGAATCCTGTCGCCCGCGGAAGATATCGCCGTGATAAAGGCAGGAATCGCGTCTGCAGGCGGGGCGGTTTGAAAGGCGCCAGTTGTCAGGGGGAAATTGCCGTCTATAGTCCACCCGGAGACATAGATGTTCCCCGATGGGTCGAGCGCCAGTGCTTGCACACTCGTGCCCTGACCGATGCTGCCCGCCGTTGTTCCGCCCAGCAGGGTGGAAAAAATGGTTTGAGTTAACTGCGAATTCAATTTAATTATGAATCCGGATCCTGGACCGGTATTCGAGATGAGAGGAGATACCAGTTGTACCAAACCGGGGTTGTACGTGATGCCGGCGATAATGAGATTCCCTGCCGAATCTACCGCCGCGGCGGTCACATTCCCGCCGGTCGCTAAACAAACCTGCGACTGCTGGTTGCCCTGCGGGTCGAGTTTGAAAACGCACTGGCCCGAAGATTCACTCTCGACCGCGACGAAAATGTCTCCAGACGAATCAACGGCGAGCACCTGCGCGGCTCCGCTCGACTTCTCTGAGCCGGGAGCACCCTCCGGAACGTAATGCGCGATCCACGGGGTCGCGGCGATGGCAGACGATAAAGAACACCAGGTCAAAAAAACGCAGGTCAGTCGCACGCCAGTTTGTACTCCTATCTATGTACTAACCCGCTCCTGATTGGACCAGCTCATGTATTTTGGGAAAATTCCACTGGGTTGAAAGATGCCGGGAACAGGGCGCGCCTGCGCGTGCAGACTGACGGCGTTGACACGAACATCACGGCCGCCGTGACGAGGGCGGCCGTAGCCGGGCGAATGGCAGGGGGCTGTCATCTTTCGGGGAGTCCGGATGTGGGAAGTCTGCCGTTGTCAACGATTACTCCCCTGCGACGCGCTTTTCGTCCACTAGCGGGTCAGGGGCGTGGCTCCGATCAACCGATCGAGAAGTTCAGTCGAAGTGCGAACACATGCCTGGCCGTCGAGCATCACTGCGGGCGGCTGGCCGCAGTAGCCCAGACAGAACACGGCCTGGAGCGTGAACCGCTTGTCCGCCGTCGTTTCGCCCATTTTCACGCCAAGCAATCGTTCAGCGTGTTCAACCAGCCTTTCGGAGCCGCCGGCGCGGCAGAATTCAGCACAGCAGATGCGGAGGATGCACGGCCGTCGGTCCTGGCCGTTCCCGGTTTCGGGAACCGATTCTGCTGCGTTCATGAGCCTGGATTCCAGGAATCGAGAGACGACTTCAATTGTAGCGATCGAGGAAGGACTGCTCGAATGTCCGGACCGCGAGTCTTGTGTACTTCCGCTCACGCGATTCCGCCTGCGGCGTTTTCCACGATTCGATTTGACTACTTTTCTAATCGCATCCGTACATCAAGTGCCGGAACCATCATCTCGCGCATCAGCCGCTCGCCGATATCCCACGATCCGGTGAGCAGACTCATCCGGTGATAGACACCGTGGGGACCGTCGCCGAACAGACCCAGTTCTTTGCCGCATCACCCTTCTGAAGCCGCAAAACAGCAGCTGAAAGCCGTGATCCCGTACACGGACGTTCGTGAGAACGACGTCGGAAACGCTTTAACCATCGCGAATTGGCGTTAAACGGTAACGGCACCCCGCAATTGCAAGGCTTTCGGCCGTGCCAGTGGCTCGTTGGTTATGAATGGGGCAGTTCGGAATCGTGTGAACCCCTCTGGCTGACGGCATCCGTTTGCTATGACGCGACTGACCTGCAGCTCGCGTCACAGCTCCGCGATGTTTCCGACGTGTTCGCAATTCCCGCGCTGAATAGGGACATCACTACGTTTGACCAGATGGCATTGTCGCTTCACTATCACATGTTTCAGTTGATCGTCGTCGCAAATACGGGGTCGTATGGTGGCAGCAATGCCTACGCTCCTTATCGGGATCAATTCGTCCGGCAGTGGTTCCATCTGCATGGGCAACCGCAAGCGCCGATGGCATTCATCGAGATTGACGACATCGGAGCGTCCAAGGCGCGGAAAGCGGACGCAAACGCATCATCAACGCACAGCGGCGGGAAACAGGAAAACGACGTTGGCCCGAGTGTCGGGAGCAAATGGAAATTTCCGCCAGCTGGGATGTGAGGCGCATTACCACAAACGCATAGCGCTACATGAGGTTGCCGGTCCTGACCGCAGGAGCGAATGGATCAGACAGAGAGGCCGGCCCCGATATTCAGGCTGTCCATTTATAATGGACAGATTATAATAGTGGACAGTGCAGCCCAGGACAGATGACGCACAGCTTGATCGGATTCGGGCTCTGCCCTTCGTTCGTCACGTCCGGCTCGTTCCTCGCGAGGTGGGCGACGATACTCCCTTCGATGGCACGCTCGAAATCACGACGCCCGGCAGCGGGTACAGACTTTCATTGATCAGAAAGAGATCGTACCTTGATCGCAGTTTGGTGAACGCCCTGATCGGAAGGATTCAGGCAGGGAGAAAAACGAAGAAGCCGCAGAAGGGATCAACCAATGGCCGGGTGGTTATCTTCGCTCCCTACCTGCCTGGACCTACAGCGAAGAGCTTGATTGACGCAGGCATCTGCTTCGCGGACGAAGTCGGCAATATCCATCTGGCACTCGGCGCTGAATATAACTGGACCGTCATCGGCGAACGCAAACCACCGAAGACGCCCGAGTCGGAACGGCTCACCCCGGCGGCTGTCCAGCTCTTGTTCCAGCTTGCGACCACGCCGGATTCGGTCAAATGGACGGTCCGCGATCTCGCCGCCGCCGCCGGAATCAGCAAAAGCAAGGTCGCACAACTGCGCGCGCAGTTTGTCCACGACCGGCTGCTGATTCCACGCGGTGGGGAAGAGAAATTTCATGTCATGCCCGCGCTTAAAGAATCACTGGTCTCCGGTTACAGCCAGGTTCTCCGACCAAAGATTCTCCTCGGTCGGTATCGCCATGCAGATAAAACCACTGAAGAATTATTAACTCGTTTGCGCCACGCAGCGATCGAACACAAAATCGCCTACGCCCTCACCGGCGGTCCAGCGGCAGATGCATTGCTGCATATTTATCGGACGCCTGATGTACCATTGTTCGTCCGCACCAATGACTCTACGACCCTGCGGAACTTCCGTTTAATTCCCGACCGGCAAGGCCCAGTAACATTGCTGCGGGCATTCGCCCCTCTCGTCTACTGGCGCGCGGTGGAGGGCACAGCAGTGGCGCCTCCATGGCTCGTCTACGCCGAACTACTCACAGGCGTCGAGGACCGGGACAGAGAGGTTGCAGAAGACCTCCGCCAGAAACTTCTTCAGTGACCAGCTTTTTCGCAACCGAGCAACTGACGGACCTGATGCGAATTCGATATTTCCGGTTTTAGTGCATGCGCGGTGCGCTCCGTCGATCAATGTCGGGCGATCCACCCACTTCGGCAACGAATACCCGCGCATCCCGCACGCTTACGAAAACCGTCTCCCCGCGTGCAAGCGCAAGTGTCCGGTACCGCTCGTGCGTGAGTTCAGCGCGAATCACTGCATGCTCCGCGTCGCTTGAAATCCCGTCGGTGTCATTACGAGCAAGCTCCACCCGGACCACGGAGCCAGCCGACTGGATACGTACCACTCTGGCCTCCACCGCCGTCTCATTGAGGGGCTGTCTGGCGATATCGAGTTCATGAGGACGAACGAAGACTCGCGCCTGTTTTCCCTCAGCGCCGTCGCCTCCGCCCCCAGCAGGCCATCTCGTGTTTGCGAACACAGCTCCACCAGCTTCCACACGCCCGTGAAAGAGATTCACATTGCCGAGGAAACTCACGACGAACTCGGAGACAGGACAGTGAAAGACTTCGTCGGGGGTGCCCTCCTGTTCGATGCGCCCCTGATTCATGATGACGATGCGGTCTGCGACCTCAAGAGCCTCTTCCTGATCGTGCGTTACCAGGACGGTGGTAACCGGAATCCTGTCATGAAGCGTGCGCAGCCAGCGCCGCAGCTCTTGTCGCACTTTGGCATCGAGAGCGCCGAACGGTTCGTCGAGCAGCAGCACGCTGGGCTCGATTGCAAGGGCACGGGCAAGCGCGACGCGCTGGCGTTGTCCGCCGGAAAGCTGCGACGGAAAATGGCTTGACCAACGCACCAACTGAATCAGTTCGAGAAGTTCATTCACCTTGCGGCGCAGCTGTGGCTCGGGCAGACGCTGCTTCCGCGAGCGCACCCGCAGTCCGAAGGCCACGTTTTCGAATACCGTCATGTGACGAAAAAGTGCGTAGTGCTGAAAAACGAAGCCAACGCGGCGCTGATGGATGGGCTGACGCGTGATGTCATCGCCGTTGACCAGGACGCTGGTTTCCGGATCGGCGTCCGGCGCATCAAGGCCGGCGATGATGCGCAGCAGCGTAGTCTTGCCGGAACCCGAAGGCCCGAGCAGCGCGATCAGCTCGCCGTCCTCAACGCGCAGGCTCACATTGCGAAGCGCAGGGTAGCTGGAAAACGTCTTGCTCACATGCCGTGCGTCTATAGCCATGACTTTGCTCCATCGCGAACTTCGGCGCGGATCTTCCATTCGAGTGCAGCCTTCACCGCCAGCGTGACCAGTGCGAGCAGCGTCAGCAGGCTGGCCACCGCGAATGCAGCCGAAAAATTGTATTCGTTGTAGAGAATCTCGATATGAAGGGGCAGCGTGTTGGTGCGTCCGCGAATGTGTCCGGAGACCACCGATACCGCGCCGAACTCGCCCATAGCGCGCGCATTGGCGAGGATCACGCCATAAACGAGCGCCCAGCGGATATTGGGTAACGTGACGCGCCGAAAGGTCTGCCAGCCATTCGCGCCGAGCAACACGGCCGCCTCCTCTTCCTCCGAACCCTGTTCCTGCATGAGGGGAATCAGCTCGCGGGCGATGAACGGAAATGTGACGAAGATCGTTGCGAGGATCACTCCCGGCGTCGCGAAGACGATCTGAATTCCCCGGTCCGTCAGCCACTCTCCGAACCAACCCTGCGCGCCGAACACCAGGATGAAGATGAGGCCCGAGATCACGGGCGACACGGAGAACGGGATATCGATGAGCGACAGCAGAAAGCTCTTACCCGGAAAACGGAACTTCGCGATCAGCCAGGATGCCATCAGCCCGAAAATCAGATTGGCCGCAATCGTTGTGCCGGCAGTGATGAGAGTGAGCCGCAGGGCGGAGAGCGTGAGCGGATCGGAAATGCTTTTCAGGTAGAAGCCGAGCCCTTTGCGCAGTGCCTCGGTGAACACTGTGACCACCGGCAGCAGGATCAGGACGCCGATGAACAGGAAAGCCACTCCGATCAGACCGCGGCGTACCCATGGCGACTCGTTACAGCTCATGCCGCCCTCCGGAGCGGTCTCAGGGACCACCATTGCACCACGTTCACGAGGAACAGCAGAATGAACGAGCTCACCAGCATCAGCAGAGCGATAGCGGAGGCCCCGGCATAGTCGAACTGTTCGAGCTTCGTCACGATCAGCAGCGAAGCGATTTCAGTCTTCATCGGCATGTTGCCCGAGATGAAAATCACCGAGCCGTATTCACCGAGACTGCGTCCGAACGCAGTGACGAACCCGGCGATCAGTGCCGGGCGTATCGCCGGGAAGATGACGCGCCGCAGAGTTGTGAAGCGGGAAGCGCCCAACAGCACAGCAGCTTCTTCGGAGGCCGGATCAAGGTCCTCGATGGTGGGTTGCACCGTCCGCACAATGAACGGCAGGCCGATAAAGGTCAGCGCGATGACGATGCCGAGCGGCGAAAACGCGGCTTTGATGCCGAGAGGGTCGAGCAGATGCCCGATCCATCCGTTCTGCGCATAGATCGCCGTCAGTGCAATGCCGGAAACCGCTGTGGGCAGCGCGAAGGGGATATCGATCAGCGCATCCAGCATGCGTCGCCCTGGAAATTCGTAGCGCACCAGAACCCACGCTACGACGAGGCCGAACACAGCGTTGATCGCCGTAGCGATGAACGCGGTGCCGAACGTAAGGCGCCAGGCGAGAAGAGTGCGGTGATCGAAAACCGCGGCGCGGAATGCCGGCCACGGCTGATCGACGCCGCGCAGCACCAGCGCCGCCAGCGGAATCAGCACGATCAGACTGAGGTAGCTCATCGAATAGCCGAGCGTCAGTCCGAAACCCGGAATAACGCTGTGCGGGCGCTTCAGATTCATGACTAGCTCGGCTGATACAGCTGATCGAAGACGCCGTGATCGGCGAAATGCTTCGCCTGTACTTCCTTCCATGTGCCCGCAACATCGGTGATGGTGAAGAGCTTGATGTTCGGGAACTGGCTGCGGTATTTCGCCAGCACGGCCTCGGCGCGCGGCCGGTAGAAATGCTTCGCCGCTATCTCCTGGCCTTTGTCCGTATAGAGGAATCGCAGGTAGGCCTCGGCTACCTGGCGCGTGCCGTGCCGGTCGACGATGGTGTCCACGATCGCCACCGGGGGCTCGGCCAAAATGCTGGTCGAAGGATTCACGATTTCGAATTTGTCCGCGCCGAATTCCTGCAGGGCGAGATAAGCTTCGTTCTCCCATGTCAGCAGCACATCGCCGAGGCCACGCTGCGCGAACGTCGTCACGGCGCCGCGTGAACCGGAATCCAGCACCGGGACGTTCTTATAGAGCGCCTGGATGAAGTCGCGCGTCTTTTTCTCATCGTGATGCGACTGGTTCCATTCATAACCCCATGCGGCGAGATAATTCCAGCGCGCGCCCCCTGAAGTCTTCGGGTTCGCCGTGATCACGCTGACGCCCTTGCGCACCACATCCGGCCAGTCGTGAACGCCTTTGGGGTTCCCTTTGCGCACAAGGAAGACAACGGTTGACGTATACGGCGTGCTGTTTTTAGCAAACTTCTGCTGCCAGTCGGCATGGATCAGGTGAGCCTTGTCCGCAATGGCGTCGATATCCGCCGCCAGCGCCAGCGTGACGACATCTGCCTGCAGGCCATCGATGACCGCGCGCGCCTGGGCTCCCGAGCCTCCGTGCGACTGCTCGATCTCAACCGTCTGTCCCGTCTTCTGTTTCCAGTCGGCAGCGAAGGCCTGATTGAATTCCTGATAGAGCTCGCGCGTGGGGTCGTAAGAAACGTTCAGCAGATGCAGCGCCCCCGAGGCCGCGGAGAGCCTGATGGAGTAGCTGCCGAGCACAAGCGCCGCCGAAAAAGCGGCGAGAAGAAACTTCGTTCGTCTGGTCATTTTCACTAACCCTTTGTTCAGGAGAGCCTTATTGAAGGCTGGCCCGGGTGACTTCGGTCTTTTCCCTGAGAAGCTGCTCAATCGTGGAGGTGAACTCCTGCTTGAGCTCCGCGTTGAACACACCGCTGGCAGGCGAAGCAAAGCCCGTGTGAATGTGTTTGACCCGACCGTCGCGGCCGACAAAGAGCGTCGCCGGCCACGTGTTCAGGTTCACAGCCTGGGGAATCTTCTCCCACATCTCGGCGGGCGCGCCGGCAATCACGTAGGTATACGGCACGTGGTACTGCTTGATAAATGCGTGGACACGGTCGAGGTCATCGAGCTGTTCGGGTTCTTCGAAATCGAGTGCGACGATCTCCAGTCCCTGATCGTGATACTTCGCATAGAGCTGGACCAGATACTGCGCTTCATCGTGGCAGTTCGGGCACCAGGTTCCGGTCACGATGGCCAGAACAACTTTGCCTTTGAACTTCGGATCGTCATTCGACAGGATCTTGCCGTCGACATCCGGGAATTTCCAGGTGAAGACTTCGTTCGGATCGCGCATGGTCGTGTGCGTTGTATAGTCTTCAGGCAGTGCGAGTCCCTTGGCACGCGCCACATCCGTGCGATAAGCGATCAAGCTGGCGTTAGTGCGACCCGCGCCCTGCTTCACTTCGAGCGTGCCATCGGTCTTCAGCGAGAGCTCCATAACGCCGGGACGTGAACCGTCCCAGTGGCTGAGAACCCACTTGCCGTCCTTATAGACGCCGTTCAGCGCGCCGGTATCGCCGTCGACGCGGAGAATCGAAGCCGCAACCTCGGGTCCGCGCTGCTCAACGATCAGACGCTGCGTCTTCTCTCCTTTGGCATTCGGCTTTTCGAGGGGGATTTCCCAGGAGCCGGCGATGTCAGGCGCATTCGCCGAGGCAACCGGCTCAACATAGCGCTTCGCGTGAAATGCATAAACTCCGGCATCGGCGCGGGACTGCGACACGATTTTGCCGTCGAGTTCACCGTCCTTCAGGTTGGCCGTAATTCGCGTCAGGTAGTGATCGATTTTCAGCACGAGCTGGCCGTCTTTGAAGCTGGCGCCAGTGGTCGTTTCAAAAGGCTCCCATCCGTTGTAGAGCGTGCCCTTCAGGGCTGCGCCTTCGCCCGAAATATCGAGACGAAACGGCACAACACCTGTTTTGGTCGTGAGCGTCGCGTCCCAGCGTCCCTCAATCATTTGCTGGCCGAAGGCGGCGACGGCGAGCGCCGCCAAACCAAAAATCCGGATAGTGATGCTTTTCATTGCGATGTTCCTTTCTGTTTCCACTCCGCGGGAAGGCCTGGCTTCGTGGCCAGCAGAATTTCGTAGATAGCGTGCCGCGAGTCGCTCGAGAGCTTCGCGAACGCGGGGCTGTAATCGCGGCCGGTCAGTATTTCAAACAGCCGGTGGTAGACGTACTCCCTTGCCTGCACAGGAAGGGAATCGAAAGCTTCGTTATAGATGAGATAGCTGCACGGATATTTGAAGATGCGCGTGTGCAGATCGAAATCGCGCAGTGAGCGGCCCTTCGGATCGCGGGGGCCTCGTGACGCGAATTCCTCGGCAAACCCGGAGTCGCCATGGACCGCATCGGTCAGCGGCGCTTCGTTTGCGAACAAAAGATACTCAACCAGCTGCTGGGCCGGTTTTTCATATTGTGCACGCACGTCAGCCGGAATTGAATCGGCTTTCGCATCTGGTGCGAGACCGGCCTTGTGGAGCGCGATGCGCGTCTGATAATTCGTCAGCGTGATCAGGTTGTGCATCTGTGTCTGATGTGCGAGAACCAGGTGCGCCACCACATCGCTCTTCGGCGACAGGACGAGCGACGTGTCGAATTTCTTCGAAAGGTCGGTCAGATTGGCGCCGGCATCGCGGTCGAGCTGGTCGGGATTGTCTTTATCCTCGACTACGACATTCCCCATATGCCGCTGCGCGCCATGGAACCCAGTGACGTACCATCCCCCCCAGCGTTCTCCGAGAGGACTCTCCTGATCGGTGATGAATGACTGCGTCGGCTGCGCCTGCGTGCCTGTGTGTGTCGTATAAATCGATCGCAGCAGGACACCCGGCACGTTGCGCGTTCCGGCGGCCACATGGCATTGCGTGCAGTCGAGCTCGGCGCGCTCAAAGACCGGATGCCCGGTCTGACGCTCATCGAGAATATAGAACATCGCGCCCTGCGTCGGATCGAACGAAACCACTTCGATGACCTTCCCGTCATGCACCTGGCCGATGTAGACGTCGTCGTTGAAGTAGAGCGCACGGGGAAAAGCCGGCGAGATCTTCTTGTACTGGAAACTCGTTTTCGAAAAAACCAGCGTCTGTGAGTCAATCGGAATGTTCAGATTTGCGAGTACCGACTTCAGATATCCGTGTTTTGGCTCCCACACCAGGTGTGCTTCACCTTTGTCAATGCGCTTCTGCAGCAACGCAACCGGATCTTTGGCTTCCGCGCGGTAGTTGATGGGCTCTTCGCTGAACGGAACATAGCCCTGGTTCTGCACGGCAATCTGTCCGGGCGAGGGAAGCACAAACCATCCCGCAGTCAGGACCAGCATCGAAGCGCCTGTCTTTGATAAAAACGACGCTCTCGATTTGCTTGTGGAAACGGAAACCCGCATCGATCACCTATTACTCTATCGAAATTATAGTATTTAAGATTGCAAGTCAACTGTGCAGGAAACTTCTGATTAATTTTCAATTGATTATTGACAATCCACGGGCGGATGTTCTACTGTCGATCTAAATAGTAGACTATGCGATGCCAATCAAATGTTCGCTGTTGTTGTCGCGTCTGTCCCCGCTGAACTTCCCTCTGCTCTCCCGCGATAGACGCTGATTGGTCCGGGCAGTTCTGCCCGCAGTCCCGGTTCTTTCGCGGTATCTCTCAAGCCCGCGGACAAAGCTGTCACGGGTCCGACTTTCATCAAAGGTGTTGGCAATGGAGGAAGCGCTCGCGTTGGCGCGGAACTGTGCCCGCGCGAACCTGAACCGGATTGCGGCCGAGCTCGAGGCGGATTCCGTCGCATTGGTGCCGGATGCAGGGGACGGTTTTGAAAATACGGCAAATGGTCTTGTGCACCGCTGGCGGCAGACAGCGATCGTATTTCGATTCTCAGATCGCAGCTCCGTTCCGCAGTGGCCGGGCGAGACACTCGCAGCAAGGCTGGATCTCATTGCCGCGGTCTTTGAGGCCGTTCGCGGAGCCGAGAAGCTGCATTCCGAGCTGAAGGCCGCCAACGCACGGCTCGCGACTCGAAGAATTGTCGAGCAGGCCAAAGGTCTGTTGCAGGCAGAGCGCGGGCTGACAGAGGACTCCGCCTACGCCTGGCTACGCGGCCAGAGCCGCAACCGGCGTATCACCCTGGCGAAAGTCGCCGAAGAAATCGTTCGCACACGCAGCAGTTCATTCTCATGAGGACTTTTATGTTTCTATCGGCAGGGATCAGAACGTTTATTGTTGCCGCGGCGGTGTTGACCACCGCGGTCCAGGCTTTCGCACAGCAGGGCGGCGAGGCCGTTGTCCTTGGAACGATCACGGATACCACGCGGGGAGTGGTCCAGGCCGCGACCGTCACGCTCACTCATGTTGCGACAGGCACCTCGGTGCAGGTGCGCACTGACGAACACGGCGAGTACCGCACGCCGCCGCTGCGCACCGGAGAATACGCGCTCGTCGTCGAGGCAAACGGATTCCGGCGTTTTAATCAGACCGGCGTGGTGCTCGAAATCGGCGACGTGCGTACTCTGGACGCGACGCTGCAGGTCGGCGAGGTTTCCGACACGGTCAATGTCGAAGCCTCCGCGCCGCTGCTGCAGACAGCGGATTCGTCGGTCGGCTCCGTCATCGGCAACCAGCAGATCGCCGACCTTCCGCTGAACGGGCGCGACTACATGCAGCTTGCCACTCTTTCCGCTGGAACGGTTCCCTCCATTAACTCCGGCATCGGTGTCAGCATCGGCGGGCAGCAAGGCTATGCAGTCGGCTTCCTGCTCGACGGCGTCGACAACAACAACCAGTCGATCCGGTACTCGTACGGCAATCAAAAGGAGGCGATCAAACCGTCGGTCGATGCCATTGAGGAATTCAAGGTTGTCACCAACACGTTCTCCGCCGAGTACGGCCGTTCTTCAGCGGGAGTCGTGAGCGTGTCGATCAAATCGGGCACTAACCAGTTTCACGGCACTGCGTACGACTTCCTGCGCAATCAGGCGCTCGATGCACGCAACCTGTTCGCCACCACCAGGCCGCCCTACAAGCGCAACGATTTCGGCGGCAGCCTCGGCGGGCCTGTCATCCGCAACAAGCTGTTCCTCTTTGGTGACGCGGAGTGGAACAAAATTCGCCAGACGACAACCGTTGTGGACACTGTGCCGACACTCGCCGGGCGCGAAGGAATTTTTCCCGGTGTGATTTACGATCCGGCCACATACAATGCAGTCACCAACACTCGGCAGCCTTTCGCGAATAACACGATTCCACAATCGCGCATCAACTCCATCGCATCGCAGGTGCTCGGCTTCTATCCTCTGCCGCAGACTTCGACCGCGACAAACAACTACATCGTTCAGGAAGATGGTAACCAGAACCCCTACCGCTGGGACGTCCGCGGCGACTACGTCCTGAACGACAAGCAGAACTTCTTCTTTCGCTGGAGTGAGCAATGGCAGGAGACCGATCCCGGCTCCGCTCTGCCGGCCATTTCCGGAATTGGTTACATAAACGGCGGCGCGCGGAACACGGTCGACAGCCACGGGTTCGCATTCGGCTACAACCGCGTCTGGACACCCAGCCTGATCAGCTCGTTTCACGTGGCATGGAATTACCTGTTCAACGTGGCATCGAGTGTCGACAAACAGAACATCAACCGCCTCATCGGACTCCAGGGCGTTGACGAGGGTTACGCGGGTGGACTCGCCAGCCTTCCGATCACCGGGTTGACCACTATCGGCGGGACGGGTCTCGGAAACGTCGACGGCTCGCAGACGCGGCAGATCTCGGGTGATGTTACGTGGACCAAAAGTACCCACACAGTGAAAATCGGCGCGCAGGTTTACTGGCTGCAGACGAATTTCTTCAGCGCGCAGCAGAGCGACGGCGTGCTCAACTTCACCGGCGTCTATACGAAGAATCCGGCGTCTGCCACCGGAGGCAGCGGTTTAGCCGATTTCCTTCTCGGGGACGCTTCGAGCGGCGCTCTCTCGAATTTCGAATGGGTCAATCTGCGCCAGCCTCTTCCCGAATTCTTCGTTCAGGACGACTGGAAGGTGACGCATCGCCTCACGTTGAACATCGGCCTGCGCTATGAGCTCAACTTTCCGCCGGTGGATCGTCTCAACAGGATCGCGAACTTTGACATCGATACTAACCTGAGCAGCCCGGTGCTGGTGCTGGCAAATTCAACGAACCGGACCTCTGAAGCATTGCAGACCACGGACTATCGGCAGTTTGCGCCGCGCTTCGGATTCGCCTACGCGTTGCCTGATGACAAGACAGTGCTGCGAGGCGGCTACGGCATCTTCTATTCCGGCGTGCAGAATCCAGGCGGTATGCAGTCGCTCGAAATCAATGCGCCTTATCACCTGCAGGTGCAGGTGTCGCCCAGCCCGACGGTGCCGAGCCTCGGCCTCGCAAACGGCTTCCCGGCTGGTTCGCTGTCGCTCGCCAACGCGTCGAACGTTCTATTCGTCTCGAACGACGAAGGCAGCAAGTGGCCGATTACGCAGATGTGGAACTTCAACGTCCAGCGTCAGCTTCCAGGCGGCATTCTGTTCGAGATTGGCTATTACGGCAATAAGCTCGACCACGGCCTGCGTCAACTCGACGGCAATCCCGCGCCTCCCGAACCGGGCAATACCAATGCCAATCGACGCTACAAAACGATTGCGATTCCCGGCACACCGTATACCGTATCGCTCGCCGACGTGATCCGCATCCAGAAGGACGGCTACAGCGATTACAACGCGCTGCAGGCCAAAGTTGAAAAACGGTACTCGAAAGGTCTGACCCTCAGCGCGGCGTATAGCTACTCAAAGACCATGGCGCTCGGGGAGAACTTCTCCGGCGGAGTCCAAAACCCCTACGACTGGGACGCCGACCGCGCCGTTTCCAGCCAGGACATGACGCAGCACTTCGTCGGCAGCGTCGTTTACGAACTGCCGTTCGGGCGCGGAAAAACCTGGGGCTCGCACTGGAATCGGTGGGTGAACGGCGCGCTCGGCGGATGGAGCATCGCGCCGATCGTCACGGTGGATACCGGCCTCCCGCTCAACCTCAGCGTGAACGGCAACCCGTCCAACACCGGGCAAGGAACGGTAGTCGGGCTGAATGACCGCCCGAACGTGGTGGGCAACTGGCACCTTGCAAATCCGACGGTGCAGGAATGGTTCAACACGGCGGCCTTCGTGGCGAATGCGCCGTACACATTCGGCAACGCGGGCGCGTGGATTTTGCGCGGGCCTGGCCTCGTGAACCTCGATATCGCCGCCCACAAGACGTTCCACATTAACGAGCGAGTCGCTGCGCAGCTGCGGCTCGAATCTTTCAATGCCACCAATACCCCGGCCCTGGGCGCGCCCAACACGCAGGTCGGCAACCCGCTGTTCGGCCAGATAACGTCAGCGGGCGCCGCGCGGGACAACCAGATCGGTCTCAAGATTCTGTTCTGACCACGAAAGGAAAAACATGCAAAAACTCATCGTCACTCTTCTGCTGACCGCAGCGGCGCTGTTCGCTCAACAGGCGCCGGCTTCGAAAGCGAAAGTTCTTACGCGCGCCGAATTCGACGCGCTCCTCGTCCACCCCGAAAAGGTTCTGCTGATCGACGTCCGCCGTCCGGACGAGGTCTCGTCCAACGGCGGATTCCCCGTCTACCTGAGCATTCAGGTCGGCGATCTCGAAAAGCACCTGGAAGAAATTCCCAGGGACCGGGTCATCGTGACAGTTTCCAACCATGCCGCTCGCGGCGGACGTGCCGCCGATCTTCTCACGGCCCACGGCTTCAATGTCGCCGGGACCATCGGCGCCGAGACGTACGCCGCGGACGGCGGCAAGCTCACAAAAATCGCAGTGCCCGAAAAGAAATAACAGCCCAAAGGAGAATCCAAATGAAGAAAACGCTCGCACTTTCAGTCATCACGCTCGGTATCGTTGCAGGCGCGGCACCGATGTACGCGCATCACGCGTTCGCCGCCGAGTACGACGCCAACAAGCCGATTTCCATCCGCGGCAAACTCACCAAAGTCGACTGGGTAAATCCCCACGGCTGGATTCATGTCGATGTCACCGACGAGAGCGGCAAGGTAGTCAGCTGGGCGGTTGAGACCGGCAGCCCGAACCAGATGCTGCGCCGCGGCCTGCGCAAGACGGATTTTCCCGAAGGCATCGAGGTGATCATCAATGGCTACCGCGCCAAGAACGGCACGCCTACCATCAACGGCACCAGCGTGAAACTGCCCGACGGACGCAACCTCCTCACCGGCGGCTCTACGCCCGACGCAAAAGCCGAGTAACCATGAACGCTCATCGATTCTCTCTTTTTCTTGCTTGCGTCGCCACGGCCGTGGCGCAAACCGCCATCCCGCGCCTCCAGGATGGCAAGCCCGATCTCAACGGCTACTGGCAAACGCTCAACACCGCCAACTACAACATCCTCGATCACGTCGCAAGCAAAGGCATTCCCGGCGGCCAGGGAGTCGTCGAAGGCGATGACCTTCCCTACAAGCCCGGCGCTCTGGCGAAGCGCGATTTCAACGCCAAACATCGCGATACGATTGATTCCGAATCGAAGTGCTGGCTCCTCGGCGTCCCGCGCATCACCTACTCAGGCCATCCGTTCCAGATTTTCCAGGCTTCCGGCGGCTCGATCATCACCATCCTCTACGAGTACGCCCACACCAATCGCTTCATCTACACCAACAATACGCCGCATCCGAAGGGCCCGATCGAGTGGTGGATGGGCGATTCGCGTGCCCACTGGGATGGCGACACGCTTGTCGTCGACAACGTCCACTTCAACGATCAGACCTGGTTCGACGAAGCCGGCAACTATCACAGCGAAGACCTCCACGTCGTCGAGCGCTACTCGCTGCTCGATGCCGATCACATCAACTACGAAGCCACTATTGAAGACGCGACGGTGTTCACGAAGCCCTGGAAGATGAGCATGATTCTCTACCGCCACAAAGAAAAAAACTTCCAGCTTCTCGATAACGAATGCTACGCCTTCGGCGACGACCAATATTACCCGTGAGGAAATCCATGAAGATCACACAAATCGCATTCATCACAGGACTCCTGGGTGCCGCCCTTCTGCACGCGGCCGATGCGTCCTCCGACTGGCCGAAGAAAACTCCCGACGGCCAGCCCGACGTCCAGGGCTTCTGGGTCACGAAGTTCTACGGCATGGGCTGCCTTTCGAACCCGGTAAACGGCAACGTCGGCTGCGTCACGGAATCGGGTGCGCCGCGCGGCGAGCGGTCCGCCGGTGGCCCCAATCCGCCGCGCGCGGGCGCGCCGCGCAAAGCTCCCAGCCGGATCGTCGACACGCCAGACGGCGAAATACCTTACACGGCCGCCGCCCGTGAGCGCGAAAAGTATCTGCTCGGGAATTACTTCTCGCCCAGCAAACCCGAGCACATCGATCCCCAGCAGCGCTGCTGGCCTCTCGGTGCCGTCCGCCAGTTCACCTGGCACGATGTGCACATCCTCCAGTACCCCGGCTACGTCGTTCTCGAGCACCAGGGCGGACACGCCTACCAGATCATTCCACTCGATGGCCGTCCGCACGTCGGTTCGAACATCAAGCTCTGGATGGGCGATTCCCGCGGGCATTGGGAAGGCACCACTCTCGTGATCGACATCACCAACAACAACGCCAAAGGCCGCCTCAGCCGCGCGGGCGATTTCTCCAGCGACAAAGTGCACCACGTCGTCAGGATGAAATTCCTCGACGCCAACAATCTCCGGTATGAGGCCACGTTCGACGATCCGTCCGTCTACACACGTCCCTGGACTTTCGGCCTCGATATGAAGCGCGGGCTCTTCGGCGGCGACGGAGCCGCCGAAGGCGATGAACCTACTTACGAACAGTGGGAGGAAGCGTGCGTAGAGGGGCTGCGTGACGTAGATACAGCGCTCGCGTCCCCGACGATCACCAAAGCGGAGCAGTGAAGCGCGCCGCCAAGTGTATCCAGGGAATTTCGTCAAGGAGATATCTCGGCACTAACGATCTCGTCGTTCGTCAATGATGGCTTCCGACAATGATCCGCGAATTGTCGACAGTGCGCGCCTGACTTCCTCAAGGCCGATACCGTCGGCAGCAGCGCTGGCCCACTCTTCAGCCGGAACCAGGAAACGACCATCACGGGGAATGTTCACTTCCTGCCGGTCGTGAAAAGGCACCGGCTGGAGGGGCCGCAGGACGCCACCTTCATCGACAGCCTGAACTGTCATCTCCATCACCATATGGTGTCTTTGCTTCGACTTCTTTCTCGCATCAACGCGCATTAGCCGCAATTCAGTTTGACCGCGCAATCGGACACCTTGCGCCGCGGTTTGGTCAGATGCGCCGAATCGCCACTCCCTCTTAAGCGCCAGAAACGCTCGTTCCGCCGAATTCACAAAGGCTCTCAAATCTCACCATCTCCGCCTATCGCGCTTGAAACCATGCCCGTGCTGCGTCAGTCTGAGCAGAAGAATGTGCTGACCATCCGCGCCATGTCGAACGCACAAGGTTGTTCCTCACGGCATCTGGAACACAGCGATTACTACGATGAAGGCAATCGCATCGCCGGGCAGTGGCATGGCCGCGGAGCCGAACTGCTGGGGTTATCCGGCGAAGTGCTGTCGAAAGACTTCGACGCGGTTCGCCAGGGCCTCGATCCTCGAAGTGGGGAATTTCTTCGCCGCCGGCAGAGTGCGGATCGCAAGGCTGCGGATGGTACGACAACAAGTCACGGGCGAAACCTGTACGACTTCACATTTTCGGCCCCGAAATCCGTTTCGATCATGGCGAGCCTCGGCGGCGACGAACGGGTGGCCTCCGCGCACCGGCGGGCGGTGGCCGAGGCTCTGCAGGAACTTGAATCCTGTGCGGCGACGCGTGTCCGGCAGAACGGTGCCAACGCTGACCGGACGACTGGCAATCTCGTTCTGGCCGTGTAACACCACCTTCGCCACCTCAGCACGTTCGCAAGAAGCGAAGCGCAGCAACACCCCGGCCAGGATCAAAGCAATCTTTGTCGAAGTGACGTCGGCGCGCCGCCTACGGAACGATTTCTGCGGCCGCGACCAGCGACGCGTCGGCCAGATCCATGGGAGTGTCGCTGTACTTCTCCATAAGGGATCGCATGCGTGTGGTCTCAGCGTCTGTCGGTACACGGAGGCTCAAAACTCGGCGCTCAACGAGCTGCCAGAGGGCCGCCTGCCCCCTCCAGCCCGCAAGTTCCCCCAGGAAATACATAGCCTCTGAAAAACAGGGCCACGTAATTAAAAGGGGCGCTTCGAGAGCGCGTGCCGCGGCAACGCACGTCCGGTGGACTTCCCCTTGGCCCTTGTCAATCAGCACGATCAGAGGACCGGCGTCGGCAAGCGTGATCACGCTCCGCGGAGTCCCTGCTTTTGGAACTTCCGCGTGAGCACTTCGCCAAATGGCGTGTGGCGACACGCTCCCGCCGGTACTTCGGCACTGTTCACGGTACCGGTCACTCCTTCAAGCAGGTCCGCAAGTGGTCGCTCGGCGGATAGAGGCGGGACGGCATTTGCGATCCAGCCGACCGGCGTAACCCCTTGCTCGCGCGCCACTCTTTCGAGACTCTCGTAAATGTCGTCCGGCAATTCGATGATTCTGCTCATGAGCGATGCCTGCAGCGGGCTCCGATTCCAAGATAGCTGGTTTTGCGGGCTTGACAAAAATGATCGCCCTGGATCGGGCGCCCTACCAGCGCGCGATCACGTGCTAAATGTGAGACGGCCTTCTGAACGCATCATTAGGAATATGGCAACACTCGCAAAGCCCCGCGGCGCGGCGCCGGACTTCGCCGGAAAGGTCCTTCACGCCCGATCTTGAAATGTCTGCCTGTCGGCGAGTGTTCCCGCGTTCGCCTTAACATTGAGTTCGGCAACGCGGTCAGCGTCATGCTGCGGAAAGTCGAGCGAGAGAATATCTTCGGCCAGCGAGCGAGTCATTCGTGCCCGCCGAGATCGAATACCTTCCTCGACACGTCCGCATGGGCCGCCGCCCTCGAATCGGATTGAACCACCTCCGTTTCAGTTTACGCTGTCCAAAAGGCCCCGATCCCAGCCTGGTTTCGAAATCCGGCTACGAGACGACAAGACCGTCGAAAAGGCGGACGACCTCGTCTTCCTGACTCGAATCAGCATGCGTTTCAGCACCGCCCTCCCACTCATGAACTGGTCGGTCGCCAGAACGGTCCTCGCTGGCATCGCCCATCTCTTGATTGATCTGATCCAGAAAAACACTCACTGCGATATCGCATGAACGACCGATCACCTTGACACTCTCGTAAAGTCCCTGAAGGACTCCATGTTGATCGTTGTCGGCAGCGTTGCGCACTTCATCAGCGAAATCGTCGTCGAAGTACTTGCGTGCACCCTTGACTAGAAGTAGCTGGTCTGAAGCATGCCAACGGTTCTCAGCTGCTTCATCAGCGTATTCGATCATCGCGACAATGTCGTCACTCTGAGCATTATGGCCAAGTTCTCGCAGCAATGCCGTCTTCAATCTGTCGTGCACAGCGGGCATTCCTGAATATTGGCCTGAAGCGTCCGCAACGCGGCCCAGCAGTATTACCGCCGAACGGTAGTCCGGGGATCGGCTGTTCCATGACTTGATAACCTCGGTCGAGTAATCTTCTACAGTCTGCTACCGCGCCCTCGGAACCCGTAGCGACGGCGATAGACAGCATAGTTCGAAGACGCTCTTCTGGACGGGTATCCACCTCGCGAATGCCGTAACTGCCTTTGCCAAAGTTGATCTTAATTTCGTAGGGTTTCTGCAGGTTCCTGCTGGCAGAAGCAATCAAGCTCTCCATGTATCTGCGAAGGCTTTGAGAAACTCCCTCTGCTTTCTCGGATTCAGCGAGCTTCCAGATCGAAACCACTTGACGAAATCGCACCGAAGACGCGAGGATGTCTTCCAGATGATCGGGAGTCGAGACAATAGTCGCGTCCAAAAAATCCCTAACCGAGGGATTGACAAATGAGACATTGCCGCTGTCGAACGCCAGGAATCCTCCTTCCATCTCCTGCAGCGCTCTTCGCCAGTCCTCAGCGGCCATACTGAAGCGATATTTTTCGGCACGGTTCCGATGCAGAGCGCGCCAGATGATTTCCAATTCTTCGATTCTCGCCTTCCCGCCTAACGAATAGAGGCCGAGCAATGCGCTCCGCGAGGCTTCAGAGATTTGCTGTTCGAAGGCCAACCGCCATAACTCCTCCGGGTGCTCCAGCACTCGGCGTATTTCGCGCGGGTATGATCCCACGGGTGTCGCCCTTACGTTTGCAAACCGAGAGAGCCACTCGATGAGCCGCGGGTTGTAGTTGCGATGCCGGAGTACCTCCATATAAAAAGCGTCTTTAATCAACGCCCGCTTGTACGGGGCTGGTAGGTCACTGAAGTAAATGTGGTTGTACAGTATGCGGCCTCGGTCAAGAACTGTGTAGTCATCCAACTGAAGGACAAAGCGGTTCTCCACGAGCCCATGTTGTCTTCGCCGAAACCTTTCAGAAATCTGGAACGCATGACGAAGTATGTGCTCTCGCGTTGTTAGAATCAACCTGCCATTCTTCGACCGGGTAATAAGCTGCATGAAATCGAGAATTGCGGAATCTTCCTTTTTGCCGAGGAAATCATGACGGTTGCCCAAGAATGTCTCGCCGAGAAAATCATCAAAATAGAAGACCTGCCGTGCTTCGTTTTTAAAGTGGCGGCGCCCTTCTGCAATGTCTGACTTCAAGACGAAGGGTTGATAGCCCGCCTCCAGATGTGCGAACAGAAGCATGTCCGCCAGAGTAGTCTTGCCGATCCCCGGCACGCCGGAAATAATGACAAATTTGTGCTCCGAGACAATCTCCATTGCGCGTCTGTAATTGCTCGTCTGCACGTAGAGCGGAATCGCTCGCTGTACGCGGTCGACGTCGAATTCTGTCTGTACCTTATCAGCATTATGGAGGACTCGTTCGAGAACTGCAGTGCTGCTCAGCCAGAGCTTGAAATGCTGGGTCTCGACCTCCGAGTGCTTGCCGAGCAAATTATTAACATCATCGGCACCAAAAATGTCCTCAGGCACTCTTATGTATGGAACAACATTGAGAATTCGCTGTTTGTTTGCTGGGCTCAACGGCAGTGAAGTGACGAGCACATAACGTGGCGGCGCGAGTCTGGCAATCTTTGGCAACTCAGTTCGTCTAAGCTCGGACACCAGTTTTGACAGCCTTGACCCCGCAAAGTGCTTGCATTGGATAATCGTCTCCGCGCCGGGAATCCTAGAGAAACGAAGGTCGATGCCGTCATCTCGGCCCGTCTTAAATGCTTCAAGGTGGACGTTCCAGTGGCGCTGAAGCAGATCACGCGTCAGATCTTCGAAGTCGGCTGGAGAGAGCTGGCGAAAGTCGTACAAATCGGCATCTCCTATGTACAGCTAGCGCTTAAGTCCCCTACGCCGAGAAGGAAATCTCGCCGCTCTAACGACCGGATTCGATAGTTGTATTCGGTTCGAAAACGCATCTTACGTAGCAATTTCCAATGAGTCACATGTTCGGCAGGCAGCGCCGCGTAATCGCGTTTGAACGCCAATGCAAAGAAACGAATTGTGAGGAAGAATCGGCTGACCGTCATTTTACTCTGACCAGCTTCGGCACCTTCTGCCAGCTGGCTGCGAGCTTCTCCTCGACCGCCTGCTGCCTGGCCCCGGACCACGTGGCGTAGTGCTTCTCGACGACCTTAACGCTGTTACCGAGCAGGGCGGCGACCTCCTCGATGGTGAGCGGCGGTTTTGCAGTCAGCCAATTGACCGCCGCGGTGTGGCGGAATCGGCGGCAGTGGAAGTCGGGCATATCAGCCTTGAACATGTCGTTCATGATGGTGCGCCACGCGTCCGCCTGCGTATGCGAGTTCGTGGATTCTCCGATCAGGAAAAAATAGCCGCCGTTTAGCCGAAGTTGGTCGAGTTCCTGCTTCACGTACGGCGGAATCGGAATCAGCACGACTCGCTGATTCTTCTTGTTCACTCGGCGGATTCTATTCCCGTCGAAATCTTCCGGGCGCAACATGCAGGCGTCGGATATCCGCAGAGCGCTGTAAAACAGCACGTGCGTGAAGCAACGTATGCGCGCCGTTTGCGGCTTCGCCAGAATCTTCTCCTGCTCGTCCGGAGTAAACGGGTCCGGCATGATGTGCGGAGCGCTCGCCTGCTTGATCTTCCGCGTCGGGTTCTGCGCGATCCATCCAGCATCGTGGCAGGTTGAGAAGAACGCCTTGAGTCGGTCCAGCTGTTTGTTACGCGTTTGCGCACCCTGCTGCGTCCAGGTCTTGCGGAATGCCACGAGCTTCTCGAAATTCAACTCTGCGACGGTGGCTACGCGATGCCGATCCGCGAATCCCTGCAGTTCGCGAAACATGAGCCTATACTTTTGGATCGTGTCCTGCGCGCGGTTCTCGCCTTCAAGGTTCGCGATGAAAGTCGAGATCGCGGACTCCAGTGACATCGGTGGCGCGATCTCCGGATGCGCCGCGTCTGCCGGCGGGTCCGGCGCCGCGGGGAGCATCATGTCGCGCATCAATCGCTCGCCAATATCCCACGATCCGGTGCGTAGACTCTTGCGGTGATAGACGCCCTGAGGATCGACGCCTTCAACCCAGACCGGGCACTTGTCTCCCTTCCGGACGAACCGATCTCCGGCGATCGGACAGATCTTCAGATGCCGACGATATAGCGACAACACGGCGCGCTCTTTCCACGCACAACGCCCGCCCGAGTGGCGGGCTGTGCGTTTATCGTACACCTATCGTACACGGACTTCACGCCCGGAATTTTGTATTGATTTTAAAGGATTTAATGCTGGAGGCGCGGGTCGGAATCGAACCGACGAATAAGGGTTTTGCAGACCCTGGCCTTACCACTTGGCTACCGCGCCATTGGAGCTCTTTTCGGAACATCGCGTCCCTGCCTGCTCGACGTCAATACCGCCGGGGCGGCTGGAACCATCGGCAACAGCAGGTACGAATGCCTGTCATGATCATGGTACACCGTTTGCGTCGCTTTCCGCATTTCCCGGTCGTCTTCGGCCGGCGCGCCGGTGTTCGGATTGCGGTCGAACCGTGGAAAATTGCTGCTCGAAATCTCGAGCCGGATGCGATGGCCGGCGCGGAATACGTTGCTCGTCACTCCTGCGTCAATCGTCATCCGGTAGACTTCGCCCGGCGTCATCAGTTTCGGATTCTCAAGCGACTCCCGGTAGCGCGCGCGCAGGATTCCGTCCGTCAGATTGCGTGCATTCCCATCCGGAAACACATCCACCAGCTTCGCCGTGAAATCGGTGTCGGGCGCACTTGACGATGCGTAGAGCACAACCCGGATGGGTCCCGTCACCTCGGTATCCGCCACCAGCGGCGCGGTGGAATAAACCAGCACGTCGGCGCGCCGCTCCACCTGGCGCTGGTCCATGGGCCCCCAGGGAAAAACGCGCGGATCGCAGCAAACCGCGCCCCCGACAGTCGGCACCGGATTACGCGGATCGTAAACGAACGTTTCGGGCGCCGCATGAGAATCTGGTCTGGTTCCCAGTTCGCCTTCCGGATTCAGATAAAATTTCTCGCTACGCGCACGCGCCAGCGGCCACTCGTCTTCGTCGCGCCATTGATTAATCCCCATAACAAATATGCGCACCGGGTGCTCCGGCGCGGGCGCGTCGTGGCCCTTGAGCCAGCGGTCGAACCACTGCAGGATCTCGGGCCGCAGCGAAACCTGCGATTGCTTGCCGAAATTGACATTCGGGAAAGTGGCGCTGAAGACATGCGGCCAGGGTCCGATCATGATGCGATCGGAGTGGTTGTGCCGGCTGAGGGTCGAGAACGCGTCCAGATCGCTCTCGACATAATTGTCGTACCAGCCGCCCACCGAATAGACGGGAATGTGAATATCCTTCAAATGCTCCCGCACGCTCACGTCCTTCCAGAACTGGTCGTATGAAGGATGGTTGACCGCGACATTCCACGCATCGAGCGAATGTCCCGTCGCGGCCGCGCCGGCCCTGCGTACGGGCAGCGTGGAAACGTAGTTTTTGAAATCGGGCGGGACATATCCATTGGCGCGCATGTTCTCGGCGAGCCACAACAGCCGGTGCCCGAGTTTCATCGCGCCACCCGTCGAATAATACCGGTCCCGATAATCGTCGTCGCCGGAAACATAGGGGAAGATCGCCTTGAGATGAGGGTTCTGCGTCAGCGCGGCCTTCCATTGGACGATACCCAGGTAAGACCCGCCATACATCCCTACGCCGCCGTCGGACCAGGGCTGGCGCGCGATCCAGTTCAGCGTGTCGTCGCCATCGTTCACGTCCTGGTTGATGGGCTCGAATTGGCCGCCGGACTTGTACCGCCCGCGCACGTCTTCCACGACCACCGCATAGCCGTGGTTCACGTACGCCTGATACGCGGTAGTGATGGCATCTCCTTTGTTGTAGGGGGTCCGCAGCAGGACTGCCGGATAGCGCCCGGGCGCGCCCGGGCGAAACACGTTCGCGCTCAGCCGGACGCCGTCGCGCATCGGCACGGCCATGTTGAAGCTGCTCAGGATCGCGGGCGCTGTTTTGCCGCCCGCCGCCAGAGGCAGAAACAGCAGCAGAGCTATGAGGCAGCGGCGCAAAGCACTTCCCAGTATCTGCGGGCGACCGGCTCCAGCGCATGCCGCTCCCGAATGTGCGCCTGCGCTTCGCTCCCGATCTCGCGGGCTATCCGCGGGAATTCGGTCACCAATATCATATGTTCGAACAATTCGGCCGATTCGGCAACGCCTGCCGCCACGCGCAGAACCGCAGCGGAGGGGAAATCCGAATTTTCGGCGTTATCGGTCACCACTACCGGCTTGCCCAGACCCATCAGGCGAGTCGCGATCCCGGAGGTCTCGCCCACCCCCGGATACCTCAGATTCAGGCAGCAATCGACCGCCGCGGCGGCAATTTCGAAATCGCCTTCGCTCAACCGTCCGAGTCGCCTGATGGCCGGATGACCGGCCTCGCTTTCGAGCAGCCGCCCGAGGTCGCCTGAAGCACATTCGCCGGCAAGCAACAAGGCAGTGGCTGGGCGCACGGCGTGCAGGCGTTTAAAGGCGTGAATGCAAGGCAAAACGCGCTTCGGTTCGCGCAAATAACCGAAGATGCCGAACAACGTGATTCCCTGCCCGATGCCCACCCGTTCGCGAAAGCGCGCGGTCTCCGGCGTTTCCGGTCCTCCCTTCAGTTCGCAAAAATGGGGGATGATCGTGACATTCCTTCCCCCCTCCGCCGAAACGATCGCCGCCGCGCCCGGGTTATGCACGATTATTCCGAGCGAGCGTTCGAGAATTCGCCGCAGCATCGGAAACCGGAAATAGCGCGGATCGAATGACGCCCGCGCCCTTTCGCGCCAAAGTTCCTCGCCCAGATCCCGCCGCCATTCCCCGTAGTTGTAAATCCACTCCGCGAGATAATGCTCGCGCGACAGCGCGCCGAGCATGAAATGGTGCAGCACGGCGTCATGCAATACAACCATGCCGGGCGTCGCCAGCGCCTGCGCGTACGTCTCCTCATGCAGGCGGTTGTTGCCCAGGTGATAGAGCTGCACGCTCGCGCTTTCGCCCTCCTTAGCAATCGGGCCGAATCGCTGCAGCGCGCTTTTCAGAGTCGCGGCATAATCGGCAACCCCGCTGTGAGACCCCGGCGGAGGCGCGTGATACCCGACCGTCAAACCCGCTTCCTCTTGCCGAACAGCGCCGTGCCCACCCGTACCCACGTCGCGCCTTCTTCAATCGCGACTTCAAGATCGTTCGACATGCCCATGGAAAGCTCCGGAATCGAATATTGCGCCGACAGTTCCCGCAGTCTGGCGAAATAAGGCCGCGAGATTTCCGGGTCTTCCGACCATGGCGGCACCGTCATGAGACCGGTCAAATGCAGGTTCCGGCCGCCGCGAATAGTATCCACGATTGCGGCCAGATCCTGCGGTTGAGCCCCCGATTTGCTTTCCTCTTCCGACAGCTTGACCTCGATCATCACGCCGACGGGTTTCGCTTCCGCATCGAGCCGCGCGGCGAGTTTCACCGAATCGATGGCATCGATGGACGAAAAAAGCTGTACCGCCTTCTTCGTCTTGTTCGATTGCAGGTGCCCGATCAGATGGAAACTCGCGTCCGTGAGATCGGCAACGGCGGGAGCCTTGCGCTCCATCTCCTGCACGTAGTTCTCGCCGAAATCGCGCAGCCCGGAGGCATATGCCTCGCGGATCACCTCGGGACCGAAGATCTTGGTGACGGCGAGTACGCGCACGGAGGCCGGGTCGCGCCGCGCGCGGGCGCACGCCGCCGCAATGCGCTCGTGAACACGCGCCAGCCGCTCGGTAAACGAATCGGTTACAAACCCCGTCACACCTCTACCATATAAACTTTTTCTTGCCCCGGCGGCAATTCCGAAGGAAACTGAAAGTTGGAAAAAAACGGACGCAAGAGCTCCCTCGTTCTGGAGCCGACGGATCGGTGGTCTTCGCTCGACGCGAGCGAACTTTTCGACGTTGCCAGCTGGGGTAAAGGTTACTTCTCGGTCAACGACGAAGGGCATGTTTTAGTTCATCCCGAGAAAGACCCGGCGCGCTCGATCGATCTCAAGGAGCTCATCGATACGCTGGTGCTGCGCGGCATCTCGCTGCCGATTCTGATCCGCTTCGCCGAGATCCTGAAACACCGGCTGCGGGAGCTGCACGACGCATTCGACGTCGCCATTCGCGAGCACAAGTACAACGGTGGATATTGCTGTGTTTACCCGATCAAGGTGAATCAGCAGCGCCAGGTCGTCGAAGAAGTGCTCGAGTTCGGCAAGCCTTTCAAGTTCGGCATGGAAGCCGGCTCCAAACCGGAATTGCTGGCGGTGATGGCGCTCTGCGATAACGAGACGCCCATCATCTGCAACGGCTTCAAGGACGATGAATACATCGAGATGGCCATGCTGGCCCAGAAGATCGGCCGGCAGATCATCCCGGTGGTGGAAAAGTATACCGAGCTTGCGCTGATCCAGAAGTACTCGGAACGCGTGGGTGTACGGCCCACCATCGGCATTCGCGCCAAGCTGGCCAGCCGCGGGTCCGGCCGCTGGAAATCGTCTGGCGGGTATCGTTCGAAATTCGGCTTGAGCACGACTGAAGTGATGCGCGCCCTGCAGGAGCTGAACACCTGGGGTATGGGCGATTGCCTCAAGCTGCTGCATTTCCATCTCGGCAGCCAGATCACCAATATTCGCCAGATCAAGGGCGCGGTCACGGAAGCGGCCAGGATTTACGCCGAACTTTGGCGCGCCGGCGCGACCGGCCTGAAGTACATGGACGTCGGCGGCGGCCTCGGCATCGATTATGACGGTTCGCAGACGGATTTCGAGTCGAGCGTCAACTACACCCTGCAGGAATACGCGAACGACGTCGTCTATCACATCCAGAATGTGTGCGACGAATCGAACGTACCGCATCCGACCATCATTACCGAAAGCGGGCGCGCCATAGCCGCCTATCACAGCGTGCTCGTATTCAACGTACTGGGTGTTTCCGGGCTGGGAGAAGCGGA
The DNA here is from genome assembly GCA_963788485.1 of Terriglobia bacterium. GTDB lineage: Bacteria > Acidobacteriota > Terriglobia > Bryobacterales > Bryobacteraceae > BOG-234. The sequence goes on from CAWBIS010000122.1 coordinate 33,454, forward strand.
AGTGCCGCAGGAGCTTCCTGGCGATCCCGAGCAACCGCTCATCGATCTGGCTGAGACGCTGCGGTCGGTGAACTCACGCAATCTTCTCGAGGCTTACCACGACTCGCAGCAGGCGCTCGACTCGGCCCTGAATCTGTTCAGCCTCGGCTATCTTCCGCTCGACCAGCGTTGCATCGCGGAGAACCTTTTCTGGGCGATTTGCCGCCGGATTCAGAAGATGTCGAAGGACATGGAGTACTTCCCCGAAGAACTCGAGGGTCTGGACGCCATGCTCTCCGATACCTATTTCTGTAACTTTTCCCTCTTCCAGAGCATGCCCGACAGCTGGGCCATCAAACAGCTTTTCCCGATCATGCCCATTCACCGGCTGAACCAGAAGCCCACACACCACGCGGTTCTGGGCGACATTACCTGCGATTCGGACGGCAAAGTCGATCAGTTCATCGACCGCCGCGACGTCAAGCGGACCCTGGCTCTCCACGACTTCAACGGGCAGGATTACTACATCGGCGCGTTTCTGGTGGGTGCCTACCAGGAGATTCTGGGCGATCTGCACAATTTGTTCGGCGACACCAACGCTGTCCACGTGCGTCTCAGCGAATCGGGCGAAGTGATGCTCGACGAAGTTATCAAAGGCGATACAGTGCGCGAGGTACTGGATTACGTGCAATTCAAGGTGGACGGGCTGGTCGCGCGACTGCGCAGGAGCGTGGAGGCTGCGGTACGGGAAGGCCGTTTGACGTACGAGGAATCCGGCCGGCTGCTGCGTTTCTACGAGGAAGGTTTGCACGGTTACACTTATCTCGAAGACGCTCACGAGCGCTGAATCGATCCGGCGCACCGGCATTGAATCGAATCGACATGCAGCCCGAGGTTCGCGGCAGGATTATCCTGGTTCGTCACGGCGAGACGGACGCGAATCGCCGCCGATGCTTTGCCGATTCCGATGAAATTCCACTGACGGAAACGGGACTCCTGCAGGCGCACCAGGTCGCACTCCGGCTTGCCCGCGAGTTTCGACCGGCGGTTTTAGTATCCAGCACTTACTTCCGCGCGCGCCAGACCAGTGAGATTATCGCCGGCGCGCTCGGGCTTACCGCTGAGGTCATTGCCGGAATCCACGAGCGCGACTTCGGCTGCCTCAGGGGGCATCCTTATGAGCGTCTCGGCGAAGCCATGACCGCCGAGGTTTTCAACGATCCCGCGCTCACCCGCATCTGGCGCCCGGAGGGCGGCGAAAGCCTGGAAGACGTACGGTTGCGCGCGATGGCAGCGATCGAAAACCTGCGCCGGCGACATGAGGGCCGGGAGGTGGTCGTTGTCTGCCACGGCGCCGTGATCCGGGCCATCTGCGCGCACTTGACGGGCGACTGGGATGAGACCAGGGTGATCGGCAACTGTGGCATCACCCTGATCGAGTACGCCGGGCAAAACTGGAAGCCTCCGGTGGTACTGGGTGAATCTGAACGTATCGGATACACGCCGGGCGTGCCGCTGCCGCCGCGCTGACGTTTTTTCCGTAATTTCAGGCGATTTATCGCCGCCTCTTAACCCCGCTATTACCCGAAAATCGCGGTTAGTATAACCCCTGTACCGGTACAGCAAGCCTATCTATTCCTGCCTGAAGTCATTAGCCTGAAGACAGAAAGGGGCATTATATGAGACGTTCATTCCGGCACTTATTAATGGCCACTTCGGCTTTGATTCTTACCGCTACATTTCTTAAAGCGGACAGCGTTGATGTGACATTGACGGCCGCGGGACCGGCGAACGACGGCGTGGATTACGTGCTTCCATACGAGTTGAGCATCAACGGTCTGTTGACCCCGGCGGATTGCTACGATTTCTTCGATGAGGTAACCGTGGGCGAGCAATGGCAAGCCAACGAATTAACCTTGAGCGAAGCCGCTCAATTTGGCGCTTTCAGCGGCGCCGCATACGATAACGGCAGCACCGCGCTCGACAACTATGAAGAGGTGGCGTGGCTTTCGTCGCAGCCGACGTCAACCGAACAGAACCAGATCGACCTGCAGCATGCGATCTGGAACATCTTCGATCCGGGCGCCTTCGCCGTCACTTCGGGTATGCAGACATACCTGACCGGCTGGCAGAGCGCATTGAACACGGGCCTCGATCCTTCCTGGTTCGACGACTATCTTTTCGTTGAAGCAACTTCCGGAGCGCCCGGCGACGGTACTTTTCCGCAGACTTTCGTCATCGAAACGGGGAGCGGGCAGAACAATTCCAGCCCGACTACCCCCGAACCCGGATCCATTGTGCTGCTGTCGATCGGTGTCGCGTTGCTCTGGATTGGTGCCCGGCGGCCCTCTCATCTCCGCCGGGCGGCGCTTGCGGTTGCCGGTAAACCGGCTTTGCTAAGCTCTAATCTCAATGGCCAAACTGTCGATTAAAGACCTCGATCTCAACGGCAAACGCGTCTTCATTCGAGTCGATTTCAACGTCCCGCTTGCCAACGCGGGCCAGGAAATCACCAGCGATAAACGTATTCGCGCTTCCCTGCCCACCATCAACTACGCGCTGGAGCACGGTGCGGGTCTGGTTCTGGCCTCGCACCTTGGCCGCCCCAAAGGCAAGCCGAATCCGGAAATGAGTATGAAGCCGGTGGCAAGGAAGCTGGAAGAGCTTCTGGGCAAACCCGTGAAAATGGCGCCGGATTGCATTGGACCGGCGGTTGAAGCCATGCTGCCCGCGCCCGGCGAGGTCCTGCTGCTTGAGAACCTGCGTTTTCACCCCGAAGAAGAAGGCAACGATCCCGGCTTTTCCAAACAGCTGGCCGGCCTGTGCGACGTCTACGTCAACGATGCCTTCGGATCGGCCCACCGCGCGCACGCCTCGACGGTCGGCATGATTCAGTTTGTGAAGCAGGCTGCCGCCGGGCTGCTCATGGATCAGGAGCTCAAATATCTGACCATGGTGACGAACAACCCTGCGCGGCCCTGCGTCGCACTGCTCGGCGGGGCGAAAGTCTCCGACAAGATCGAAGTGATCGAGAACCTCTCGAAGGTTGTCGACAAGGTGCTGATCGGAGGCGCCATGGCGTACACGTTCATGAAATCACAGGGCGAGCCGACGGGAAAGTCGCTGGTGGAAGACGACAAACTCGAACTCGCGGCCAGGCTGCTCAAGGAGTTCGGTTCGAAGCTCGTGCTGCCCGTCGATCACGTGGTGGCGGCGGAGTTAAAGGAAGGCGCGGAAAACGAGACCGTCACGCGCATTCCCGACGACAAGATGGGCCTCGACATCGGCGAGAAAACCATCGCAAAATATTCGGAGATCATCCGCGGCGCAAAGACCGTAGTCTGGAACGGCCCCATGGGCGTGTTTGAAAAGCCTCCGTTCGATCGCGGCACGGTGGCGCTGGCGAAGGCTGTGGCGGAATCGGGCGCAGTTTCGGTTGTGGGCGGCGGCGATTCCGAGAAAGCCATCAAGAGCGCCGGCGTGACTTCGAAAATCAGCCATGTGTCGACCGGCGGCGGCGCTTCACTCGAATTCCTCTCCGGCATCGAACTCCCCGGAGTCGCAGCCCTGAACGAAAAGCCTTAGAGCAGGCTGCCAGCCTGCGGCGGATTGCCAATCCCCCTGGTCGTCGCGGCGATGAATCGCGAAACTTTGACAACCCGAAACCAAATCTTCCTCCTCCCGGGCCTGCTGTGCGACGCCCAAATCTGGGAACACCAGACCGCGGCGTTGAGCGGATTCGCGGAAGTCGTCATACCCGATTTCCGCTTCGTACGCACCATCCCCGCCATGGCCCAAATCGTTCTCGACCAGGCTCGCGGGGGCTTTTCGGTCGCTGGCCACTCGATGGGCGGCCGCGTGGCACTCGAGGTTTATCGAATGGCTCCGGAGCGCGTCGAAAGGCTGGCCCTGCTCGACACCGGCATTCACCCCCGGAAACCCACTGAGGAAGCGGGAAGGCAGGAATTAATCGATCTGGCGCGACGCGAAGGCATGGAGGCCCTCGCCGCACGCTGGCTTCCGCCGATGCTGCATCCGAACCACTCCGCGCTGCTGCGGCCGCTCACGGAGATGGTCAAGCGCTCGACGCCCGATACATTCGAAAACCAGCAGCGGGCGCTGCTCGACCGTCCCGACGCTCGCACCGTGCTTTCGTCAATCCAGTGCCCTGCCCTCGTCCTCTGCGGCAGGCAGGACGCGTGGAGTCCCGTGGCGCAACACGAGGAGATCGCGTCCGCGATCCCGGGCGCGAAACTGGTAGTAATCGAAGACTGCGGCCACATGTCCCCGGTTGAGCAACCGGAAAGAGTCACTGCCGCGCTGCGCGACCTGCTGGATGGCCAGCCCCGGCGGGTATAATCGAAACGTGAAATCTGCCGCCTTGATTCTCGCCGCGATACTGCTCGTGGCCTGCTCAAAGAACATCGACACTCCGGAAGCGGTGAGGGAAGGCGTCATCAAAGACATCTCGAAAAAAGTTGACGTCGGCAGCATGGACATCAATGTGGATTCCGTTTCCTTCCGGCAGAACGAGGCCGACGCCCAGGTGAGTTTCATGCCCAAAGGCGGGGGCCGTGCGCAGGCCATCACGATGACTTACCTGCTCGAGCGGCAAGGCGATGAATGGCACATCAAGAGCCGCAACATGAACGCCCATAATCAGCAGAAGCCCGGCGGAACCGCGCTCCCCGCGGGTCACCCTTCGGTGTCGGGCACTCCCCAACCCGGCACGCCACTCCCGGCTGGACATCCGACGATTCCCAATAACAACAAATGAAGGTTGCGGTCCTCGGCGGCGGTCCTTCCGGCGCATTTGCCGCCGAACGCCTGGCCTCTGCCGGGGTCGAGACCGTTGTCTTCGACGAAAAGCTGGCTTGGGAAAAACCCTGCGGCGGTGGCCTGACGTACAAGGCCTACTCGCAGTACCCGTTTCTGGCTGAAAACGACATTCCGAAGAAAATCATCCGCCGGACCATTCTTGCCGCGCCAAAGAGCAAACCCGTCGCCCTCGCCCTGGATCAGCCGCTACTGATTTATTCCCGTTACGACCTGAACGGGATGCTGCTCGATCGTGCCCAGCGTGCCGGCGCACAACTGGAGAAAACCCGCATTCTGAGCATCGAACGTTCCGGGCCGCGCTGGTCGCTGCGCACGAAAACGGGCACGCTGGACGCGGATTACTGCATCGTGGCGACCGGCGCGCGCAACCCACTGCGCGATTTCGGCACCGCTCTCACTCCACCCGATGCCATGAGCGCTCTCGGCTATTACATTCCCGGCGAGAGAGATCGCATCGACATCCAGTTTCTGCCCGCGCTCGAAGGATATATCTGGGTTTTTCCGCGCTGCGGCCACCTTTCCGTAGGCATCTGCGGCAAGCGCGAACCGGCTTCAGCGTTGCGCTCGCGGCTCGAACGATATATGGACGAGCAGGGGATTTCGAGAAACGGCGCGGCCTTTTACAGTCATCTTCTGCCCTGTCTTGAAACCCAGTCGTGGAAACGCAACCGGGTCGCCGGCGAGGGCTGGGCAGCGGTCGGCGACGCCGCCGGGCTCGTGGATCCGATCACCGGCGAAGGCCTCTATTACGCGCTTCGGTCTGCGGATCTGGTCACCAAAGCCATTCTTTCGGAATCGCTCGATATAGCGGGCGCCGCTTATCGCAAACTGCTGCGCCGCGATTTTATGGCGGATCTCGAATTCGGTTCGCGCCTTGCGAATCGCGTGTTCCACGGGACCTTCCTCTGGGGCGCGGTCACCAGCCGTATGGTGCAGTTCACCCGCCTCAGCCCCATGTTTCGCGACGTGATGCAGGACCTCTTCGCAGGCACACAGCCCTACGCCGGCCTGAAGCGGCGGCTCATGAAGAACCTGAACGGAAGCCTGATCGAAATTGTGTGCAACCTCGGCTTCGGACGACTTATTCCGCGACGCGATACCGCCTGAGCCGCAGGCTGTTCGTCACCACCGAGACGCTCGATAGCGCCATCGCGGCCGAGGCGATCATCGGCGATAACATCCACCCGGTAAATGGATACAAAACCCCGGCTGCGATGGGAATTCCAATCGCGTTATAGCCAAACGCCCAGAAGAGGTTCTGCCGGATCACCCGCAGGGTCTGTTCCGCGAGGGCGAGGGCCTGCGGTACGCCGCGAAGGTCGCCGCGCATGATTATGATACCCGCCGCATCGATGGCGACATCCGTTCCGGTACCTACCGCGATACCCACATCGGCGCGCGCCAGCGCGGGCGCATCGTTGATCCCGTCGCCCACCATGGCGACCCGTTTTCCCTCGGATCGGAGCCTCGCCACTTCGCGTTCTTTGTCCTGCGGCAAAACTTCGGCGAGCACATTCGCGTCATTGATCCCCACTTCGAGCGCGATTTCGCGGGCGACGCGAGCGCGATCGCCGGTGATCATCCAGACGGCGAGACCCATGGCGTGCAATCTGCGAATGGCTTCCGCGGCTTCGGGTTTCGCCCGATCGGCAATTTCGAAGGCGCCTGCGTGCACGCCGTCTACATCCACCGCGATCGCGCCTTCCTCGCCGCGTCCCGCAAACACAAGCCTGCCGGCCACCATCGCCTCCGCGCCTTTGCCGGGCAACGCGCGGAATCCGGTAGCCGCTTCCAGCGGCGCGCCGTTCGCGCGCGCCAGAATCGCCCGGGCCAGCGGATGCTCGCTCCAGCGCTCGACCGAGGCGGCCAACCGGACGACGTCATCCTCGCCGAACCCATTCATCGCCCGCACCGAGGTGACCACCGGCCTGCCGGTTGTAATCGTGCCGGTCTTATCCAGCACGACCGTATCGACCCGTGCCGCGGTCTCCAGCCCTTCGCCGCCTTTAAACAGGATTCCGTATTCCGCTCCGCGCCCGGTCCCGCACATGATTGCAGTGGGCGTCGCGAGCCCCATGGCGCAGGGACAGGCGATGATCAACACGGCGACCGCGTTGACCACCGCCACTCCCAGCGGCGCGAAGAACAACCAAACGGTGAACGTCACGATCGCGATCGCCAGCACCCCAACCGTAAAATAGCCGCTGACCACATCGGCGAGTCTCGCCACGGGCGCCTTCGAGCCCTGCGCGCGCTTCACCAGTTCGACGATCTGCGCCAATGCCGTCTCGCGTCCTACCTTCCTTGCTTCGAAGCGAAAGGCTCCCGTGCCGTTCACGGTCCCGCCAAATACGTTCGATCCCGCGGTCTTCACCACGGGCAAACTCTCGCCGGTCAGCATGGATTCATCAATGTCGCTGGCGCCTTCGATCACGGTCCCATCCACCGCGACCCGTTCCCCTGGACGCACCGCTACGATGTCTCCAACTTGCACCTCGGCCAGCGGGATGGTCGCCTCTTCGCCGCCGCGGATGACTCGGGCGGTCGCAGGCTGCAGATTGATCAGGCGGCGAATGGCATCCGACGCTTTGCCGGTCGCGCGCGCCTCCAGCGTGCGGCCAAGCAGGATCAGAACCACGATCACCGCCGCCGCTTCGAAGTAGACATCCCGGCCGCCGGTCGCGACCACCCAGGTTGAATAAACGAACGCCGCCCCCGTGCCCAAAGCGATCAGCGTGTTCATGTTCGCCGTTCGATGCGTGGCCGCAGTCCAGGCATCCCGATAAAAACCCAGACCGGCATAAAACAGCACGGGCAGAGTCAATACAAACTGGACCAGCGGCGCGCGTTCCAGCATCCCCAGCACGAATACGGGAATGGCGAAAATCGCGCCCGCGATCAGATGTTTGCGGAGCTGCTTCGCTTCGGCCGCTTCCGCAATCTCCGAAGGCTGCCGCGGAACGTCATAGCCAACCTCCTCAACCGCGGAGATCAGATTTTCGACTCCGGTCTGCGCCGGATCGAAAGAAACCGAAGCCGTGCGGGTGGCAAAGTTCACGCTCGCTTTCGCCACCCCCGGAGCGTGGGCGAGTTGCTGTTCGACCGTGCGCGCGCATGCCACGCAGGTCATGCCGCCGATCGGCAGCTCCGTTTCCTCAGTCTTCATGCCTTGAACTTCATGAGCGCGCGGCGTGGTATCCGATCTGTTCGACTGCCGCAATCATCTGCTCTACATTCGCGCGCGTATCGTCGTACTCCACGGCCGCCTTTCCCGCCGCCAGTTCCACCCGCGCGGAGGCCACCCCCGGTACTTTCGACAGTTTCATCTGGACGCTGCGCACGCAGCCCTGGCAAGTCATACCTTCAACATGCAATTCGATATTTGCCTGCGCCATGCTTTGATGATGCACCCTCCAGCGTGCGGGATGCTATCCTTTTGCTCCAGTGATCCGGCTCACGATTCCCCTCGTGTTCTGCCTTTCGGCCGCATACCTGTTCGCGCAGGACGGATTACCCGACCCTGTTTTCTCCTCAATCCCGTTCGATCAATGGCTTCAACCGGCCAACCAGGCGCGAATCCGCTGGACCCTTCGCGTGTCCGACCCCGAACTCTCCCCGCACCAGCGCCTGGCCGTCAGATTGGACGTGCAGGTGGATGGAGCGGAACTGGCGAAACGCGCGGGAGCCGGCCGCTTCTTCGTCCTGGTGCAATTGCTGGACGAGAAGAACCGGGCGTGGCGCAACCATCAGCAGTTCGACCTCGATCAAATCGCGGACGGAATAAAGGTCAATGACGCCGTCTTCAACCAATCCTTCTTTGTACTGCCGGGCACCTATCGCCTCGCGGTTGCAGTGTTCGATGACGCTACCGGAGAACACAGCGTCATCCAGCGAAACCTGCGCGTCGCCGCCTTGAAAAACGATCCCCTGCCGGATATGTGGCTGGACCTGCCGCCGGTCGAGTTCTTCGCGCCGGATTCATCCGTGGATCGCTGGTATCTGCCGTCGGTCGAAGGACGCCTGCACCTGCCGGTCGAAACCCGTCGTATCACCGAAGTCGATCTGCTGGTGAATCTCACGCCCGCTGAGCGGCTCGCCGGGTCAACGCGCGTTCAGGACCGGAATCTGGAAGCTCTTATACCCGCGATCAAGGTTCTGAGTCAGGTGCAATGGCGGAACGCGAGTTTCAATGTCGAATGGCTCGACCTCTCGCGCCGTCGCGTCGCCTACAGGCAGGATAACGTCGTAACCCTGGACTGGGCGAAAGCCAGCGGCGCTCTGAGCAGGGTTAACCCGGGAATCATCGATGTCAGATCGCTGGCAAACCGGAGATTCAGCGCCGACTTCTTTCTGAATCGCGTCGCCCGCAAAATCGGCTTGCCGGGTCAGGACTCACGGCCGCCGCGCGTCCTGATCGTTCTCAGCGCCAACGTTTTCTTCGAACCGGGTATGGACATCCATCCCATCCACATTCCATCGCGGCCGGACGTAACGGTGATTTACATCCGCTATCAGCCGCGCCCCCAGGTCCTCCTTAGCCCGGAGGGCCGGCCGCACAGGGCGTTTGCGCCGGGCCTGGGCGACCAACTCGAAGCCTTGCTCAAGCCTCTCGCGCCCCACCTGTTCGACGTGGCGACGCCGGAGCAGTTCCGCCGGTCCCTGGCTGGCATCCTCGAACTGACGGCGAAGCTCTAAGCCACTACCTCGGATCGACGCTCGTGAAGCCGGCTGGAACCGAGAAGACCGAATCCGGAATGGAGCTGGTGGAAAAGCCGGTCGATTCCATGGTGATCTCCATCAGCGATCCGGATCCCGCTCTCCCGGCTGCGCCCGGCATGCCGCCCATGCGCGCCATCGCCTGCGCCGCCGCGGCCGCCTGGGGTCCTCCCTGACTCTGCATCGCCTGCATACGCGCCATCGCCGCCTGCATCTGAGCGCTCTGTTCCGGCGTCAGCTGCGGCATTTGAGGCATCGCCGGTGCGCCCGCCCCGCCGGCCGGCTTGACCTTGACGACCTGGAGCACCGGCACGCCATTCATCTCGGCGATCTTGCGCCGGAGCTCTGCCATCGCCGACTGCATTTGCTGATTTCCCCCGCCGCCCAGCGCCGTCCACGGAAACCGGCTGGCGTTTTTCTGATAAAACGCACGCAATTCGCCCGCTCCAGGGACGTCCGGCGAGAGCCACATATCCATTTCCATCTGCATCTTGCCCATCTGCGCGGCCGCCGGGCTGTCGATCTCCATCGTCACCATCAGCTCGCTGGCGTTGTAGCCGTTGACCGCTTTCTTCTGGCCAGTCTCTTTGACGTCGACCTTCGCGTTCACCTGAGCCTGGCCTGCCGCGCTCACATCGCTGAACTTGCGCACCGAAACAGTCTTCTGCGCGTTATTGACCGTCGTGATCGTCTGAGCATCGAAATCGAGAATCATGGCGGTGTCTCCCATATCCACTTTCATCTTCTGGCCCTTGAAGTAATATTTCGACGGTTGATTGTTAGCGGCAGCCAGAGATGCCATCGCGCCCGCCATCTTCTGGGTGGTTGTGTAGCTGAAATCCGCCCGTGCGCTCAAGCTGGCGACGCATAAACAAAAAGTTAACAAAGCCGCTGTTTTCATATGGTTCGGACATCCTCCTGGGGTTAGTGTAGTATCTTCCATCTCCGTATCGTAACGTTGATAAATGGCCACTCTCTACCGGTACCTGCGGGACTACTGGTTGCTGGTCGCCGCGGCGCTCGTCCTCGCGGCCATCAATCAGGTGTTCTCGATGCTGGATCCGTGGATCTTCCGCCATGTGATCGATTCCTATGCCACTCGTTTCCACGAGTACACCATCGGGCAGTTCATTCGCGGCGTTTCGCTTCTGCTGGGCGCGGCGGTCGGCGTGGCTTTCGTCTCGCGCGTCGCCAAAAACTTTCAGGATTACTACGTCAACGTGATCACGCAGCAGGTGGGCGCGCGGCTCTATGCGGACGGCATTCGCCACTCGCTCGAGCTGCCTTATGCGCTCTTCGAAGATCAACGCAGCGGAGAGACGCTGGGCAAGCTGCAGAAGGTTCGTTCCGATGTCGAAAAACTGATTGCCATCGCCGTGAACCTGCTGTTTACGACCGTCATCGGCGTGATCTTCGTGATGGTCTACGCCGCGCAGGTGTATTGGGCGATCGGCCCCGCGTTTCTGCTCACCATCCCGCTGCTCGGTGGATTAAGTTCCCTGTTGAGCCACAAGATCAAGGAAGTGCAGAAGACCATCGTCAAAGAAACGACGGCGCTGGCGGGATCGACCACCGAATCACTGCGCAACATCGAACTGGTCAAGAGCCTGGGACTGGCCCAGCAGGAGATCGAGCGGCTGAATTCGACCACCTCGAAGATCCTGCGCCTCGAATTGAAGAAGGTCCGATACCTGCGCAGTCTGAGCTTTATTCAGGGAACCTTCGTCAATCTGCTTCGCACTTCGATCCTGTTTTTGATGCTTTACCTGATCTTCACCCAGCGCATCACGGTGGGGCAGTTCTTCTCGCTCTTCATCTATTCGTTCTTCATCTTTGGCCCCCTGCAGGAACTGGGAAACGTGGTGAATACGTATCGCGAAACGGAAGCCTCGCTGGAGAATTTCGAAACCATTCTGGCGCTGAAACCGGAGCCCCGGCCCGAGCACCCGATTTCGATCGGGCCGCTGGAGAGGCTGGAATTCGAGAACGTCGAGTTCCAGCATCAGACGGCGAACCGGCCCGCGCTGCAGGGCATTTCATTCGGCGTTTCGCGTGGGGAAACCATCGCCTTCGTGGGTCCATCCGGTTCCGGCAAAACCACGCTGGTGAAACTTCTGGTCGGCCTCTATCGGCCGCAGGCCGGGCACATCTATTACAACGGCACACGCGAAGACGAGATCGAAATCGACAGCCTGCGCGAACGCATTGGCTTCGTCACCCAGGATTCGCAACTCTTTTCCGGTTCGATTCGCGAGAACCTGCTTTTCGTGCGGCCGGAGGCGACGGATGCCGAGTGCATGAACGTTCTGCGCCAGGCCTCGGTCGACAGTCTTCTCGCCCGAGCGGACCGCGGCCTCGATACCGTGATCGGCGAAGGCGGCGTGAAGGTGTCCGGTGGCGAGAAGCAGAGGCTTTCGATCGCGCGGGCGCTGCTGCGCAGGCCACAGCTGATGGTGTTTGACGAAGCTACGTCGTCGCTCGACTCGCTGACCGAAGAGGAGATCAGCCAGACCATCCGCGAAGTCGCAACCGGTCGCGACGCGATCACGATTCTGATCGCCCATCGGCTTTCGACCGTGCTGCACGCAGACCGGATCTATGTGCTCGAACGCGGCCAGATCGTCGAATTCGGACGCCACGACGAACTGATCGACCGCGGGGGCTTGTATTACGCGATGTGGCGCCAACAGGTGGGCGAAGGCCGTGCGGCGCGGGCGGTGGCTGGAAACATGGCTGGAAACATGGCAGCTCCGCTGGCGTGATCCAAGTCGGATTTTCGGCCCGATGGCGTTACTTGACTCGCAGATCCCGCCCGGTCATTTCCTTCGGCTGGCTCTCGCCAAGCACGCCCAGAATCGTCGGCGCGATGTCCCGCAGTGCCCCGCCCTGCCGCAATGTCTCGCCGGAATCGTCGATCAGAATCAGCGGCACCGGATTCGTCGTGTGATACGTATGCGGTCCGCCGGTAACCGGATCGATCATCGTCTCCGCATTGCCATGATCCGCCGTGATGATCCAACGGCCGTTCTTCTCTTTCAGCCGCTGCCAGATGCGTCCGAGACACGCATCCACCGTCTCCACTGCGCGCACCGTCGGCTCCATTTTGCCCGAATGTCCCACCATATCGGCGTTGGCGAAGTTCATCACGATCACGTCGAAATCCTTCGAACCCATGGCGTTCAGTACTACATTCGTGACGCCTTCCGCGCTCATCTCCGGCTTCAGATCGTAAGTCGCGACTTTGGGTGATGCCACCATTTCGCGCTCTTCACCGCCAAAAGGCTTCTCCATGCCGCCATTGAAGAAGTAAGTCACATGCGCGTACTTCTCGGTCTCCGCTACCCGCAGGTTCTTCCAGTTCAATTGCGCGAATACATTGGCGACGATGTTATCGAGCGGCTCTTTCGGCAGCATGAAGGGCACCGTGAACGACTTATCGTACTGAGTCATGGTCGTGAAGAACAGGTTCTTCCCGGACTTCGTCAGCACCTCGGTCATCTCCCGGCCGCGATCGGCGCGATAGTTGAAGAAGACGCAGGCATCGTCCTGGCGAATCAACCCCACGGGCTCGCCGTGAGCATCGACAATCGTCACCGGCTCGATAAATTCGTCGGTGACGCCTTTGCCGTAGGATCGCTGCATCACTTCCACGGGATCCGCCATCTTGTCGACGTCGCCAACCACCATGGCCTGATAAGCGCGATCGATGCGCTCCCAGCGTTTGTCGCGATCCATCGCATAGTAGCGGCCTTCGACCGAAGCGATTTGCCCGACGCCGATTTCGCGGATCTTCTGCTGCAGCTGGCGAATGTAATCGATGCCGCTCTCGGGCGCGGTGTCCCGGCCATCCATGAAGCAGTGCACGAATACATGCTCCACGCCCTCGCGTTTCGCCATCTCGAGCAGCGCGTATAAATGCGCGAGCTGCGAATGAACTCCGCCGTCGCTGCAAAGACCCATCAGATGCAGCCGGTGCCCCGCTTCGCGCGCATGATGCATGGCTGCCAGCAGAACCGGGTTCCGCAAAAACTCCCCGCTGGCGATCATCATGTCGATGCGGGTGACGTCCATCTGCACCACGCGGCCGGCGCCCATGTTCATATGCCCTACTTCGCTGTTGCCCATCTGTCCCTCGGGCAACCCCACATACGGGCCCGACGTGTGCACCAGCGTGTTGGGAAAATCGCGCAGCAGCATGTCGTACGTAGGCTTGCGCGCGGCGGCGATCGCGTTGCCTTCAATGGCGGGCGAAAAGCCCCAACCGTCGAGGATGGTCAGAATCAGCGGCTTGTTCCGGCCCATTATTGTTTGAATGCCTTCCTGCCCGGAAACTTCGCCGCATTGCCGAGACGCTCTTCAATGCGCAAAAGCTGGTTGTATTTGGCGATGCGGTCCGTGCGGCTGGCGGAGCCCGTCTTGATCTGCCCCGCATTGGTGGCAACCACCAGGTCGGCAATGAACGGATCTTCCGTCTCGCCCGAACGGTGCGAAACAACCGCGGTGTATCCTGCCTTGAACGCCGTCATCATCGCATCCAGGGTCTCGGTCAGCGTGCCGATCTGGTTCACCTTGATCAGAATGGAATTGGCCACTCCCATCTCGATGCCTTTGTTCAGGCGCACCGTGTTCGTGACGAACAAATCGTCGCCCACGAGCTGCGTGTTCCCGCCGAGTGTCTCCGTGAGAAGCTTCCATCCTTCCCAATCGTCTTCGGCCAGGCCGTCTTCGATCGAAACGATCGGATACTGCCGGCGCCAGTTGGCGTAAAACTCCACCATTTGCGCGCTCGAATGGCGGCTCTTGTCGGACTTTTTGAAGACGTATTCACCATCTTCGTAGAACTCGCTCGACGCGGGATCGAGCGCGATGCCAATCTGGTCGCCGGGCTTGTAACCAGCCTTGGAAATGGCTTCGAGGATTACTTCGAGCGCTTCCTCGTTGGATTTCAGGCTGGGCGCGAACCCTCCTTCATCGCCTACCGAAGTGGAATAGCCGCGCTTCTTCAGCACGCCTTTCAGCGTGTGAAATACCTCCACGCCCATGCGCAACGCTTCGGAAAATTTCTCCGCGCCATACGGAACGATCATGAATTCCTGCATGTCGACGGAACTATCCGCGTGCACGCCGCCGTTCAGGATATTCATCTGCGGAACGGGGAGCAGGCAGGCGTTGACGCCGCCCAGGTAGCGGAACAACGGCGTTCTTTGCGAAGCCGCCGCTGCGCGCGCGACCGCCATCGAAACGGAGAGTATGGCGTTCGCCCCGAGGTTATTCTTATTGGGGGTGCCGTCGAGATCGATCATAATCTGATCGATCTTCGCCTGCAGGGTCGCATCGTGCCCTGCCAGCGCCTTCTGGATCGGCCCATTCACATTTGCGACTGCATCGCGCACGCCTTTGCCCAGGTAGCGGTCTTTCTCGCCGTCACGCAGCTCGGCAGCTTCGTGCTCCCCGGTGGACGCCCCGCTGGGAACGGCGGCACGGCCGTTGCTACCGTCGGCGAGAAAGACTTCCGCCTCCACGGTTGGGTTTCCACGCGAATCCAGAATCTCGGTACCCGCTACTCTGATAATCGTTGACAAAGCAATCTCCTGTCTGAAAAGCGCTGTAGTGGAAATTATCTCGCACGGGTTTGGATGAGCGCCGCGAACACGCCGCGTATCCTGCGGATTGCGGCAAAGTTCCATTTCTGCTGTCACGAGGCCGATGCGCATGCTCGCCATTGCTTCCGGCAACACGCTGCGCCGGGACGACGGCGTTGCCCATCACGCGCTGAGTCTGCTCGAAGGAATAGAGAAACTCGCGGTACTGCAGCTGTATCCGGAGCTGTCACACGAGATCGCCCAATTCGATGCCGTGTTTTTTCTGGATGCCGACGCAAGCGGCGGGGCGCCGCGCATTGAACCCGTCGGGCATTCGCCGCTTCGCGCTCCGCTAAGCCATGGATCGAGCGCTGAGGAAATCGTTCTTCTGGCCCGATCGCTCTATGGATTCACAGGGAGTGCCTGGCTATGCCGCATTCCAGTCGATGATTTCGATTACGGCGAGGGCTTGAGTCTGGAAGCCCGCCAGTGCGCGCAAAGAGCGGTCGCGCTGATCGTGGGGCAGATTGCCAAACTGCGGCCGATCGGCAATCTGCCTGGCGCTGGTTCGCTCTAACGGCCAGACGGATCGGTATGTTTTGCGAGCAGCTGTTTCAGAACCGCTCCGAGTTTCAGATATTCCTCATAACTGGGCGGTTTCCGAAAATATCCGGCCCCCAGCTCCGCCGCCAGGCTGCGATCGGCCGGCGCATCCGAAGAACTCACCACCACCACAGGGATCTCCCCGCATTTCGCACTGGCGCGCAGTCGACGCAACACCTCGAACCCATCGGCCCGCGGCAGATTGATATCCACCAACAGCAGATGCGGACACGGCGCGTCCGCATCCCGCTCCGCCCGCTCGATGAAATCCATGGCTTGCTGCCCATCCGCCACCAGATGAACGTCCAGCGGCAGTTTTTCCGTGCGGATCGCCTCCCGCACCAGCAGCGCGTCGGGTAGATTGTCCTCCGCCAGCAGCAGATTAAACCGTGGCGGAGCGGGTGGTTCTGGCGTACTCGGGGATGGTGAAGTAGAAGGTCGCTCCGTTTCCAGGTTCGGACTCGACCCAGATTTTTCCTCCATAGCGCTCGACCACGCGCTGGCAAATGGCCAACCCGATCCCGGTGCCGCCGTAACGCTGGTCGTGATGCAGCCGCTTGAATACCCCAAAGATTCTCTCCTTGTACCTCGGGTCGATCCCGATCCCATTGTCCCGCACGGAGATACACCACGCGGAGCCCCTTCTGACCGCCGAAACGTGAATTCGCGGCGGCTCTTCCGTCCTGTATTTTAAAGCGTTTCCGATCAGATTCTGTAAAACCTGCTGCAGATGCGCCTCGCTGATGTCCACCTCCGGCAGTTCGTCGCTCGTCACCGTGGCGGCGCTCTCCCGTACCGCTTCCGCCAGTCCCGCCAGCGTCTCCTTGAGAACGACTGACGCATTCACCGGTTCAACATTCATATCGGCCATGCCCGCCCGGGTATACGCGAGCAGATCGCTGACAAGCCTCGCCAGGCGCCGGCCTCCCTCCTTGAGGAAACCGAGAAACATCTGACCGTCCGCATCCACGACGCCCTTGTATCGCTCGGCGACCAGTTCGCTGTAGATCGCCACGTTGCGGATCGGCTCCTGTAAATCGTGGCTCGCCGAATAGGCGAATTGCTGCAGATCCTCGTTGGCCCGCCGCAGTTCCGCTTCCTTTTCTTTCTGTTCGTGAATCTCGGTATCGGACCCGATCCACATGGTAATGTTCCCGTTCGCATCCCGCATCGGCTGTGCCCGGGTGAGATGCCATCGGTATTGCCCATCGATCCGGCGGTAACGATGCTCGAGATGGAACGGTTCGCCGGTCATGATCGCCTGCTGCCACCCGATGACGCTCGAATCGAGGTCGTCGGGATGCACGAACGCGGCCCAGTTCCGGAGCTCGATTTCGGAAAGCCCCGTGTATTCCAGCCATTGACGGTTCAGGTAATCGATCTCACCGCGGGAATCCGCGGTGAAGATCTTCTGCGGCATCGATTCCGCCATGAAGCGAAAACGCGCCCGCTCTTTCTCCACCTCGCGCAGGGCCGCTTCCCGCTGTTGCAGAACCTCTTTCAACTCGCGATCCCGCGACTGGATGCCCGCCAGCATTTCGTTGAACCGGTCCACCAGCACGCCCAGTTCGTCGCCCGAAATTCTTTCCGCGCGAATCCCGTAATCGCCGGTCTCCGAAACCGAGGTCGTGGCCCGGACGAGCCGGGAAACGGGCGTCGCAATCACCGCGCGCAGGCGCGACGAGAGCAGATACGCCAGCAGGCTCGATGCCAGCAGGACGCCAAGCACCATTACCCCGTAAAGCCTCATCCGTTCGGACAGTTCGCCCAGATCGTAAACCAGCATGAGTGTGCCCACCCGGCGCCCATCGAGGAGGATCCCTTGCGCCGCCACGAGGTCGTCGCCGGCGCTTCGAATGTGATCGCCGCTCTCGGCGGGCGGACACGTGAAACCGCCATTGTGCGAGTAGCGTGCCAGAAGCGTCCCGTTCGTCCGATAGATGCAAGCGTCGACGACATGCGGCCGCGACCGAAGCGATCCGAGCGTCTGGGCCGCGGCCGCAGGATCGTCGAATGAGAGGGCGCCGGTGCTGTTATCCCCGACGATCTGCACAAGGGCCGAGAGATCTCGCCGCAATTCCCGGCGCATAAGAATCGAATCGAGCACCACGATCCCCACGCCCGCTGCCACCAGCGCCGCGGCGGTCGTGATCATCACGATGATCATCAGCTTGCGTCGGATCGGAACATCGCGGAACGGTGGAAATGCGGCCCAGGTCATTTTTCCACCGACCTGGCAACGCTCAGCAGTCTGGAGCTCAGGGTGAGTCCCGCGTTCACCGCCGCCATCTGATTGACGTCGAAACGGACTCGCCTATTGTCGATCACGAGTGCAATCATCCCGCCGTCCCGCAGGAACTTGTCGCCCTCGCCGACCGTCAGAACCTGGCGGCCGAGGCTGTCAAGCAACTTCGGCACGTCCTTCTCCCCGCCGCCGACGAAAAGCACGTTGCACATTCGCGGCGCCGGCGCCTGGTTGATTCTTTGTACCACCAGCCTTCGCGCGTTCACCGTCTCACCCTGTACCACCTCGTCCAGCGCCCGCCCGAACGGGTCTTTTCCCAGCACGCAAATGGCAATCGGCGAGTCCGCCGTGGGGAAAGCGCCGGCCGGCCACTCCACGAATTTCGCGAAGTTCAACAGAAACGCGGCCTTGACCTGATACTCGACGGTTTCATCTGCAGTCTGGCCCCTGGCGAGACCGCCCGGCAGAAAAATCAGCGCGGCAAGCAACAACCAACGGCCGCGGACGAAACCGCGGCCTTCCCTTCCCACCGGCCTGTGGCTGCCGCTCAGTGGACCCATGTCAACTTCACATAGGCGTTTCTCACGATCCCGACCAGCGGCCCCGGATCTCCCGCGTATTCAGCGTGCCAGGCCTGCAGCAGATTCTGCCCAACTACCGACCATTCCCAACCCGGCCGGAATCGCCAGGCGAAGTGTACGTCGCCGGTCGAATAAGCCGGCACCAGCTGCGTGGGCGCCACCAGGGCGCTGACGTACCGGTAGGTCAGATCCAGCTGCAGACTCTTACCCAGGTCGAGCGAGGATTGCACCCAGGCCTGATGCTGCGGGCTCGCTCCCACGATTCCTGGAATCGTGCCGAGATCGCCCGATCGCGGCTCGTCGCCCAGATTCATATGCAGGAAGGAATAAGATCCGCGCATCCGCCACCAGTCCCGGATCCGCCACTCGGGCGCGACCTCGAGCCCTTTGGTGTAACCGAACAAGCCGTTCCGGAACTGGGCCGGAATCAAATAATGGATCGGCGCGGGATCTTCTTCGAGAAAAATGGGACCCGTAATCTCTTCGTCAAACAGATCGTGATAGTGATTGTAGAAACCGGCGATATCCAGGGACACTTTGTTCCCGATCAGCCGCCTGTAACCCGCTTCATAACTGTTACTTCTCTCGAACTGGAACGTGTTCGTGATGTAGTACACGCAGCCCAGGGAGTTCCGTTCGTCTCCGTCCCGAGACCGTCGTTGACCGTATCGTACCGATACATCAATTCGAGGCTGTTGATCATCGGAAGTTCCAAATCCAATCCCCCCAACTTGTAGCCAACTTGCACCCACCAGCCCCGGTGGAGCGATCTGGCCACATTGCCGTTTTCACCCAGGCATACATCCATTCGCCTTTCGCTTCGATATAGGGACTCAGGTGAACCGCGTAGTCAACCACGGTGCCTGACCACAATCGTTTCCTGGTGTCGTCCCATGTTCCCGATTGGCCGGAAAAGTCCAAGCTCAACATCATAATGAGGTTTCCAGGGGTAGAACCACCCGATACGGCCGCCCGCGCTGGGATCCGTGTGCCAATTGGGTGTATCACCGACATTGCCGTCCAGATCAAGGTTGGTTGCATCACCCGATCCAGCAATACGTACTTAGTCGAAAGGCTAACATAACAAA